>CAZCVP010000069.1:0-33316 GCA_964501915.1 uncultured Enterobacterales bacterium
TCCAAAACTCTATTGGAATCAACGACTGTTGTTATCTGGTTTTCAAAGACCGACCCCGCCGAGGCGGGAGGTTGCCCTCCTAGCGGAGAGCGGCTCCTGGGAGCTTGCCCCCAGAAGCCCTCGGCTTTTATCGATGAAGGCCGCGGACGTCAAGCCCAAGGCGCCACAAAGACGGCCCTGAGCGCAAGTTGGATCTCACCCTGTCGTGGACTCGGTCTCCTCGTCGTCGTCCAAGGCGTCGTCGCAGTCGCCGTCTTCGGCATCGACGTCGCCGTTGCCGTCGTCGTCTTCGCCGTTGTTGCACTCCGTGTCGCCGAAGCCCACCTCGTTGGTGAAGCTGGTGCAGTCCGGATCGTCCTCGTCCACCCAGCCGTCGCTGTCGTCGTCCGCGCCGTTGCCGCAGGTGTCGCTGGGGCCGTCGGCGGACTCGTCGTCCTGGAAGCCGTCCGGGTCACCGGTGGTGGGGTGGACACAGCCACCGTCGAGGGCGTCGACCCAGCCGTCGCCGTCGTTGTCGACGCCGTCATAGCACTCGGTGGCGAGCTCGGGGTCGTCGTCGGGGTCGGCGTAGGCGTCGCCCTCGCGCCAGTAGGGGGCCTTCTCGCAGCCCGGGTCGTTGGCGTCGACGTAGCTGTCGCCGTCGTTGTCGGCCACGTCGTCGCACTCGGTGCCCTCGGCGTAGACCGGCTCCTCGAGGAGCTCGGTGGCGCCGTTGAGCAGGCAGTGCGGGTCGGCGGCATCGGCGTCACCGTGGCCGTCGTTGTCCTCGCCGTCGTTGCACTCGTACTCGGCGTTGAAGGTGTCGTCCTCGGCGTCGGTGCCCTTGGTGCAGACCGGGTCCTCGTTGTCGACCCAGCCGTCGCCGTCGTTGTCAGCGCCGTCGGTGCACTCCCAGTCACCGTCGTCGAGGCCGTCCTCCTGGCCGAAGGGGTCGTCGCACTCGCCGTCGTCGGCGTCGACCCAGCCGTCGCCGTCGTCGTCGTGGCCGTTGCCGCAGTTGCCCTCGCGGCCGTCCCCGCTCTCGCAGTCGTCGTCGTCGACGTCGATCAGGCCATCGCCGTCGTTGTCGGCACCGTCGGCGCAGGGGTAGTCGGCGTCGAAGCTTCCGTCTTCCTCGGCTCCGTCGATGCAGTCCGGGTCGAGGTAGTCGGCCCAGCCGTCGGCGTCTTCGTCGAGGCAGTTGCCGCAGAGGCCCTCGGCCACCGGGTTGGTCCAGGCGTAGAAGCCCATGTCACCGGTGACGTAGGCCAGGATGACGTCACCGCCCAGCTTCTTCTTGGCGTTGAGGCTGTACTCGGTGATGCGCTCGATGGCGATCTGGAGGTAGCCGTAGTCGGTGCGGCTGCTGTCGCCGAAGGTCCAGGTCTCGTCGCCGCCGACGCCGCCGACGCCGCCGATGCCACCCCCGGAGCTGGACTCCGAGGTGGTCATCTCGTTGGTCGGGAACTGGTACATGACCCACGCGGGCAGCTCCAGGGTCGAGAGCCCGGTCTCCTCGTCGTAGTGGTAGGTGTCGGGCACGGTGATGGTCGCCCGGATCGGGAAGCCCTCGAGGCCGAACCAGTTCAGGGACGCCAGGGTGACGTTGAAGCGCACATAGGTCTGGGAGCCCCGCACGATCTGGGGGTTCTCGCCGTCCTCCTCGAGGTCGGAGTCGGTGGTCATCTCCGCGGCCGACGGCGCCCAGGAGAAGCTCACCACGGTCTCGTCGAGGGTGGTGTTGGCGTCGCCGTCGTCGTCGAAGCAGGCCTCGAAGTCCGAGATGCCCCAGAGGTAGCCGGCGTCGCCGTTGACCTCGGGCAGGCCCTCGGTGGCCTGGAGCTGGATGGGCTCGGGCAGCGTGAGCTCGAAGCTCCTGGAGAAGGCGCCCTTCATGCGAAGCTCGACGTCCATCGGCGTGTCGGGGTAGCCGTCGGAGTCGGTGAAGAAGCTCTGGGGGACCGGCCAGTCGGCACGGTACTCCAGGGCCTTGTCGCCACTGAACTGGGCCGTGGCGCAATACCGAAGGGTGTCGCCCTCGTACCAGACCTGGTCGTCTTCGCACTGGCCGGCGCTGTTGGCCTCCTCACCGGTGATCAGACCCGGCTCGGCCATCGCGGAGAAGACCTCGTAGCCGTCGCCACCGCCCCAGTGCCAGGACCCGAGGTCCTCGATGTTGGCGCACCAGCCCTTGCCGTCGTAGTCGGCGTTGACCAGCGCGAACTCGGGAAGGCCGTTCTCGTCGATGCTGTCTTCCAGGCTGAGGCGCAGGTCCTCGACCGCTCGCGGGTAGGTGGACTGGCCCGGGACCTCGACCACCCACTCCGCCGAGGTGTCGGTGCCCCCGTAGAAGCCGAAGTGCGTGGAGTGGATGCGCGGGTAGGCGAAGCTGTAGGCCTCGGAGACGCCGTCGGTGCCGGAGTTGCCGACATAGGCGAAGGTGTCGCAGCCGACGTTGTAGGAGTCGTCGGCACCCCCCAGGCAGGACATCCAGTAGTTGGACGCCACCACGTAGGCGACCTGCCGATCGTAGAAGTCGCCCACGTCGTAGAGGTAGAGGCCCTCGGCCACGTCGACGCCGCCCGTCGTGGCGACCCGCACGTCGACCGCGCCGCCCTCGATGGGGCCCGCTGGAACGTCGACCACGAGCGCGCCGTCCACGACCTCGACGACGGTGGCGTTGACGCTGCCGAAGTACACCACCACCTCGGCGGCGCTGTCGCCGAAGCCCTCGCCGAGCAGCGTCACCTGGCCACCGCCGGTGTTGCCGTGTTCGACACCGAGGCCGCCCTCGATGCCGTGGATGTGGGGAGGCTCGCCCTGGAAGTAGGCCTCGTTCTGGGTAGCGCAGGCCACAAGGGTGGCGGCGCCGAGGAGCATGAGCAGGCGGTTCGTCATCTGTCGCGCCCTCACTTCGTGAGCCAGTGGCTGGTGTACTGGTCGTCTTCGAGCCAGAAGCGACCGGCCTTGGTGGTGTAGCCGCGGACCTGGAGGTCGGGGACCTCCTGCCGGAAGCCCTCGGCGTTGCGGACAGCGGGGATCGGCATCTCGACCCCCGTCTTGCGGCTGAAGAAGAAGAGCACCCCGCCGGCGCCGTCGTTGCGCTCGGCGTAGGCGAGCGCGTCGCCCAGGTGGTCCAGGGTCAGCTCGAAGGTGCCGTCGTCGGCGAGCAGGCAGCTCACCTCGGCCATCGTGGAGTTCGGGTCACCCCGGAGGTGGGCCACGGGGTCCCCGTCGCCCTCGAGGGCCTGGGGGTTGAACACCTGGGTGAAGTCACCACCGGAGTAGTCCATGCCGTTGCCCTCGCAGGCCAGCGGGTCGCGGTAGCCCTGGGGGAAGTCGCCCGTGACCTTGCCGTCGGACACGTCGTCGCTCCACCAGCCCTGGACGTCGGAGTTGGCGTCGTCGCCGATGGTGACCTTGTCCTGGAGCATGTAGGGATTGGTCGGGTCCTGGGGCAGCAGGAAGCGGACGTTCAGGACGACCTGCTCCTTGGTGTCCTCGGCGCCCGGGGTCCAGCGGAAGGTGACCTGGCCGTCGTCGGTGTCCCAGGGTCCGGTGTAGATCTGGCCCGGGAAGGTGTCCTCCTCGTTGGGCGGGACCTGCTCGCCGCCACAGTCGGCCAGGCCCTCGGGCTCGTTGGCGAGGAACTGGATGCAGGTCTGGTGGCTACCGGCGTCGGCGACCACATTGCCCTCACCGTCGTAGGTCACGCCCTCCCACTCCAGCAGCAGCTCGTCGATCGGGTTCGGCAGGCGGAAGGACGGGGGCGGTCCGGCGGCGTAGCTGGTGGCCGGGATCGAGCTGACCGGAGCCTCCTGCGGCGGGATGCCGCCGGGGAACTCGACGATGACCTCTTCACCGGCCGGGAAGTTCTTCCGGCGCAGGATCTGCTGGGTCATGTTGCGGGGGTCGTCGTCGTCGCCGGGGGCGTAGACGTAGTCGGTGTGACCCCGGTGGCTCTCGACGTTGAAGTAGTAGACGAAGACGTCCTGGGGGTCCGGCGGGTAGACGGCCGGGGTGCGAGCGAACCCGAACTCGGCCTCGGACTCCTTGGACACGACCCTCAGCCCGGAGCCGACGTCGACCGTGGAGCTGGTGAGGAAGGAGAAGGGCTCGTAGTTGGTCCAGCAGTGGTCCTCGACCTCCGGGGGCAGGCCCAGGCTGCCGAAGTGCGCCTCGGGCGAGGGCACCGGGTTGTCGAAGAGGAAGGAGGTCCCGGTGACGATCTCGTAGGGCGGCGCCATGCCGGTCATCTGCGGGCCGATGGCCTCGGAGCTGATGAAGCCCAGGATGCCGAAGGGGATGCCGCCACCGGCCATGTCCATCAGGCCGATCTCGACGAGCCCGCCGGCGTCCTCGGGGATCGGCCCGATGTCGTCGGGGTGGTTGCCGACGCCGACGAACTTGACGTCGGCGTCTTCCGTCTGGCGCCCGCAGGCCGACAAGGCCAGCAGGCAGGCGGGGAGAAGCAGAAGGGTGGATGCGCGATGGGTCATGTCTTGCTCCTACCAGCCCGTGCCGATGCCGACGTAGACCCGGAGGCTTCCGGGCTCGACCTCGTTGGACAGGGAGTCCCCGAGGGCCGAGTCGGAGCCGTCGATGAGGCCATCGCCGTCGACGTCACCACCCGTTCCCCGGATGTCGTTGAGACCGTAGGCGACCCGGATGAAGCTGTCCCAGGTACCGCGGTTGAAGAGGCTGGCCCCCACCCGGACCTCGGCACCGACGTCGAACAGCATGAAGTTGCAGCCCGTCCCGCGGGTGGTGCACTCCTGCGGGGAGTTCTTGTAGGAGTAGTCCGCGAAGGGGACCTCCCGCTGGATGTCTTCCGGGTCGTAGGCGATGCGGTCGTCGAAGCGGTTGGTGTAGTAGGTTCCCGCCTCGGTCGGCGGACGGTAGCTCCACAGGTTGCCCGCGGTGCCGAAGACCTGGCCGTAGATGTCGTAGAAGTAGGCGGGGCCCACCTTCTTGTTCATCTTGGTCAGCACGGGGAACCGGTAGGCGAGGTTGACCAGGGCCATGGTCTCGCCGGAGAGCGAGGACCCCGGGTAGCCGGCGAAGAAGCTGTTCCCCTGGGGGCTGTAGCCGTAGTAGTAGGGGTGCCGGCCACCGGCCCGGAACTCGTCCCAGGACATGACGTTGCGGTCGATGACGCCGAGCTGGAAGTCGACCTGCAGGGTCGGGTCCCGCTCGGGCCGCTCCCGCCAGCGGTTGAGCAGATCGGGGATCGCGATGTGCTCGGTCCAGCGGAACTGGAAGCTGTTGTAGTGGTAGGCGTCGAGCTTCTCGCCGTCGTCGGCGATGACCCCATAGTAGGGCTCGTAGACGACGTCGGTGTAGCCGCGCTGGTAGGTGAAGTCGACGATGCGGGCGTTGCGCGGGTTCATGCGGCCGCGCCAGTAGCTGATGCCCTTGCTGTAGGTGAGCCCGACGACCCCGTAGCCCTGGAGCAGGTAGCGCTCCTTGCCCAGGTCGTTGATGCTGGCGAAGCTCACCTCGGTGATGCCGCCGAAGAGCACCGCCGAGAGGTAGTTGTTGATCGGGTAGGTCAGGCCGCCGCCGGCGAGGTTGTAGATCTGGGTGTTCTTGATCTCGAAGACGGCCTTGTCGTCGACGGTGTTGTTGTCCCCGTCCTCGTCGGTCAGGTAGCCGAGGTCGTACTTGACCCGGTAGTGCCGCGCGATGAGGAAGAAGTCGGGGTGCCAGCCGTGGTACTGCCACTGCAGCACGCCGTAGGTGGTCTTGCCGACGCCCATCTCGAAGTAGAGGTTGTGGTCCTCGACGAGGTCCTGGGCGTAGAGGTACATGCCCGCCTGGAGGTCCCAGTCCGTCTGCGAGGAGTTCTCCAGGGAGAGGATCGGGGCGCCGGTCGGCGGCATGAAGGCCTTGCGGCTCTTGTAGGGGGTGGTCAGCTCCTCGAACATCGACATGTCCTCGCTGAAGGCGAAGACGGCCTCGACCTCCTCGGTCGGGATGTCGGTGATGAACTGGTCGGTGGCGTCGGCGTTGAAGAACTGGTCCTTGTCCAGGCCGTGGATCTTCCAGCCGTGGGCCGTGAACATCGTGAAGACGAGGTTGCCCTCCGGCGTGAGCACCGGGCACTGGGCGCCGCCGATCACGTTGGTGAGCTGTGTGATCTTCCCGGTGTCGAGGTCGTAGCGGAAGATGTTGAAGATGCCGCTGGGGTCCGACGAGAAGTAGATGCTGCCGTCGGCGGCCCAGTAGGCGTCCTGCTCCTCGTGGCCGTCCCAGGTGATGGCCTTCAGACCGGTGCCGTCCCGGTTGATGATGTAGAGGTCCTGCTGGAAGTTCCGGAAGATCGCGAAGACGATCTGCTCGCCGTCCGGGGACCAGTCGGCCCGCTGGAGCCAGTGGTCACCTTCGGTGTCGGTGAGGTAGGTCTTGTCGGTCCCGTCGAGGTTGATGCGCACCAGGTTCAGGGTGCCGTCGCCGTACTCGAAGTAGACGATCTCGTCGCGCGTGGGCGAAGCCGCCGGGTCCGAGCCGCGCAGGGTGTTGGGGATCGGCGTGACCTGCTCGGGCAGCAGCGGCCGGTTCTTGTCCCGGATGACCTTCTCGGGCGCGATGGTCTCGAAGACCTCGCCCTCCTCCTCGGTCTCGTGGGGGTTCATGTCCACGATCCAGAGCTGCTTCCAGTCGTAGCCGTCGAATTCCGGCTTGCCGCCGAACCCGCTGACGAGCCAGCCCTCATACGAGCTCTCGTTGCCCGTGTGCACGAGGGCGTCGCGACCGGGCAGGAAGTCCCAGCCGTGCATGAAGTTGGTGCGGTAGCCCCAGGTCATGCGAGCCATGCGCTCGGCGGCCTCTGAGTCGGTCGAGGTACGCCCCCCATTGAAGGGGTAGAAGTAGTCCTCGTCCTGGACCTCGAAGGCCAGGATGGAGGCGCGGCTGTTGACGCCCCACCACCTGCCGTCGTCGGAGACGCGGAATTCGAGGTCCCAGGTCCCGGTCGCCTCCTTGGCGTCCTCCCGGTCACCGGGCTCGTCCTCGAGCCACTCGTCGCGGCCGTCGGCGTCGGTGTAGTCCCACGGGAGGCGCGTCGGGGAGAGCTCGTAGCCGGCGACCTCGCCCTCGGCCTTCACCCGGTCGTAGACGGCGTCGTACTTCTCGGTGAGGTAGGCGACCCAGTCGTCGTAGAGCTGACGCAGGGGGATGCCGAGGACCTCCTCGATGACCTTCTCCCAGTCACCGTGCCAGCCCTTCTGGGACTCGAGCGCGAACTGGGCGAAGGTCTCGTCGCCGAAGCGCTCCCGGAGGTACAGCGCGATGCTGTAGCCCTGCTGGTAGCCGCGCTCGCCGTCGCCCCAGTCCCGCTTCTCGATCCGGGTGACCCACTCGTCATAGGTCAGCAGCCGGTCCTCCAGCACCGTGGTGCGGATGTTCATGTCGCGGCTGCTGGACCACCAGTTGTAGCCGGTGTTGTCCGACCAGTACTCGGCACCACCCTCCGTCCACCAGAAGGGCCCCGAGGACCCGAGGTTGACGTTGACACCGCTGGAGGTGTTGGAGATGCCGTCGGTGTACAGCCCCCGCAGCAGGACGCCGCCTGCGCCCTCACCCCAGGCGCTCTCGGCCTTGAGCGAGACGACGTGGGCGAACTCGTGGACCATGACGTCGGAGAACCACTCCATGCGCCCGCGCATCCGGTAGAAGTAGCCACCGGGGTTGGCCGAGATCTCGATCCAGTCCCAGGAGGGGATGGTGAAGCCCTCGAGGTAGTCCGACTGGTCCAGCAGGACGACGTGGATCTTCTCCTTGAGGTAGTAGTTGAACTGGGCGCACATCGGCGCCCACATCTCCTCGGAGACCTTGGCGATCTTCCGGGCCGACCACACCGGGTCGATGGCGTGCGGGTTGTCCTCGGACTGGTCCTTGGAGACCGGGTAGTGCACGAAGAAGTGCTCGGTCTCGATGGTGTGCCAGTCGAGGTCCGGGTGGTTGTACGGGAAGACGAACTTCTCGGCGGCGGCCTCTGGCGACCAGGCCAGGGAGAGGGCAGCAGCAGCCCCCGCGGCAGCGACGTGACGCAGCTTCAACATGGGCTCAGTACCTGAACTTGAGGGCGGCGGACCAGGTGAGGCCCCGGGTGGGGTGGACGTCTTCGAGGGGGAAGAACATCAGGTCCTCCCCGCGCACCGGAATGTGGAGTCCGAGCACGAAGTCCGCGTTGCGGGAGGCGTGGGCGACGAGCTGGGTCTGGAGGCCGAAGGACCACCCCCCGGAGCCGTCCACGGGCTCGAGCTGGGCGTCGGGGAACAGGCCCCCGCTGCTGGTGCCCGCCTGGGCCGGCCCGTGGGCCTCCAGGCGCGGGGTCACGAGCACGGCCACCGGTCCACCCTGCGCGGTGAGCGTGCCCTCCAGGAAGACCTGGTCACCGGGCTTGAAGCGACCGGCGAACTGGTTCTCGGTGGTCTCGACCACCCACATGGCCAGACCGCTGAAGTAGTGGACGTAGCCGACCCGTCCGCCGACCGCGACGGGGCCGAGCTGGGTCTTGGCCGCCAGGGCGACCAACATGTCGGTGGTGCCCGTGGTGGTCACGAAGTCGGACAGGGTGCTCGGGCCGCCGATGTAGGAGCCGACGCTCTCGTTGCCGGCCGGGAACTTGAGCTCCAGGATCGCCACCACCGAGGTCAGCGGCGACCGCGCCCGGTAGAGGTCCCAGATGGCGCCGACCCGGGGATCCCCGAGGTGGGTCGCCTTGGTGTCGGTGCCGTAGAGGTCGTTGGTGAGCCGCATGTAGTGGAAGGGCAGCTTCCCGTACATCTCCACGCGACGCATCAGGCCGTAGCGGATCGCCAGGTACTCGGTGGTGTAGAGCCAGGTGGCGTGCTCGAAGTCGAGCCGCTCGCCCTCGGATCCCCAGTACCCGGTGGACCGCTTGGCATCGATGCCGGCTTCGGCTTCGAACCAGCCCTTGCCCATGTTGAGAGGACGCTCGACTTCGCGGCTGGACCAGTAGTCCTGCATCGTCTTCGACTCCCAGGCGCTCGCCTGGACGTCGGGGGACAGCGCGAGGCCGGTCGCCACGAGGAGGAGGGCTCCAGCGGCCCTGAGGAGGTGACCTGCCAGCTTCATCGGTGGGGCCTCTCGGGTTGGCGCACCGGGTGAGGAACTCGGTGGGAAGGAGACCTGCGCTGTTAACGCAAGTCGACCCTGGACGCCGGGACGACGTCGTCGGCGTGCCCTGACGGCGCGATCCCGTTAGGCGCCCAGCCCCGCAGGACCCGGAGGCCGGGCGAGTGACCCCGATTCTGCTGGCCGTCATCGCCTGCACCGGCGGGCCCTCCTGGGACGATCCCGCCCTGTCCGGCCAGGACGTGCGCCTGACGATCATGCACACCTCCGATCTGCACTCGCGCCTGCTCGAGTACCAGTTCGACCCCAGCTACACCGACAACCTGCTCGGCCTGGCCGACGACTTCGGACCCTACGGGGGCATCCCGGAGATCGCCTACATCCTCAAGCGGGAGCGGGCCCAGGCGGGCCGGTCCCTGCACCTGGACAGCGGCGACTGCTTCCAGGGGGCGATCATCTTCAACGAGTTCTTCGGCGAAGCGGAGATGCGCACGCTGACCGAGGCCGGGCTCGACGCCGCCGTGGTCGGCAACCACGAGTTCGACGCCGGGGCCCACAACCTGGCCACCCATGCCGGGGCCTGGGCGGGCTTCCACCTCCTCGCCGGGAACTACGACTTCGAGCAGGCCACGGCCCCCTGGGCGACGGAGCTGGAGGAGATCGTGCTGCCCTCGGTGCTCTACACCCTCGACGGGCTGCGCGTCGGGGTGATCGGGCTGGCCAACCTCAGCTCGCTGAACTCGATCTACGACGAGGACAACTCCCTCGGCGTCGAGGTCATCCACCACGCGGAGGTGATCGAGAACGAAGCCGCGCACCTGCGGGCCGCCGGGGCCGACCTCATCATCGCCGTCAGCCACATGGGCCTCGACGACGACCTGGAGAACGCCGCGGAGTTCGAGGAGATCGACGTCTTCATCGGTGGCCACCACCACGTCGCCATCGATCCGCCGCTGGTGGTGACCAACGAGCACGCGGGCGGCAAGCGGGTGCCGGTGGTCCACAGCGGTGCCTTCGCCAAGTTCATCGGCCGGCTGGACCTCGTCATCCGGGTGGGCGAGGAGCTCACCGTCACCGAGGACTCCGGCGAGACCCGGCGGGTCCACAACCCGGTCGTCTCCCACAGCTACACGCTCTTCCCGATCGACAAGCTGGTGCCCCAGGACCCGTCGACCCTGGAGATCCTCGAGGAGTACGAGGACCACCTCGAGCAGTCCTACGACACCTCCCAGGTCCTCGGTCGCGCCTGGCGCAAGCTCACCCGCTACGGCACCAGCGGCGGCGACTCGATGCTCGGCAACTTCACCGCCGAGGCCATCCGCTCCTGGCCCGGCGTGGAGACCGAGATCGCGATGAACAACACCCTGGGCATCCGCGCCGACATCGGCACCGACGACGTGGACTGCACGGGCCCCGGGGAGCCGGCGGGCTGCGAGTGGGAGATCACGCTGGACGATCTCTACAACTCCTTCCCCTTCGACAACACCATCACCACGATGTTCTTGAGCGGCCGCGAGGTCCAGGAGCTGCTGGACTACGCCACCTCCCGCTCCACCGACCGCGGCTGCCAGTCCCAGATCCAGGTGGCGGGCATCGAGTTCACGATGGACTGCCGCGAGGGCGTGGCCCGGGACATCGTCATCAACGGCTTCCCGATGGACCCCGACGGGACCTACGAGATGGCGACCAACAACTACGTCGCCCACGGCGGCTCGGGCTTCTCGATGCTCGAGCGCAACACGACCCAGTTCGACACCGGCATCGAGATCCGCGACGTCGTGCGGGCGACCTTCACCAACCACGCCTCGCTGCCCGACGAGGTCAACGGCGTCGCCCTCGAGGACGGCCGCATCCAGACGGTGTTCTGATGCTGGTGCTCATCCTGCTGTCCTGCAGTGACTACGTGCTGGCGCCGCAGCACCCCGAACCCTCCTTCGTCCGGGTGGAGATCACCGCCGGCGAGGCGGGGACCCGGGAGTCCCCGCTGGCCTTCTCCTCGGACGCTCGGACCTGGTCCGTGAAGGTCACGACCGAGGACCGCGAGGGTGAACCATATGCCTTCAACGGCGAGCTCACGGTGGACGTGCGACCCGGGCGCCTGGAGCAGACCACCAACCTGGTGACGGTGGTGGACGGCGTCTACGAAGGTGAGGTCACCTTCGAGGCCGCGTACGGACCGACGCGGATCTGGTTCAGCGACGAGGGGGACCGGCCCGGGACCACCGAGCGCGAGCCCACCTACGCCACCGGGGTCTCCGAGCCGATCTGGATCGAGCTCCCGACCATCGCCGAGATCAACATCATCGACGACCCCACGACCAACCAGCTCGCGGGGGAATTCGCCGAGGTCCGCTCGGCAGACCGGGACCTGCGGGTCACGAGCGTGGGCACCAACGGGTACTGGGTCGCCGACCTGGACGACGGTGTCGCGGCCTACAACGCGATGTTCGTCTACACCTTCAGCGCCCCCAATCCCTGGGTCGAGCTCGGCCAGCGCATCACCTCGCTCAACGGCAGCGACCAGGACTACCTGGGCACGACCCAGCTCAGCTTCCCCCACTACACCGTCGGGGACGAAGAGCCGGTGGCGGTGCCCGAGGCCGTCGAGCTGACCGAGGCCCTCTGTGGCGACGACGACGCCCTGGAGGCCTACGAGTCCGCCCTGGTCCGCCTCGAGGACGTGTGGCTGCCCTCCAGCTTCACGCCCGGCACCCAGGACTACGACGACTACATCGACTACGGCCAGTGGCCCGTGGCCTTCGGCCAGGGCGGCGGAAGCTGTGTCTTCTACGCGGACAGCACCATCGCCGTGCCGTCCTTCGACCCCACCGAGCACGCCGGCGAGGCCCTGACCTCGGTGACGGGCATGCTCTTCCAGGTCTTCGACAAGTGGATCCTCCTGATCCGCAGCGTCGAGGACCTCCCCATCGCATTCGAGCTCGAAGGCACCGGCGCCGGGCCCCATCGCCCGGCACCCCGGAAGGACCCTCGAGAGGAGAGGACGGTCCGATGACGCTGCTTGGCCTGTGGTGCGTGCTGGGAGTGGGGTTGGCTCAGGACGACGAGGCGCCGGCTCCGCCGGAGGCCGAGGCCCCTGAAGAGGTGCCCGCCCAGGAGGAGGAGGCCCCGGCCGAAGAGGAGGCCCCGAGCACCGAGGAGGAGGCACCCGCCGACGAGCACGTGCCCGACGGCATCGCCTTCGAGGCCGCGCTCAACGGGACCTCCGAGCGCGAGGAGCGGTCCGAGAGCTCCAACGAGCGCCGCCAGGTCTCGGACTTCATCGACACCTGGGTCACGACCGCGCTCGAGGACACCAACGTGCGCGCAGGGCCCGAGCACTTCTCGCCGGGTCCCAACTTCGTGAAGCGGGGCAACCAGACCTTCTTCGAGAACTACGAGGGTCGCTACACCGACGACATCAGCCAGTCCCACCTGGTGCTCTACCACCAGGACGACGGCTACTTCGACAAGTGGTGGACCGAAGCGGCGGTCGTCATCCAGTTCACCCCCTACCTCGACCCCGACGAGACCAGCGACGGGGTCGACGTCGAGGACGACGGCTCGTATATACGCGTCGTGCGCGAGCTGGCGGGCGAGGACCACAGCTTCTCGGTCACCGGCTACGCCATCGACGCCAGCCGCTTCCGCCTCGGCTACTCCTACGACCTCTCCTACGGGGGCAAGGAGATCATGGCGCGGGACGTCGGCGCCATGCCCGGCGTGCGGCTGCAGTGGCAGAAGGGGGGCAACTACCTCTTCGGCGGCGCCAAGACCGCCATCTCCAAGCGGGTCACCGAGGACTGGGACGGCGACCGCAACAACGCCTACTACACCGTGCTGGGCGGCGGCGGCATCGAAGTGGCGGAGCGCCTCCGCCTCGAAGCGGGGCTCGGCTACTTCCAGCAGGGCCAGCTCGAGAACCTGCCCGACGCCAACGACCCCCTCTACGGCCAGCTCATCCACGCCTACGGGCTCAGCGGCCAGGTGGCCTTCCGCAGCACCACGGCCCTGCGCTTCATCCAGTCCGCCGAGCTGCGGCTCTACCGCAACACCCCGGAGTTCCTCCGGGACAGCTACATCTCCCACCGCACGCTGGACGGCTTCGGCCTGCTGGTCCAGGCCGAGGTCAACCGCCTGAGTCAGCAGCTCCTGGACCCGAACGCCGACGGCTCCACCGCCCTGGCCTGGCAGAGCGCGCTGGCCGGCGACGTGCAGACCGTCGTGGTGCTCAACAACACCTCGTTCGGCGTCGACCTCGTCTACAAGGACCTGGCCTACATCCTCTTCGACATCCCGGGCTTCACCTCGGGCTGGGGCATCCCCGACTCGATCGACACCAAGTCCCAGCTCTACGGTCGGTTCATGGTCAGCCACTGGTTCCAGAAGGCGCACTTCGCGCCCTTCTTCGGCGTCGGCCTGATGCAGCCAGCCTCCTACACCACCGACGCCGGGACCTTCATCCAGTACACCTCCCGGGACAAGGAGGGCGTGCCCGAGGGCCAGGACGCGCTGAACATCCTCGGGGCCGTCCTCGGCGCCCAGCTCGACGTCAGCCCCTCGGTGGTGCTCGTCGGCGAGCTGCTCTACACCCAGGACTACAACCAGTCCCGCGTCGTCTCCGACGGAGGCGCCGGGACCATCCGGGTCCTCGAGGATGAGGAGAAGCTCCGGGCCCTGGGCTTCAACGCGATGCTGAGGGCGCGCTTCTGAGCGGTTGACCGCCGCGCCCGCCTGTTCTTGAATGGCCGGCACCTCTGGGAGGGAAGAAGTGCTGCTCACCGCCCTGCTCGGCGCCAGCCTGGCCGCCGAGCCCGTCCTCACCACCGCCCTGGCCGTCGCCGGCTGGGAGTCGGGGCTCCAGCTCCGGAACCAGGGGGGCGTCAAGCACACGCTCTACGCCGATCCGGAGAGCACGCTGCTGGGCGACGTCTACGTGCGCGGCGACGTGCTGCTCACGGCCACCCCGGACTACCTGCGGGGCGGCCTGCAGCTCGAGTTCTCGCCGATGGCGATGCTCGTCTTCCGGCTGAGGTCGGAGACCACCTGGTACTGGGGGGCCTTCAAGACCGTGATCGGGTTCGAGAGCCCGACGGACGCCTACCTGGACGAGCACCGCGACCTGCGGCCCAAGGGCACGGGCCACGACGAGCGCATCACGGGCACGGCGATCGTGCGAGCCAAGGTCGGCCCCGTGATCGTGGCCGCCGTCTTCGACCGGGCCCGGATCCGGCAGGTCCCCGACAGCACGGTGCAGGGCTCCTGGTGGTTCGACCCCGAGTACCAGCTCCTGCTGGACATCGACCAGGATCGCGTCTTCCAGCAGACCACCGTGGCGCTCTACCAGAAGGAGCTGGCCAGCGATCGGATCGACGACGTGATGATCGGCGCGATGAGCACCTATCGAAGGGCCCAGGCGAGCGAGGACGCCCTGTGGCGCGCAGGCCCGATGGCGGTGGTGAACGCCCAGGGCGGCAACCGCAGTGTGCTGCTGCTGGTACAGCCCTACGTCAAGGACCAGTCCTTCGGCGTGCTACCGCCGTTCGTGGCGGTCCAGGGGACGGCGAAGTTCTGAGTGGGGCGCTCAGGCCTCCCACCCCAGGCCTGCGGGTAGACTGACACCGTGGACCTCGATCGCCTGTTGGCCCTCTTTCGCGCCCTCCACGACCACCGGGTCGAGTACGTCCTCGTGGGCGGGGTGGCGGTCAACCTCCACGGCCTGGTGCGAGCGACCGAGGACGTCGACCTGTTCCTGCGGCCGGAACCGGAGAACATCGAGCGGGTGCGCTCGGCGCTCCGGTCGGTCTGGGACGACCCGGCCCTGGACGAGGTGACAGCCGAGGATCTCTGCGGCGACTACCCCACCGTCCGCTATGGCCCCCCCGACGAGGACTTCGTCGTCGACCTGCTCACTCGTCTGGGAACGGCCTGGCGCTACGACGACCTGGAGGCCGAGTCCGTCGAGCACGACGGGACCGTGATCCGGCTCGCCACTCCGACGACCCTCTTCCGCATGAAGCGCGGGACGGTGCGCCCCATCGACCATGCAGACGCCCAGGCCCTGGCCCGGGCCTTCGATCTCCCGGAGGACGAGGCATGAGCCTGCGTCGGTTTCGAGACCTGGACGAAGCGCGGGAGGACCTGTGGACCTCCGCGGACGACCCGGAGCTGCTCCAGCGCATCAGCTCCCTGTGGAGGCGCAGCTCCGAGCTGGCCGGGGTGGAGCCCCGTCCCGGCGTCTGGCGGTTCCGGTCCATCGAGGAGGCCAACGCCGACCGAGACGACCACGTCCGGCGACGCATGGTGGCGCTGCGACGTCGTCGGGGGGGCAACGGCTGACAGCGCGCTCAGCGCCGGACCCCCAGCCCCCGGAAGCTCTCCGTGTTGCGTACCCGCCGGCTCACCTGGATGTCGGCGAAGCCCTGGTCGGCGTACCAGCGCTCCAGCTCCTCGCCGGTCATGTAGTGGGTCACGGGCACCCGCAGCCGATCGAAGACGTCGGCCACCACCACGTCGAAGGGCCACTTGTGGTGGTCGTGGGCCGGGAGGTGGGTCACGAGGTCCTTGAAGACCGGCGTGTGGTGGAGCAGCCGGGTCGGGGTGTGGGAGAAGAGGCGCAGCGCCGAGGAGATGCCCCGGGAGACGCCGTGCAGGGTCTCGTCGTCCATGGTGGTCGCCGCGCCGCGCAGCGCACGCGTCGCGGCTGCAACGGTGCCGGCGCGGGGGCCGTAGACCCAGGTCTGGAGGCTGCCCCCGGACCGCACGCGGCGCGCCAGCAGCTCGAAGGCCTCCCGCGGGCGCTCCAGGTGGTGGAGCACGCCGAGGCAGCTCACGAGGTCGAAGCCGTTGGCCTTGAGCGGGGGGTCGTAGAGATCGCCCTGGACCACGTGGACGCGCGGCATCGAAGCGCAGTTGTCCCGCGCCGAGGCGACCGCGTCCGGGCTGAGGTCCAGGGCCACCACCTCGGCCCCGTAGCGGGCGGCGAAGAAGGCCGTGCGGCCATAGCCACAGCCGGCGTCGAGCACGGTGATGCCGAGGTAGTCCCGCGGCGTCATCGGCAGCACCATGTCGGTGAAGTTCTTCTCGTACTCCGGCTCCCGGCCGTCGAAGCGGGTCCAGCGGTGCCCGGAGGCGGGGCCGGTGTCGGCTCCCTCGAGCAGCATCCGGGGAATGCCATCGACGATCGGGTAGACGCCCTGGCACTGGGGACAGTGCAGCGCACCCTCCTGGATGTCCACGAGCTTGCGGCGGTCGTGGTCGAGACCCGGCTGCTCGCGCTCTGCCGCACCGTGGGAGGCGTGGTAGGTCGCCAGCTCTTCGGTGCGGACGGTCTCCAGCTCCAGGTTCTCGTGTCGGCAGGCCGGACAGGCCAGCCACTCCAGCAGGCGGTAGCGCACAGGACCCCTCGTGCTCGGCAGCCGGCGCGGAATCCGCCAGCGTGCGCCCCCATGTTAAGCCGTGCGCCCCCGACCTCACCCCCAGAGAGACGATGCAGACTCCCGTCCAGCCCCGAGACAGCGTGGTCATCCGCTTCGCTGGCGACTCCGGCGATGGCATGCAGCTCACCGGCACACAGTTCACCAACACCGCGGCGCTGGCGGGCAACGACCTCGCCACCTTTCCCGACTTCCCGGCCGAGATCCGGGCACCCGCCGGGACCCGCGCCGGAGTCTCGGGCTTCCAGCTCCACTTCTCCAGCCAGGACATCTACACGCCTGGCGACGCGCCCGGCGTGCTGGTGGCGATGAACCCGGCGGCCCTGGTCAAGAACATCGTCGATCTCGAGCCCGGCGGCATCTGCATCGTCAACACCGACAAGTTCATCGAGCGGGAGCTGACCAAGGCCGATCTCACCTCCAGTCCCCTCGAGGACGGCACCCTCGAGGGCTACCGCACCATCGAGGTCCCGCTGAGCACCCTCGTCAAGGAGGCCGTCAAGCCCCACGGGCTCAACGCCAAGGAGTCCGATCGCTGCAAGAACTTCTTCGCGCTCGGGCTGACCTACTGGATGTTCAACCGCTCGCTGGAGGCCACCCGAGACTGGATCCGGAGCAAGTTCAAGGGCAAGTACCTCGACGCCAACCTGGCAGCGCTCCAGGCCGGCTACAACTACGCGATCACCGCCGAGATCCACCACGAGACCTACGACGTCAAGCCGGCCGCGCTCCCGCCCGGTCTCTACCGCAACATCACCGGCTCCGAGGCCGTGGCGCTGGGGCTGGTGACCGCAGGCCAGAAGTCCGGACTTCCCGTCTTCCTCGGCAGCTACCCGATCACCCCGGCCTCGGACATGCTCCACGTGCTGTCCCGCTACAAGCACGTCGGCGTGAGCACCTTCCAGGCCGAGGACGAGATCGCCGCGGTCTGCATGGCCATCGGCGCCGCCTACGGAGGCAGCCTGGCCCTGACCACCACCTCCGGCCCCGGTCTGGCGCTCAAGAGCGAGGCGATCGGCCTGGCGCTGATGATCGAGCTGCCGCTGGTCATCGTGAACGCCCAGCGGGGCGGACCCTCCACCGGCCTGCCCACCAAGACCGAGCAGTCGGACCTGCTCTTCACGATGTACGGCCGCAACGGCGAAGCCCCGCTGCCCATCGTCGCCGCGAGCACGCCGTCGGACGGCTTCGACGCCGCCCTGGAGGCCGCCCGCATCGCCCTGGAGCACATGGTCCCGGTGGTGCTGCTGACGGACGGCTACCTCGCCAACGGCGCAGAACCGTGGCGGATCCCCGATCCGGACTCCATCCCACCGATCACCCACCGGATCGTCACCGAGACGAACAACGAGGACGGGGACTACCTCCCCTACGCGCGGGATCCCGAGACCCTGGCCCGGACCTGGGCCCTGCCCGGCACGCCGGGGCTGGAGCACCGGGTCGGTGGCCTGGAGAAGCAGGACCGCAGCGGACACGTCAGCTACGACGCGGCCAACCACCAGCGGATGACCGAGCTGCGCCAGGAGAAGGTCGACCGCATCGCGGACCACATCCCGCTGCTGGAGCCCTTCGGCTCCGAGACGGGAACCCTGGTGCTCGGCTGGGGCTCGACCTATGGCTCGATCCGCCAGGCGGTGATCGCCGCCCTGGCGCGGGGCTGGGACGTCGCCCACGTCCACCTCCGCCACCTCAACCCCTTCCCGCGAAACCTCGGCGAGCTGCTGGAGTCCTACGACCGGGTCCTCGTCCCCGAGATGAACATGGGCCAGCTCGCCACGCTGCTCCGCTCCACCTACCTGGCGCAGCCCATCAGCCTGCCCAAGGTCACGGGCCATCCCTTCAAGGTCCAGGAGATCCTGACCGCCATCGAACAGCACCAGGACGCCCGGTAGGACCATGCCCGACCCCAACATCGAAGAGCAGACCGTGCAGTACGTGAAGAAGGACTTCATGTCCGACCAGGTGATCCGGTGGTGTCCCGGCTGTGGGGACTACTCGATCCTGAGCCAGGTCCAGACCACCTTCTCCAAGCTCGGGCTGCCCAAGGAGAGCTTCGCCGTCGTCAGCGGGATCGGCTGCTCGAGCCGCTTCCCCTACTACATGGACACCTACGGCTTCCACAGCATCCACGGCCGGGCGCCCGCCATCGCTTCGGGGCTGAAGGCCACCCGCCCGGATCTGAGCGTGTGGGTGGTCACCGGCGACGGCGACGGCCTCTCGATCGGCGGAAACCACATCATCCACGCCCTGCGGCGCAACGTCGACATCCAGATCCTGCTGTTCAACAACCGGATCTACGGCCTGACCAAGGGCCAGTACAGCCCCACCTCCGAGGTCGGCAAGCGGACCAAGTCGTCGCCGCTCGGCTCGATCGACTCCCCCTTCCAGCCGCTCCAGATCGCGCTCGGAGCCGGCGGGACCTTCCTCGCCCGCAGCGTGGACACCTTCCCCAAGGACCTGCGGGCGATGCTCCTGGCCGCCCACGAGCACACCGGGACGGCGTTCGTCGAGATCTACCAGAACTGCAACATCTTCAACGACGGCGCCTTCGACAAGGTGGTCAACCGCAAGGTCAAGGACGAGACCGTGTTGTTCCTGACCCACGGTGAGCCGATGACCTTCGGCTCCAAGGACGACCCCAAGGGCCTGCGCTTCGTCGGGACGCGCCTGGAGGTCATCAGCCTGGCCGAGGGCAGCGGGCTCACCGCCGAGGACTGCCTGGTCCACGACCAGCACAACAAGGTGCTCGCCGGCATGCTGGTCCAGCTCGACTACCCGGACTTCCCGGTCCCGATGGGCGTGCTCTACCAGGAGGACCGCCCCACCTACGACGGCGCCTTCCAGGCCCAGCTCCGCCAGGCCGAGGAGATCCGGCCGGGCCAGACCCTGGCGGACATCTACTCCGCCACCAACACCTGGACGGTCGAATAGCTCCCCGGCCCCCCCGCCCGCTCTCGGAGGCCCCCGCCACGGCGGTGACGGGCCTCAAGGGGGTGTTCTGCGACATCGACGACACCCTCACCCACGAGGGTCGCCTGGTGCCGGAGGCCTTCGCCGCCCTGGCTCGCCTCCAGGCCGCCGGGCTGCGGGTGGTGCCGATCACGGGTCGCCCAGGGGGCTGGGTGGACCACATCGCCCGCATGTGGCCGGTGGACGGCGTGGTCGGCGAGAACGGCGGGCTGTGGTTCTGGATGGCCGACGGGAGGCTCCAGCGGCGCTTCCTCCAGGACGCCGAGACCCGCCGCGCCAACCGCGAGCGGCTGACCGCGCTCGGCCACCGCATCCTGGCCGCGGTCCCCGGGTCGGCCCTGGCCTCGGACCAGCCCTACCGGGAGCTGGACCTGGCCGTCGACTTCTGCGAGGACGTGCCGCACCTCGGCGACGTGGGCATCGACGCCGTCGTGGCGGCCTTCGAAGCCGGCGGCGCGACCTGCAAGGTCTCGAGCATCCACGTCAACGGCTGGTACGGCGCCTTCGACAAGCTCACCGGCATCCGCCGGCTGCTCCGGGAGCTGTGGGACGAAGACCTGGACACCGAGGTCGGTCGCTACGCCTTCTTCGGCGACAGCGCCAACGACGAGCCCCTGTTCCGGGCCTTCCCCCTGTCGATCGGCGTGGCCAACGTCGTCGACTTCCTGCCCCGCATGAGCCACCACCCGGCGTACATCACCTCGGCGCCGGGCGGGCACGGCTTCGCCGAAGGCGTCTCCATCCTGCTGTCGCATCTGGGACACTGAGGTCGTGAGCAGCCCCGTCCACGTCGCCTCCGCCAGCCTCAACCAGACCGTCGGGGACTGGCGCGGCAACCGTCGCCGCATCGTCGAGGTGCTCTCGGAGGCCCGGCGGCGGGGCGTGTCGCTGGTGGTCCTGCCCGAGGGCTGCGTGTCCGGCTACAGCCTCGGTGACCGGCTGCATCGTCGAGGCACCCTGGACAACGCCTGGCGGGTCCTGCGGGAGGTCCAGGAGAAGACAGCGGGCCTGGTGGCGATGGTGGGGCTGCCCGTCTCCCACGACGGGGTGCTCTACAACGCCATGGCGGTGCTGGCCGACGGTCAGCTCGCGGGCCTGGTCGCCAAGGAGAACCTGGCGACCGGTGACGTGGAGTACGAGAGCCGCTGGTACCAGGGCTGGCCCCACGGGCGAGTGGACGAATTCCAGACGCCCGACGGCGAGCGCTGCCCGATGGGCACGCTGCTGTTCTCGGCCCGGGGCCTGGGTCGCTTCGCCGTGGAGATCTGCGAAGACGGCTGGCTCGGCATCCGACCGGGCTCGGTCTATGCGCTCGCCGGAGCCGAGATCCTCTGCAATCCCTCCGCCTCCTGGTTCACGATCGGCAAGCACCGGATGCGCCGGAACCTGGTGGAGCAGGTCAGCCGCGAGGACAAGTGCCTCTACCTCTACAGCTCCCTGCTCGGCTGCGACGCCACCCGGCTCATCTTCGACGGCGGTGTCCTGGTGGCGGCGGACGGCAAGGTGCTCGCCGAGGGACGCCGCTTCCTCTTCCGGGAGGACTGGGACCTCGTCGACCGCGTGGTCGACCTCCAGGTCCTGCAGCGGGCCCGTCGCGAGCTCGGGTCCTGGCGCCAGCAGGTCCGGCGGCTGCACGACGGCGACTACGGTCCGCAGCCGGCCCTGGTGGAGCTGCCCGGGGAGTGGGGCAGCACCGAGCCGGCTCCGGCGGACCCGGCCTACTGGCTCCAGACCCGCCCGGCTTCGGTGGATCCGAGCCTGGACTGGGTCGAGCCCGAGGTCGGGGCGGTGGCCCGGACCGACCTGCCCCACCTGGAGCTGGAGCTGGCGCTGTGCCTGGGCCTGCGGGACTACCTGGCCAAGACCGGCGTGCCGGGGGTCGTGGTCGCGCTCTCCGGGGGCCGGGACTCGGCGATGGTCGCCACCCTGGTCCACCGGATGCTGGCCTGGGACGGCCGCCTGGAGCAGTCCGCCGAGAAGCTGGCGATGGCGTACCTGAGCACCGAGCACTCCGGCGAAGCCACCCGGCACGCCGCCCGCAGCCTGGCCGAGACCCTGGGGGCGACCTGGCACGAGCTGGACGTGCAACCGGCGCTCGAGGCCCACACCGCCCTCGCCGAGCAGCTCGAGGGGGGCCCCCTGAGCTGGGAGGACCCGGTCCACGACCTGGCGCTGCAGAACGTCCAGGCGCGGGTGCGCGGGGTGCAGATCTGGATGCTCGCCAACCTGCGCCGGGCGCTGCTGTTGACCACCTCGAACAAGTCCGAGGCCGCGGTGGGCTACGCCACGATGGACGGCGACACCTCCGGTGGCCTGGCGCCGATCGCCGACGTGCCCAAGAGCCTGGTGACCACCTGGCTGGACTGGGCCCGGCGCTTCCACGCCCTCGATGCCCTGATCCCGGCCCTGGCGCTGGCCCCCACCGCAGAGCTCCGTCCCGCCGACCGCAACCAGACCGACGAGGACGACCTGATGCCCTTCGCGATCCTCGATCGGCTGATGTTCGAGTTCGTGCAGAACGGTCGCGACCCGGTGGCGCTCTTCGAGGTGCTGTGGCCGGAGCTTCAGAGCCACTACAGCGGTCAGCCGGCCGCCTTCGCCGCCGACATCCGGCGCTTCGTCACCCTGCTCTGTCGGGCCCAGTGGAAGCGGGAGCGCTTCGCGATCAGCTTCCGGGTGACGGCCTTCGACCTGGACCCCAAGACCGGCTTCCGCTTCCCCGCCGTGCAGGCGCCGTTCACCGAGGAGCTGGAGGCGCTGGACGCCCACGTGGCGGGGCTGACGACCGCGTAGTCCGAGCGCCTTCGCTGCCACCCGGACTTCGCACTCGAGGGGTCCCGACCCGGGGTCCTGGAGCCCCGTCGAACGACGGCGGTCCTGGCACGGCCCCTGCACAACAGGCCGGCATGCCGTTGATGCTCTGGCTTCCGCTCGCCTTCGCCGACCCCGATCTGACGGTCGAGCTTCCGCTCCCGGAGCCGCCCGCCCCGCAGAGGCTCGCCGAGGTCTCGGCCTACGGCACCGTCCAGTGGGCGGCCCAGTACGCCGTCCTGGTGGTGTCCGAGCCGCCGAACTGGCAGGACCACGGCAACTCGCTCACGCCGTCGTGGGCCAAGTTCACGTCGAACTTCGGGCGCGCTCCGGCGTGGGACCCCGACGGCCTGGGCGGCGGCGGTGCGCTGGGCTGGCTGCAGGCCGATGGCGACGCCTGGACCACCAACGTGGTCGGTCACGCGCTCCAGGGCTCGGAGATCCACGTGCGCATGCGACGCCACGGCTTTGGCCGGCTGCAGGCCGCTGTCGCCGGGGTCGTGCACTCCACGCTGTGGGAGTACGCCGTGGAGGGCTGGAACGAGACGCCGTCGGCCTGGGATCTGGCGTGGACCCCCGTCGGCGGCTGGCTGCTGGGCGAAGCGCGCTGGCTGGCGTGGCACTGGCTGGACGGGCGGCGCCACCGGGTGCTGGCGCGGGTGGCCCAGGTCGTGCTGGACCCGGTGGGGGAGCTGGTGGAGACGGCGGAGCGGGGGCTGGTGCGGTAGGCCATCCGGCCTCACCCCCCTCCCCCACCCACCCGGTGCGGCACCGCCCCCCCCTCCAGCCACGCCTCCACGGCGCCCTCCACCTCCAGCGCGATCGCCGCACCGAGGCCCGGGTGGTAGCCCGAGGCGTGGGGGCTGAGCAGGGTGCGGGGTCGGGCCGCGAGCGCCGCCAGGTCCGGCACAGGCTCGACGGGGAAGACGTCGAGCCCCACGCCGCCGAGGTGGTCCGTCGCCACCAGGGCGTCCAGGTCCACGCAGCGGCCGCGGGCGGTGTTGATCACGATCGAGCCCGGCGCCATGGCGCCGAAGGCCGCCGCGTCGAGGATGCGCTCGCTGGTGGGGGTCAGCGAGCAGTGCAGCGTGACCAGCCGGGAGAGCTCGAACAGATCCGCCAGGGGCAGCGAGCCGCTGACAGCCGGGTCGTGCCAGCGCACCTTGGCGCCGAGGCTGCGCCAGGCCTCGGTGGCGCGGCGTCCGATGACGCCGTAGCCGATGACGCCGACGTCCAGGCCCCGCACCAGCCCCATCGCCCGGCCCGGGAGCGAGCCCCGGGCCCACACACCCGCCTCCGCCGCCCGCTGCAGATCCGGCAGGTCCCGCAAGAGCGCCAGCCCCATCGCCAGCGACGTGTCGACCACCGCATCCCGCCGGGCCAGCGGGCAGCGGCTGACCACGAGACCACGGGCCTCGGCCGCCGCCAGGTCGATGTGGTCGTAGCCGGAGGTGGTGGTGACCACGAGCCCCAGCCGAGGCGCCCGGGCGAACAGGCTCTCCCCGACGGGCACCTTGCTGCAGACCACCAGCACCTCGACCTCCGCGACGTCGGGCCCTGGACCCTCGTGGCGGGCCACGGTGCAGCCGAGCCCGGAGAGCGCCTGCTCCTCTCCGTCGAGGTCGAGGGAGGTCTCGTAGGCCGAGCGGCCCCAGCGCAGCACGCGGGTCATCGGGTCCTCTCCAGGTAGCTGTCCTCGAGGGTGCGGCCGCGGCGGACCGCGCGGATGGCGACGTGGGCTTCGCTGAGCACGGCGGCGATCACGATGGAGGCCGCGTCGAGCTCCGAGGCGCTGGGAGCGCGGTGGGTCAGGACCCGTCCTTCGAGGCCGAAGTGGTGCTCGGGCAGGCGCTCGTGCAGGACCTCCAGGGGCACGTCGCCGGGCCCCAGGGTCCAGGTGACCTGGCTGTCCCGGGCGGTCAGCTCCTGGACCGTGCCCTCCCCGAGGCAGCGGCCGGCCTCGATGAGCACCACGTGGTCGCAGATGCGCTCCAGCTCGGCGAGGTTGTGGCTGGAGACGATCATCGAGGCCTCGCCGCGGTGGGAGATCAGCAGCTCCCGCAGCCGGCTCGCCTCCTTGGGATCGAGGCCCGCCGTCGGCTCGTCGAGCAGGATGAGCTCCGGGTCCCCGAGCAGGGCGGAGGCGACCGAGAGCCGGCGCCGCATGCCGTGGGAGAGCGAAGCCACGCGGTCCGCGGCACGATCGGTCAGGTTCACCTCTTCGAGCGCCTGCTCGGCGGCCCGGTTCGAGGCGTCCACGGTCAGGCCCTGCAGCCGACCCATGCCCTGGAGGAAGACGGCCGGCGTCAGCCTCAGATCCAGGGTGGCGTCCTGGGGCAGCATGCCGAAGCGCCCCTTGAGCCGGTAGGGGTCGAAGTACCCCTCCCCCAGGATGTCGATCTCGCCACCCTGGAGCTGGAGGTAGCCAGCGACCGCCGAGAACAGCGTGGTCTTGCCCGCCCCGTTGGGCCCCACCAGCCCGCTGATGGCGCCCCTGGGGAAGGCACAGGTGAGGCCGTCCAGCGCCCAGGGACCCCTGCGGGTGTAGCGCTTGCGCACGTCCGTCAGCGCGAGGGCCTTCACAGGTCGCGCCGCTCCAAGAGGAGGTAGCCGGGCACGCCGTAGGCCGCGGACAGGGCCGCCAGCACCACCCCGACCGTCAGCCAGCCGACCCCCGGTCCCCACATGCCCAGCACCCAGCCCTGGGGCAGGATCATCGGCACCAGGTCCCCCCACGCCGCGCCCTCGCCGTAGTGCTCCGCCAGGCGCCACAGCACCCAGGTGGCGACCACGAAGACCCCCGAGATGAGGCGAGCCCAGTTCACGTTGGTGAAGAGGCAGGAGCAGCTCACCCCGATGGCCAGGAAGGGGAGCGACCAGAACCAGAGACGCGGCACGAACTGCATCAGGGTCGCGAGCTGGGCGCCGGCGGGCTGCTCCACCATCCAGAAGATGGCCACACAGAAGGGCGCCAGCGCGCTCAGGGTGATGGCCACGAGCACCAACAAGGCGAGGCCGAGGAAGCGACCGCTGACCAGCTCCAGGCGCCCGGTGCGCAGGGCCTCGAAGCGGATGGTGCGTCCGGCCAGGTCCGGGGAGACCGCGTCGGCGCCGACCGCCGCCGCCAGGAAGGGCACGAGACCCAGCCCCCCCCAGGCCCAGGTGATGGTCATGTACGGAGTCGCCAGGGCCCACTCGACGAGCTCGGTGCTGCCCATCATCGCCTCCAGCATGGAGAGGAGGTCTCCCTGGAGGCGCAGGGTCTCGAACATGGCGCCCGGGGTGTCGGTCTCCGGCACACCCAGGCTCTTGCTCGCCATGTTCTCCATCGCCTTGAGGATCTGGCGGAAGGCGATGGCCGAGCCGGCCGCCGTCAGCGCAAACAGCGCGCACAGGTTCAGGGCACTGCGGCTCCGCACGGCCCGCGCCAGGTGGAAGCGGGCCACGAGCCAGGTGTCGGTGAGCGACTCGACCGGGCCGGGAGCGGGGTGTCCCCCCATCAACCCGCGTCTCCGAGCTCGGCGAGCACGTCGATGATGCCCGAGTCGACGTGGGAGAAGGGATCGACCGCGCCGTCCTCCACGTCGCCCTGCTGCTCGGGAGAGAGGCTGTCCCAGATGCGGTCCTCGGCCACGATCATCGTGTCCAGGGCCTCGGCCACGAACACCATGGCGTCTCGGCGGCTCGGGTCCTGGCCGTCCTCCATCAGGTCGACGAGGTCCTGGGCCAGCACCTCCAGGGCGTCGTTCATGTCGGCGACCGCGGAGTCGATCTCGCCGAGCTGCTCGTCGCTGGGGTCGGCGTCCTCGACGAGCGAGGCCCGGGCCTGGGCCCGTCTCAGGTCCAGGGCGGCCCGGGCGGCGTCGAGCTCCGTGTCGTCGGAGAGGCCCTCGCGCAGGTCCTCCCGGGCCTCCCGGCGCAGCTCCTCGGCGGACTCCTCGGCCTCGGCCAGGTCCTGCTCCAGCCTCTCGTCGGGCTCCGGAGGCGGGGCCCGGCGGCGGTCGCCAGGCAGGCCGGTCTTCATCAGGTTGGCGAGGTCGCGGCCGAGGGTGCGGGTCTCGCAGTCCGGCTGCGCCTGGGCCTCGGCCAGGGCCTGCTCGACCTTCGCCAGCTCCGTGGCCGGTCCGAGGCGGCCCGCGAGGACACCCAGCAACACTCCCAACATCAACGTGATCACGAGACGCATCGACGTCCTCCACCCGGGTTCCGAAGCCTACCCGACGGGCCTCGGGCGATCGGCCAGGACGCAGCGGGTGGTAGAAACGCACAGGCTGGGAGACTTCATGCCTCCATCCATTCCGTCCATCCTGTGATCTGGGTCCTCGGCGCAGGCTGCATCTTCTCCGGATGGGAGGCCGCCCCCTGCTGGTCGGCTGGGGGCGTGAACCTCCCAGAGCCGGGCTCGATCTGCATCGCCAGGGACCTGTCGGGCAAGGACGACGTGGCTGCGGCGGTGGACCTGGTGGCCGATCTCGGGACCTCAGGCGTGCGCTCGGACCTGCTCTGGCACCGGGTCCAGCCCGAGCGCGACGCGTGGGAATTCGAGCGCTACGACGCGCTCTTCGACGCGCTGCAGGCCCGGGGCCTCGGGTGGATCGCCATGCTCGGCTACGGCGCTCCCTGGGCCAGCAGCCAGACCGAAGACGACCACCACTACCCCCCCGACGACCCGGCCGACTACGCGCTCTTCGCCGGTACCGTCGCGGCCCGGTATGCCGGCCACGGCATGCGCTACGAGCTCTGGAACGAGCCCAACGCTGGCTGGCGCTTCTTCAAGCCCGACATGGGCGGCGACGCGGTGGCCTGGGCCGACCTCGTGCTGGCCGCCGAAGAGGCCATCCACGCCGCCGACCCCGAGGCCCAGGTCATCGCCGGAGGGACCTTCTTCCACGACCAGCTCATCCCGGGGGCGGTCGAGTTCCTGACCGAGGCGGTGGAGGCCCGTCCGGAGCTGCTCGACCGAGTCGATGCTGTGGGTGTTCACCCCTACACCCTCTACCCCCCCAGGGCGGCGCCGGAGTCCGACGAAGGCGACGAGGTCCCCGCCTGGGAGATCTACGCCGCCGTCCGCGAGGTGACGGGCGATGTCCCACTGGTCGTGACCGAGTACGGGTGGCCGTCCTGGGGGGACGTGGACGAAGACGAGCAGGCCGCCTGGCTCCAGCGGGGGGCCCTGATCGCCCTCGCCGAAGGCGTCGAGGACGTGTGCTGGTACACCATCTGGGACGGCAGCGACCCGTCGGAGTCTCCCGAGGCGGCCTTCGGGCTGCTGCGGGCCGACGGCGAGGAGAAGCGGGCCGCTGAGACCTTCCGGGAGCTGTCCGAGCACCTCGACGAGAGCGACCAGGTCGCCTGGGTAGACGGCCTGGAGGACGGCGCTTGGGGCGTCGGTCTCGGCGAGGGAGGCACGGCGATCTGGGGCGAGGGCGAGGTCTGCGACGAGCCCCTCGGCGAGCTGCCGCGCTGGTTCTGAGCCCCCCCCTTGCCGGTCACCAGGAGGGGACCTACGTGCCCTGCCGATGGCCCGCCCCCGCACCCGCTTCCGCTGCTCCGAGTGCGGCCACGTCCGCGCCAAGTGGCTCGGTCGCTGCCCGGGCTGTGGCGATCGGTCTGGCTCCCGTCGCCCACCGGCGTCTGGCTGGCCCCCGGGCGGCGCCGAGGCAAGAGCTGACGGGTCCGGCGCATCGAGGAGCTGCCGGGCGTCCTGGTGCTGCCTGCCGAGCGCTCCGCCCTGAGGGCTACCACCAGGTCGGATCGTCCCAGGGGATCTGCCAGCCGGGGAGCAGGAAGATCGTGTCCTGTTCCATGGAGAGGTTGAATTGGAGGAGGAGGTCCTCGGTCCCGTCGCCGTCGATGTCGGAGGGTTGGAGGTCTGGGCGGACGGCGTGCTCGTCCTCCGTCGAGCCGATGCTGAGACCGTAGGGCATCGGCGCCGCGGGCTCCGGGATTCCTGGGATCTGTACGATCTCCAGCCGACGGTCCGCCGTCCAGATGGTCACTTCGGTGGTGACCCTGGAGAAGATGAGCTCTTGATGGCCGTCGCCGTCGAAGTCCCCTACCTGGCAGCCCTGACCCAGGACAGCCTCCTCGTGCGGACCGAGCCAGGAACCCACCGCGGCCTCCTCCGGCTCGCTGTCCCACCCATGCTGCCGCGCACCGGAGAGAACATGGAGCGCCCCCGAGTACGGTCCATTGTGGGCCGCCTCGCCATCGCCGACCATCCACTCGCCGAGGCCGTCCCCGTCCAGGTCCCCCAGGCCCGTGATGCAACTGGACGGGTCCCACCGCCACTTCTCCAGGGCCAGCTCCGTCGACAGCTCCCCGTCGGCCCCGGCGGCGTCGCGTCCGTTGAAGATGAACAGGGCCGGATCGGACGCCGTGTCGAAGGCGTAGTCCTCGACGGCCAGCTCCTCCGTCCCGTCCCCGTCCAGGTCCCCGAGCACCCAGAAGGCCGTGCCGAAGCTGCCGCCCTCGTCCGGATCGCCGAGGATGTGGGGCTCGCCCTGGAGCGCCTGCCAGCCCTCCGCGTCCTCGCGGCCCGGGAGGATGAAGAGGCGGCCGGCGTCGTCCTGGCGGTAGGCGGAGGTGATCAGGTCGGAGAGCCCGTCTCCGTCCAGATCGGCGGCAGCCTCACCCTGGACCCCGTAGTAGGTGCCATCGAGCACCTCCCAGGCCGCGGCAGCGAGATCGAACAGGCTGGAGCCCGAGGGTCGTTCGAACACCGGCCCCTCGATGAGCCATGTCCGACCAGGTGAGAAGCCGTCGTCTGGCGAGGAGAGCGGGAGGTCGAGGACTCCGTCGCCATTCCAGTCTACGGCCGGTGGGCGCTTCAGGTAGCCGTAGGTGTTCAGCGAGAGGTTGGTGTCCGAGCTGTAGAACCAGTGGGTCTGGTCGTGGTCGAGCACCTCCGATCGCGCCTCGGCGGACCACTGCAGCAGGTAGGCTGCACTCGTGTGGGCCTCGTACTCGTACCAGGTGCAGGACCCACACACCGCCAGTACCTCCGCGCGGCCGTCTCCGTCGAGGTCGGGAACCGGGCCAGCGACGTGGAAGGACGGCTCCTCGTAGGACTCCGGCACCGTCCACTCCCGGGACCAGAGGGCCAGGACGTCCTGCTCCTTGCCGCACACACCCGGCGCCAGGGTCTCCCCGTCGCAGTCGTGGTCCACCGCGTCGCACCACTCCTCGGCCCCGCCGAAGACGTAGGGGTGCGCGTCGTCGCAGTCCGACCCGCCGTGGTCCAGGCTGTCGTCGCCGTCCCCGTCGGCGTCGAAGTCGCTGTCTCCAGCGCAGTCCGAGTCCACGCCGTCGTACCAGGTGTCCGCGGCTCCCGGGTAGGCGGCCGGGTCCTGGTCGTCGCAGTCGGTGCCCACGGGCCAGCCGTCCTGGTCGTCGTCGACCGGGACGCCGAAGCGGGAGGGAGGCGCGGCCCTGCCCTCGGGAGCTGCCTCCGGATGGCGCCCGTCCGAGGTGGACGTCTCCTGTGTGGGAGGACTGGTCGCGCCGCTACCGGAGTCGACCACGAGACCGCCGCAGGCCAGCAGCCAGGCCAGCCCGCCTACCACCAGACGCCCCCCATCACCAGGGCGCTGCCGTTAGACGCCGCGTAGAACTCGGTGGTGTGGTCGTCGTAGGCCGCCCACTCGACGAACTCGATGACCGGGTTGACCAGGGAGTCGGACCGATCCCGGCCCGTCACCCACACCCAGTCCAGCACCCGCACGTCGTAGCGCAGGTTCACCAGCAACAGGCCCGGGCGGCTGGAGAAGCTCTGGCTCCACTCGTGCTTGGCGCCCACCAGCAGCAGGTCGGCCAGGTGGGGATGGGGGTCCACGTGGGACACGATGAAGTCCCACCTGGCGGGGCTCATGACCAGGACCGGCGGGTCGTCGCCGGGATCCGGATCCGAGGCCGCCGGCAGGGCGCAGATGCCACCCCCGCGCCCCTCGGCGCCCCCGAAGACGAACGCGGTGTCCCAGGCCCAGTCGGCCACCTGGACGCCCTGGACCATGTCGAAGTCCAGCGGACAGGCCCCGCCGGCCGTGAGGTCCATCGAAGTCCAGGTGGTGCTGCGTGCGGTGCCGGGGCTCAGGCTGTCCACCACCTCCCAGACCCGGCAATTGGGCACGTCCAGAGTGGGATCCGCCGTGCCGAAGCCCTGGAAGGTCAGGTAGAGGCGGAGGGAGTAGTCGGTGGCGTCGGTGTAGGAGGAGGCGTTGGCATCGACCACCACCCGGGGCCTGCGCTCGAAGAGGGCGTCCTGGGTGACCCCGCTCGCGCCGCCGACGCAGGCCCCGCGGGCGTCGCCGCCCGAGTCTTCGATGCTCGGGATGAAGTCGATGGTGGTCTGTTCGGGGGTGACGGCCGTGTCGGTGTGGAGCAGGGCCAGGCCGCCGTGGCCATCGGCCGCGACGGAGGACCCGTCCCAGGTGGCGCCGAAGGCGGCGACGGACAGGGACTCCGACGAGGTCGACACCCACCGTGGGACACCGTGGTCGGTGAGTTGCTCGCCGGGCAGGAGTGGAGTGGGGTCATCGTGGCACGGTGGCCACTCATAGGCAGCGCTCACGGGCGAGCTGTAGTAGCCAGCGCCCCCACCAACCCACCGGCAGAGGAGCTGTCCCGAACCGTCGAGGACCGTTGCCCTCGCGCTCAACGACGCCCCCGTGCTCTCATAGCACCAGTACCCATCCCGATCCCGCCGGAACAACGCCTGGCCCGTCACCCCAGCCGCCGGGTCGATCGACTGCGGGCCCACGGCCATCCAGGACGCCGCCGTCCCGTCTCCCAGGTCCACCCCGCTCACCGAGAACCCACCCGCCGTCCAGGCGTCGAAGTGACAGTCCACGTTCGCCTCGGGGCGTGGCCAGGCGCCGGTTTCCGGCCCGTAGAAGTGGGCCACGCCGAGGTCCGAGACGGCCGCCACCCCCCACCCATCGGCGTACCGCCCCGTGGGATCGTCACACTCCGCGCAGAAGAACGCCGACTTGGCCACCGTGAGCCCGAACTGGTGGTTGGCGAGGTCCTCGCCCAGCGTGGCGGGAGGCGCCAGGCCGAACACACACGGCACGCTGTCCAGGTCGGGAGCCGTGATCCCGTAGGCTGAGTCCCACCCCGGCGTGCCCGTGCCCGGGTCCTCGTGGGGCACCCGGTACACGCCATAGCCGCTGGCCACGAGCAGGTCGCTGCCCGCCTCTCCGTCGACGAAGACACCGCTGGTGGGCAGCGCCGGGAACCAGCCGTCGAGCACGTTCTGGTCGTCCAGCCAGGTCCCCTGGCCGTCGGCCGCCAGGTTGCGCTGGCCCCGGTTGGTCAGCGGATCGAAGGGATCGGCGTCGTTGGTCCAGCTCTCCCCGCTGTAGAAGTCCTGCAGCGGCGACCAGTCCACGGGATCGCCGGGACCGAGGGTGGTCGGCATGTCGGCGAAGTAGACCCTGGGCCTGGTGACCGGCGTGCTGGGGCTGGCGTCGAAGAAGACGAGGACCCGGTCCTCGTCGTCCGACACGGCGAAACCGGTCAGCTCCCCGGCACCGAACTGGTCGAGGTCCGCCACCGAGCGCAGGCGGCCCGTCCCGTGGTGGACGTGACAGCGGTAGTCGTAGTTCTGCTCCCAGGCCGGCCGGTTCCGCGGATCGGCGGGATCTCCATCGCAGTCATAGGACGTGTCGGTGCTCGGGTCGTCCAAGGACCAGGGGCCGGTCGTCGAGGGCGCGTAGACCTGCCACGCCAGCACGTCGCCCTCGTCCAGGTCGCAGGTCCCCGCGGCCGCGTCGTAGCGGCGACCCCCATCGACGACCAGGAGTGCGTCCAGCGTGGTCAGGTAGCGCAGGTCGCGCACGTCCAGGGGCGTCGGGCCCGTGATGTCCACGCAGTCGATGGTGTCGGTCTGCAGGATCCGGGTGCTCGGCAGGTCGCAGCGGTAGACCCCCCGGGTCTTGAAGCCGATGAACAGGCTGGAGCTGTCGTCGGGCCAGGCAACGACCTCCAGGGCACCGACGAACTCGTCGAGCTGGAAGAGGTCGACCCCGAGCACCGGGTCGTGGAAGACCCGCCCGAAAGGCGTCGAGCCGGGGTCCAGCACGTAGACGTCCCGGTAGCCGGCCTCGTGGTTGGCGATGAAGAGCTGCTCCTCGCCGTTGGGCGCCTGCCACGGCTCCAGCAGGTCGCCGCCCCGCCGGGACGGTGCCGACTCGATGCCCTCGGCGACACAGTGGTCCACGACCCCGAAGACCCCCAGCGGATCGTGAGACGGGATCTGTTGCCAGTCCATGCCGCCGTCGGTGGTGTGGAGCAGCGCTCCCTCGATCTCGTAGGTCCCGCTGATCTGGGCACCGCGGCCGGCGACCGCGAAGACCTCCTGGCTGCCGGGTGGCTCCGAGGGTGCGTGGACGTCCCACACGCCGAGGGAGGCATGGTCCAGCAGGTCGTCCCACTGCCCGTTGCGGGTGTCCCAGGTCTCGCAGTCGCTGCTCCAGGCCAGGCCCCCGAGGTCCGACGCCGCCCAGCACTCTCCAGCGGGTCCGCGCCGGACCACCGTCGTGGCCTGTCCCCCGCCGGGGAGGGCCGCGTCCTCGTAGACGACTCCGTGGTCGGTGTTCGGCGGCCACTCGTAGGACCCGTTCGCGATCGTGACCCAGTCGATCTCGGCGTAGCCCAAGGATCCATAGCAGTCGATCTGAACCTGGGTGAGGTCGTAGGGCGGATCGCCCAGCTTGGTCCTCGAGACCTCGATCTCGTTGTAGCCGAGCCCCAAGGGCGTCGGGTAGGTGTACGGCGCCTGGAGGCTGGAGTCCACGGTCAGCAGACACGAGATCCCGGAGTCCAGGCGACTCACCTCGATGCCGAAGTGGGGCGATCCGGACTGCCAGGGCACATCGTCCTTGACCCGCATCCAATTGTCGAACCCGACGAGGACGCCCAGTCGAGAGACGTCTCCCTGGGGACCCCAGCTCACCCCGTAGTCCCACTGGGCCCAGCCCAGCGTGAAGCGCCCAACGGTGAAGTCTCGACGGATCGCATCG
>CAZCVP010000070.1:0-33283 GCA_964501915.1 uncultured Enterobacterales bacterium
GCGCTGGAGGTCGGCGACGGCGGGTGGCTGCCTGTTGACCTTGGTGTAGGCGTAGCCGAGGCTCGCCGCATCATGCGTCGCATCGAGTTCCACTACGCCCCCACCCACGCGAGCTGGCTCAACATGGTCGAGATCGAGATCGGGGCTCTGACCCGCCAGTGCCTCGACCGCCCCCCTCCGAGAGACCCAGCTCCTCGGTGCACCAGGCGAACAGGGAAGAGAAGCCCTGCTGCGCATAGAGCCTGCGGGCATCGACCTCGGCCAGGTGGGTGAGCAGCTCGACGGTGATGGCGTTGGCACGCCGGACGAGGTCGGTGACGGTGGCCAGCAACATGGCCCAGGTGCCCGCCGCACTCGGCACAGGTGATCTCGATCCGCTCCATGAAGAGCGACCGGTCGACGTGGGTGGCGATCCGTCCCTCGGCGATGGGCTCGTAGAAGGAGGGCCAGCCGCTGCCGCTGTCGTACTTGGTGGCCGAGGAGAACAGCTCGGCGCCGCAACCGGCGCAGACGTAGGTGCCGTCGGCGTGCTCGCTCCAGTACTCGCCGGAGAACGCGCGCTCGGTGCCCTTCTGGCGCAGGATCCGGTACTGCTCCGGCGTCAGGACGGCCCGCCACTGGGCCTCCGTCATCTGGGTCGGGTCGAGGTCGGTGCGAGGCATCGGAGGCTCTCCTGCAGTCGCGCGGTCCAGGGTCAGGAGCGCTGGCGCGACCAGGGCCGTGCCCAGCGCCGAGAGCACCAGCGCCCTCCGGTCGATCATCATGGCGCACTCCTACGTCTGGGGTACACCCTATAGAAGATCGGGCGGTCCAGCGACGACTCGGACGGCGCGACGCCTCGAGACATCCGGGCAGGTGGATATGCTGGCCCGATGTTCTTCAGCCTGGCCCTGCTGCTCGCCTGCCCCGGCAACGGAGAGACCGACGCCGACGGCGACGGCGTGAGCGAGGTCATCGACTGCGACGACGCCGACCCCGAAGTCGGCGCCGCGGCCACCTGGCACGCCGACGCCGACGGCGACGGCTTCGGCTCCGAGGCCACCGTGGAGGCCTGTGAGCAGCCCACCGGCTTCGTGGCGCGGGGCGAGGACTGCGACGACACCGATCCCAGCACCTGGCCCGGTGCGCCGGAGATCTGCGGCGACGGCATCGACAGCGACTGCGCCGACGGGGACACGGCCTGCGAGCGGCTCGACGGTGAGCTGAGCGTCGCCGACGCCACCCTGGAGCTCCAGGGTGTGGTCCCCGGAGAGACCTGCGGCCGCGCCGTCGACGCCGGCGACGACGGAGCCTGGATCGCCTGCACCCGCGGCGCCGACAACGCCGGTCGCGTGGCCTGGATGCCCGAAGGCGAGGGGGTGCGACAGGTGTCGGACACCGTCACCTTCGACGGCGAGGTGGACGACGGCCAGGCCGGCCGCGACCTCACCATCGGTGACGCGGACGGCGACGGCGTCGAAGACCTGCTGGTCGGCTCCTATGGGGCGAGCATGGCGAGCCTGCACCTCGGACCCCACGAGACCAGCGGGCGGATGAGCGACGGCCACGCCGTGCTGCTCGGAGCGGCCGGAGCCGAGGCCGGGCGCGGCGTCGCCCTGATCGACCTCGACCAGGACGGCGTCGACGATGTGCTGGTCGGCCAGCCCTCCGGCGCCGGCGACGTGGCCTGGTCCTACGGACCGATCACCGGAGAGGTCACGCTCGACGACGCCGACGGCTGGATCCTCGGGGACGTGCAGGGATCGGGCGCGGGCGCGGTCGTCGAGAGCGCCGGCGACGTCGACGGCGATGGCCTCCCCGACGTGCTGATCGGCGCGTCGCTGGACCCGACCGGCGGCACGCGCGCCGGCTCGGCTTCGCTGGTGCTGGGACCGCCCGGCGACGTGAGCCTCGCCGACAGCGAGGCCCGCTGGTTCGGCGAACAGAGCTACCAGGCGGTGGGCTACGCCCTGTCGTCGGGGGACGTCGACGGCGACGGCCACCGCGACGTCGTGCTCGGGGTCCATGGCGACGACTTCGTGGGCTACTACGGTGGCAACGTGCGGGTGGCCCTGGGACCCCACGGCGGGGACCAGCCCATCTCCGCCGCCGAGTGGACCTTCCTGCCCTCCGCCGATGCCTGGTTCCTCGGCATCTCCGTGGACGCCGCCGACCTGGACGGCAACGGTGCCCTGGACCTGGTCGCCGGTGGGCACGGCTACGCCGACTACGCCGGCGCGGCCTGGGTGGTCTACGGCCCGCTCACCGGCGGCGTGGCCATGCTCAACGCCGACGCCATGATCGTCGGCCTGGACCTGGAGGACGCCGCCGGCTTCGCCGTCAGCGCCTGGGGTGAGGGCGTCCTGGTGGGGGCCTACAAGGCGGCGGGGGCGGACACCGAGACCGGCGCCGCCTACTGGATGCTGCCGGAGTGAGGTGTCTGCCGATCGCGGTCACCTGGGACGGTCGGTCCATCGAGCCGCGGGAGCGGGTCCGGGTGGGCCTGGCGCGGGAGCACGGCGGGCTGCACCTGAGGGTGGACGCACCCGATCACGGCGATCCACGGCCGCCTGGACCGCCCGGCCCGACCGAGCGGCTCTGGGACTACGAGGTGGTCGAGCTGTTGCTGTGCGGCCCCGGGGAGCGCTACCTCGAGGTGGAGCTGGGCCCGGGCGGCCACCACCTGGTGCTCCTGCTCGACGGGGTCCGTCGACCGCTCCAGGAGGGCCTGCCGCTCGAGGCTCGCTGGACCCGGGGCGCCGGTCGCTGGAAGGTCCGGGCTCACCTCCCCGACGCCTGGCTTCCGCCACCGCCCTGGCGAGCCAACGCCTACGCCATCCACGGCCTGGGACCTGCGCGCCGCTACCTGGCGCACGCGCCGGTCCCCGGCGACGGACCCGACTTCCACCGCCTGCACGCCTTCCCGCCCCTCGACCTCGAGGCCCCATGACCCCCGCCTACCTGCGCATGCCCACCGTGCATGGTGAGACCGTGGTCTTCGTGAGCGAAGACGACCTCTGGGAGGTCCCGCTGGCCGGTGGTCGGGCCCGCCGGCTCACCTCCGGGCGCGGTGAACACACCCACCCCCGCTTCTCCCCCGACGGCGCGCACCTGGCGGTCTGCAGCCACGACGAAGGCACCCCCGACGTCTGGGTGCTGCCCGCTGCCGGCGGCGAGGCCCGCCGGCTCACCTGGCTGGGCCAGGGCTGCCGCCCCGTGGACTGGAGCCCGGACTCCCGGACCGTGCGCTTCATCACCAGCGCCAACCAGCCCTCCACCCACCTCACCTGCGCCCACGCGGTCCCGCTGTCCGGCGGCGAGCCGGTCGCCCTGGGGCTCGGACACCTGGTCGGCCTCGCCGAACGCTCGGACGGCGTGCGGGCCCTGGCCCGCCACGGCGACGACCTCGCGCGCTGGAAGCGCTACCGCGGCGGCCGCACGGCGGTGATCTGGGTCGAGGTGGACGGGGCCTGGCGCCGGCTGTCCCTGGGGGGGGCCCAGACCAGCCCCCTGTGGCACGGCGAGCGCCTGGTCTTCGTCGGCGACCAGGACGGCGTGGCCAAGGTCTACAGCGTCGCCGCCGACGGCACGGGACTGGTCCAGCACTCGCACCAGGACACCTGGTTCGCGCGCCACCCTTCGCTGCACGGGTCGACCCTGGTCTACGAGGCCGGTGCACGCCTCTGGCACGTCGACCTGGACACCGGCGTGGAGCGGGAGCTGGAGGTCGACCTGGCGAGCCCGCGAGCCCAGCGCAGCCGCCGCTTCGTGCCCACAGGCCAGGCGCTGGAGGGCTTCGACCTGCACCCCGAGAACCACTCCGTCGCCCTGACCGCCCGGGGCCGGACCTGGGCCCTGGGTCTCTGGGAGGGTCCCGTGCTGCGTCCCGGCACGCCCCACGGCGTGCGCTACCGGCTGGCCCGCTACCTCTCCGACGGCGAGCGCCTGCTGGTGGTCTCCGACGCGGGCGGGGAGGAGGCCCTGGAGGTCCACGACCTGGCGGGGGCGGGCTCGGTCCGCCGGCTCGCAGCGACCGAGACCTGCGGACGGGCCCTGGACCTGGAGGTCTCCCACGACGACGGCTGGGCCGCCTTCTCCAACCACCGCCAGGAGCTGGTGGTCGTGGACCTGGCGTCCGGCGAGGCCCGGGTGCTCGACCACAGTCCCCACGGCCGGCTGGCCGGCCTCGCCTTCTCCCCCGACGGACGCTGGCTGGCCTATGCCCTGCCGGAGACCCAGCACACCTGCTCGATCAAGCTGGTGGAGCTGGAGACGGGAGCCGTCACCCTCGCCACCCACCCCGAGTTCCGGGACGTCCGGCCCGTCTGGGACCCAGGAGGTCGCTACCTCTACTTCCTCTCGGCCCGGGAGTACGACCCGGTCGCCGACAACCTCGCCTTCCACTACGCCTTCGCCCGGGGCGTGCGCATCTGCCTGCTGACCCTGCGGGCCGACGTGCCCTCCCCGCTCCATCCGGCTCCTCGCGCCCTCAAGAAGAAGAAGAACGGCGACGAGGACGGTGCGTCGAAGGTCAGCGAGCTCGCCATCGACCTCCAAGGCCTGCCCGACCGGGTGGTCCAGCTCCCGATCGCCGCCAGCAACTACTCGGACCTCACGGTGAGCGGCGACCGGGTGCTCTACCTGGTCCACCCGCTCAAGGGCGTGCGACACCGCTCCTGGCGGGACACCCGGGTGCCGGCCGAAGCCACGCTCAAGGCCTACGACGTCCGCGAGCTGGCCGAGAAGACCCTGCTGTCCGGCGTCTCCGGCCTCCGCAGCAGCCGCGACCGGCGCTTCCTCCTGCTCCAGATCTCCCGCAGGCTGCGGGTCGTCCGGGCCACCGTGGACAAGGTCGACAAGGGGAGCACGGCGCCGAGCCGGGCCACGGGCTTCGTGGACCTCGGCCGGGTCCCCGTCGAGGTGGACCCGCCGGCGGAGTGGACCCAGATGCTGCGGGAGTCCTGGCGGCTGATGCGGGACCACTTCTGGGTCGAGGACATGTCGGGCGTGGACTGGGAGGCCTGCTGGGAGCGCTACGCGCCGCTGCTGGACCGGGTGGGCTGCCGCTCGGAGTGGAGCGACCTCGCCTGGCAGCTCCAGGGTGAGCTGGGCACCAGCCATGCCTACGAGCTGCTCGGAGACCACCGCAGGCCGCCGGCCTGGGCGGCCGGGCGCCTGGGCGCGACCTGGGGGACCGACGGACGCATCACCTCCATCGCCAGGGGCGACTCCTGGGACCGCCGCCACCGCTCACCGCTGGCGCGGCCGGGCCTCGACGTGCAGGTCGGCGACCGCGTCGTGGCGGTCGATGGCCAGCCGCTGGACGGGCGCCCGGTGGCCGAGGCCCTGGTGAACCGGGCGGGACGGGAGGTCCAGCTCAGCCTCTCCCGGGAGGGCGAGACCGAGGTGCGCCGGGTGAGCGTGAAGACCCTGCGGATCGACGCCGGTGCCTGGTACCGGACCTGGGTCAAGGACAACCGGGCGCGGGTCCACACCGCCACCGAGGGACGCGCCGGCTACGTGCACGTGCCCGACATGGGACCCAACGGCTTCTCCGAGTTCCACCGGTCCTGGGTGACGGAGCTGGATCGCGCGGGCCTGGTGATCGACATCCGCTACAACCGCGGCGGCCACGTCTCGACGCTGTTGATGGACAAGCTCAGCCGGCGCGTGCTCGGCTGGGGGGTCCAGCGCTGGGGCAGTCCCCGCCCCTACCCCCGCCATGCCCACCGCGGGCCGCTGGTGTGCATCACCAACCAGTTCGCCGGCTCGGACGGCGACATCTTCGGCCAGGCCTTCAAGCTGGCCGGACTCGGTCCGCTGATCGGCGTGCGGAGCTGGGGGGGCGTGATCGGCATCTGGCCGCGGCACAAGCTCGCCGACGGCACGATCACCACCCAGCCCGAGTTCGCCGGCTGGTACGCCGAAGTCGGCTGGGGGCTCGAGAACCACGGCACCGAGCCGGACGTGGTGGTGGAGCAGACCCCTGCCGACTGGGCGGCGGGCCGGGATCCCCAGCTCGATCGCGCCATCGAGCTCCTGGAGGCGATCCGCGAGGAGCAGGGCCCAAGACCCCCCGACCTGGGACCGCGTCCCGACCTGGGCTGGCCGCGATCGGGGAGCTGACGGCTCCCCAAGAAGGAGGACCCCCCGCACCCGAACTCGCTGGAGGCAGGAACAGCGACACCCGGGGCGGGGGCCAGTTCAGCTAGAAAACCCGATCAGGCCCGGGGGGGTCAAGCGCGAACTGACCGGTAGACGAAAAAACCGCCAGAGCGGTGCTCAGCCCTCCAGGAGACCCCGCACCGTCTCCACCACCCGCTCCACGGTGAAGCCGAGCTTCACGGCCAGGTCGGCGGCCGGCGCCGAGGCCCCGAAGGTGTCGATGCCCACCGAGGCACCGTCGAGCCCGACCCAGCGCTCCCAGCCCAGGGTGCGGCCGACCTCGATCGAGACGCGGGGAATGCCCGCGGGCAGCACAGCGGCCCGCGTCGCCCGGTCCTGGGCGGCGAAGAGCTCCCAGGACGGCATGCTGACCACGCGGGCGCTGACGCCCTGCTCCGCGAGCGCGGCCTGGGACCGCAGGGCCAGCTCGACCTCGCTGCCGGTGGCGATGAGCACGACCTGGGGGTCGGTCCGGGAGTCGGACAGCACGTAGGCGCCCTGGGCGACACCGGCGACGGCGAGCTCGTCGGTCCGCGGGAGGTGGGGCAGGCCCTGGCGGGTGGTCACCAGGACGGTGGGCCCGTCGGTCCGCTCCAGCGCCACACGCCAGGCGGCGGCGGTCTCGTTGGCGTCGGCCGGGCGCAGGGTCACCAGCCCCGGGATCAGCCGCAGCGCCATCAGGTGCTCGATCGGCTGGTGGGTCGGGCCGTCCTCGCCGAGGAAGATGCTGTCGTGGCTGTAGACGAAGAGCACCTGCTGGCTCATCATCGCCGCGAGCCGCACGCTCGGCCGCATGTAGTCGTGGAACACGAGGAAGGTGGCGCAGTAGGGCAGCAGGCCGCCGTGCAGGGCCATGCCGTTGCAGATCCCGCCCATGCCGTGCTCCCGCACGCCGAAGTACAGGTTGCGACCCCCGAAGCTCGTCGGGCCGATGGCCTCGCGGCCCTGGATCAGGCAGCCGTTGCTGCCGGAGAGGTCGGCGGAGCCGCCGAGGAGCTGGGGCACGACCTCGGCGACGGCGTTGATCACCGCCTGGTTGGCCTTGCGGGTCGCCAGGGGCTTGTCCTCGACGCTCCAGCGTGGCCAGACGATCTCGTCGATGGCCGGGGCGGTGTGCCAGCGCCGCCACTCGTCCTGGCGGTCGGAGGCCTCGAAGCGGATCTCCCAGGCGCGACGGCGGGCGGTGTTGGCCTGCCGGTTGCGCTGGAAGCGGGCCGGGGCCCCGGCGGGCACGACGAAGGTGGCGTCGGGGTCCATGCCGAGGGCGATCTTGGTGTTGCGGACCTCGTCGACGCCGAGGGGGGCGCCGTGGGAGGCGGAGGTGTCCTGCTTGGTCGGGGCGCTGTGGCCGATGTGGGTCCGGCACGCGATCAGGGACGGCCGATCGTCGTTCTTCCGGGCGAGCTCGATCGCCTTGGCGACCGAGTCGTGGTCGTGGCCGTCCACCGCGAGCACGTGCCAGCCATAGGCGGCGAAGCGGGCGCAGACGTCCTCGCTGAAGGCGATGTCCGTGGACCCGTCGATGGTGATCTTGTTGTCGTCGTAGAGGTAGATGAGGCGCCCGAGGCCCAGGTGCCCGGCCAGGCTGGCGGCCTCCGCCGCGATCCCCTCCATCAGGTCGCCATCGCCGACGATGCCGTAGGTGAAGTGATCGACCAGGTCCTCGCCGAAGTGCTGCCGCAGGTAGCGCTCGGCCAGGGCCATGCCGACCCCGTTGGCGAAGCCCTGCCCCAGCGGACCGGTGGTGGTCTCCACGCCCACCGTGTGGCCGTGCTCCGGGTGGCCCGGGGTCCTGCTGCCCCACTGGCGGAACCGCTTGAGGTCGTCCAGCGACAGCGGGTAGCCCGTCAGGTGCAGCAGGCTGTAGAGCAGCATCGAGCCGTGTCCGGCCGAGAGCACGAAGCGATCGCGATCGGGCCAGTCCGGACGATCCGGATCGTGGACCAGGAACCGCGTCCACAAGACGTAGGCGAGATCGGCGGTGCCCATGGGCATGCCCGGATGACCCGACGACGCGGCCTGGATCGCGTCCATGGCGAGGCCCTTGATCGTGTTCACACAAGTACGGTCTAGGGCGGAGGCGGGCATGGTACGACTCCCGTGCCAGGGCCGTTGTCGGGGGCGGCCGTCTATCGCCAGCGTCGGGGCATCGCAACGGACGGCCGATGTTATGTGCCGGCCCCCCCCGCCGCCCCAGGAGCCTTGCCATGGCCCGCGAGTCCGTCATCACCCCCAGGGCCGACGACTACAGCAAGTGGTACCTCGACGTCATCCGGGAGTCCGCGCTGGCGGACTACTCGCCGGTCAAGGGCTGCATGGTGCTGCGGCCGCATGGCTTCGCGATCTGGGAGGCGATCCGGGACGACCTGGATCGCCGCTTCAAGGACACGGGCCACGTCAACGCCTACTTCCCGGTCTTCATCCCGATGAGCTTCCTCTCCAAGGAGGCCCAGCACGTGGAGGGCTTCGCCAAGGAGTGCGCCCTGGTGACCCACCACCGCCTGCGCTCGGTGACCGGCCCCGACGGCAAGGTGCAGGTGGAGCCCGATCCCGCCGCGAAGCTCGAGGAGCCCCTGGTGGTCCGCCCCACCTCGGAGACCATCATCTGGCACATGTACGGCCAGTGGATCGACAGCTGGCGGGACCTGCCGATCCTGATCAACCAGTGGGCCAACGTGGTCCGCTGGGAGATGAAGACCCGCCCCTTCCTGCGCACCGCGGAGTTCCTCTGGCAGGAGGGCCACACCGCCCACGCCACCGAGCAGGAGGCCGTCGAGGAGACCCTGCGCATGCTGGAGGTCTACCGGGCCTTCGCCGAGCAGACCCTGGCGATCCCCGTGGTCTGCGGCGTGAAGAGCGCCAGCGAGCGCTTCGCCGGGGCCGTGGACACCTACTGCATCGAGGCGATGATGCAGAACGGCTGGGCGCTCCAGGCCGGCACCAGCCACTTCCTGGGCCAGAACTTCGCCCGGGCCTTCGACGTGACCTTCCAGGCCGAAGACGGCGAGCGCAGGCTGGTCTGGGCGACCTCCTGGGGGGTCTCGACCCGGCTGGTCGGCGCCGCGATCATGGCCCACTCCGACGACGAGGGGCTGGTCCTGCCCCCGAAGATCGCCCCGATCCAGGTCGCCGTGGTGCCGATCTGGCGCAAGGGGCCCGAGAAGGAGGGCGTGATGGCCTTCGCCCAGGGCCTCGTCGACACCCTGAAGGCCGCCGGCGTCCGGGTGGTCTTCGACGACCGGGACAACATGAAGCCGGGCGCCAAGTACTACGAGTGGGAGCGCAAGGGCGTGCCGCTGCGGCTCGAGGTCGGCCCCCGGGACGTCAAGAACGACAGCGCGTACGCCAAGACCCGCATCGATCGACAGAAGTTCGGCATCCCCCGAGCCGAGCTGGTGGACAGGGTCCGCGAGGTCCTCGACGGCATCCAGGCGACCCTGCTGGAGCGGACTCTGAGCCTGCGCACCGAGCGCACCCAGGACTGCGAGAGCTACGAGGCCTTCAAGTCGGCGCTCACCGAGCAGGGCGGCTGGTACCGGGTCCCCTGGTGCGACGACGCCGCCAACGAGGACGCGATCAAGGCCGAGACCAAGGCCACGATCCGCTGCTTCCCCCTGGGCGACCAGGACGTCGAGGGCAGGGTCTGCTTCTACTCGGGCAGGCCCGCGACCCACATCGCGATCTTCTCGCGGGCGTACTGAGGGGTCAGCCTCCCATAGCCCGGAGCCAGTAGTCGAGGCTCGGCACACGCAGGTAGGGGTTGTCTCGCCGCACATCGTCGAGCGGGGCGCTCGCGCCGCTGTAGGCGTGGCCCGGGTAGAGCACGAGGTCCCCGGGCAGCTTCGCCAGGCGCTGGGTCAGCGAGTAGTACATCTCCTCGGGGTCGCCGCCGGGCAGGTCGACGCGGCCGCAGCCCTGGAGGAAGAGGGTGTCGCCGGCGACCAGGGCGCCCTGGAGCCGGAAGCAGAGCGAGCCCGGGGTGTGGCCCGGGGTGTGGAGCAGCTCGATCTCGATGTCGCCGACCTTGACCTCGTCGTGGGACTCGTGGGCCTCGAAGTCCGAGGCCTCGAGCCCCGTGACCTGGCGCAGTCCGGGGACCTCGATCTTGTGGGCGTGGACCCGGCAGGGGTTCAGCTCCATCAAGGTCGACAGCCCGTCGACGGTGAAGCCGTACATCGAGCCGCCGACGTGGTCCGGGTGGTAGTGGGTCGCCAGCGCCCCGACCACGCGCATGTCGTCCTCACCCACCACGCGCAGCAGGTCGCGCACGTTCCAGGCGGGGTCGACGACCAGGCACTCACCGGTGTCCTTGTCCCCGATCAGGTAGACGAAGTTCTGCATCTGGGTCGCGATGGGGTCGCCCACGCCGAAGTCGCGACCCGCGAGGAGCTGCCGAAAGTAGAGGTTGGCCATGGCTCTCCCCTAACGGGACAGGGGTAGAGTCAGCCGCATCCATGGCTCACATCGACGTCCACGACCTGGGGCGGATCCGGCGGATCGCCGCCGTGCTCGCCCGCTATGGCTTCGGCGAGCTGCTCGACAGCGTCGGCAGCAGCGCGACCCCGGAGCTGCAGGAGACCGGCACGCCCTGGGCCGTGCGCCTGCGCCAGGTGCTGGTGGAGCTGGGCCCGACCTTCGTCAAGATGGGCCAGGTCCTCAGCGTGCGCCCGGACATCCTGCCGACCGAGCTGCTGGTGGAGTTCCAGAAGCTCCAGGACGAGGTGCCCCCCGTGCCCTGGGAGGAGGCCCGCGCTGTCCTGGAGGCCGAGCTGGGCCAGCCGACCGGCGAGGTCTTCGAGCAGATCGACGAAGAACCCATCGCCTCGGCGTCCATCGCCCAGGTCCACCTCGGAGAGCTCGAGGACGGGACCGAGGTGGCGGTGAAGGTCCAGCGTCCCGGCATCCGCGACGTGATCGCGTCGGATCTGCACATCCTCTACAGCTCGGCCCGCTTCATGGAGGGCCGCCTGCCCCTGCCCGGGGTCTACACGCCGGTGGCGATCGTCCAGGAGTTCGAGGCCGCCATCCTCCAGGAGCTCGACTTCCTCCAGGAGGCCCGCAGCGCCGAGCGCTTCCGCGACAACTTCCGGGACGACGACCGGGTCATCGCCCCGCGCGTCCACAGGACGTTCTCGACTTCGAAGGTCCTGGTCATGGATCGCATCCGCGGCATGGCCGTCTCCTCGCTGCAGCCGGGGGACTCGCTCGTCGAGCCGGCGATGACCGTGCTGCTCGAGGCGACCATGGAGCAGGTCTTCGAGCACGGCTTCTTCCACGGCGACCCCCACCCCGGCAACCTCTTCGTGCAGCCGGACGGGCGCCTCGCCTGGCTCGACTTCGGGCTCTGCGGCACCCTCACCTCCGACATGCGGGAGACCATCCTCGCCATCTTCGTGGCCATGGTCTTCCGGGACGCCGACACCCTGGCCGCGACCGCCTACCGGGTGGGCGCCATGGAGGGCCGCATCGATCTCCGCGAGTTCCGGGGCGAGATGGGGCGGCTGATGGACAAGTACCACGGCGCCTCGCTCTCGGACCTCAGCCAGCCCGCCACGCTGCTGGAGTTCATCCAGGTCGCGACCCGCTTCCAGATCCGCCTGCCGCCCGAGTACGCCGTGCTGGCCCGCGCCTCTTCGCTGGTGGACGGCATCGCACGCCAGCTCATCCCCGACGCGGACATCGTGAAGCGGGTCGAGCCCAACGCCCGCCGGCTCATGGCGCGCCAGCTCTCCCCCGAGAAGCTCAGCAGCGACCTCTTCAAGGTCTTCGCCCAGACCCAGGCCGGGCTGCGAGGACTGCCGTCCCAGATGGACCAGGTCCTGACCGACCTGGAGCGGGGCCGGCTGGAGATCGTGACCCGGGACCCGGAGGCCCACCGCCAGCGACGAGCCACGCGCCTCGCCGGCACCCAGATCTCCCTCGCCACGTGCGCCGCAGGCATGCTCATCACCGGGGCGATCCTCGTCCAGTCCTGGGATCCGCGGGTGACTCCCGGCACGCCGAGTCACTGGCTCGGTGTCGTCTTCCTGGTCGCGGCGGTCTGCATGTGGGCTGGCCTGTCCGCCCATGCCGTGATCACGGCCCAGCTCGAGCCCGGGGACCTGCGGCGAGGCCTGCTGGGGTTCCTGCGCTTCTTCATCGGCCGCCGACGGGGCCCCTGACCGCGGATTGTGATACCGTCCCGTCGATCCAGTCTGCCCACGAAGGCAGACGTGTAGCCGTAGCCGAGACGAGGTCGAGAAGCAGTGGCAGACCTTTCGAGCAGGATCACTTTCGCCCGCGGCGACGTCGTCTCGCGCAAGTACGAGGTCGAGAGCCACCTCGGCACGGGGCTCTTCGGGGCCACCTACCTCGGGCGCCACATCGCCAGCGGGCGCCACATCGCCATCAAGTTCCTCCACCCCGAGATCGTGCAGCAGCCGGGAGACCGCCAGCGCTTCCAGCAGGCCTTCGCCCGGGCCAAGCAGATCAAGCACCCGGGCCTCACCCGCCTCGGCGAGGTGTCCGAGCACAACGGCGTCCTCTACTACACCGAGGAGTACTTCAAGAGCCAGAGCCTCCGCCAGGTCATCGACGAGTACGTCAACGCCGGCCAGGCCTTCACGCTCCAGGAGTCCTGTGCCGTCGTCATCAAGGTGCTCGAGGCGCTCCAGGCCGGCCACGAGTCCGGGCTGGTCCACCGCAACCTGAAGCCCGAGAACGTGCTGGTCCACACCCAGCGCACGGGCCCCGCGGGCTCGCGCATCGTGCGCCAGTTCAAGATCACCGACATGGGCATGTGCGACATGCTCGATCCGGCCGAGATCATCGAGGGCTTCGAGAACCGGTCGGACTTCCCCTACCTGGCGCCGGAGCTCGGCGGCTACGAGCAGCCCGGGACCTCCCAGAGCGACATCTACTCGGTGGGCGTGGTCTTCTACGAGCTGCTCTGCGGCCAGACCCCGATGGGGACCTTCCTGTCCCCGACCCAGCTCCGCGACGACCTGCCCGACCACATCGACCACGTCGTCGAGCTCGCCCTGTCGCCGAACCCCGAGGACCGCTACCCGGCGGCCGTCGACATGATCCGCGACATCCAGCGCTCCTTCGACCCGGGCATGCAGGCCCAGTCGGCGCCCACCTCCTACCGCACGGTGCTCATCGCCCTGGCGGTGGCGGTCGTGGCGGTGGCGATGGTCGGCGGCTACCGTGTCGTCGGCGACGAGCCGGACCCGCTGGAGGAGGCCCGCAAGAAGGACCAGGTCCTGCGCGACCAGGTGGCGAAGAACAACCCGCTGCCGTCCGAGGTCGAGATCAAGGCGATGATCGCCCAGCAACCGGACATGGTGTATGTGCCGGGGGGCACCTACATCCGCGGGCGCCTGCACGCCGAGGACGCCAGCCTGGCCCACACCTCCGAGCCCGTGGCCCGGATCATCGACGTCAACCCCTTCTTCATCGACCGCTTCGAGTTCCCGAACCTGAAGACCCAGGCCCCCCCGGGCCAGGTGAGCTGGACCGACGCCGACGAGACCTGCAAGAAGTTCGGCAAGCGCCTCTGCACCGAGGTGGAGTGGGAGAAGTCCTGCAAGGGCCCCAACAACTTCATCTACGGCTACGGGGACACCTGGGACCCGGCGATGTGCGGCGAGAACATGGAGGAGAGCTACAGCCTGGGCAGCCGGGCCGACTGCGTGTCCTCCTACGGCGTCTACGACCAGTCCGGCGGCTTCCGCGAGTGGACCCAGGACGCCCGCCCCGGCAAGAACGACCGCAAGATCGTCAAGGGCGGCCACCGCGGCAACAGCGAGCGCGGCACCCGGTGCGCCTACTACGTCGACGAGTCGATGGGCTATGCGGACTCGACGTTGTCGTTCCGCTGCTGTCTCGATGCGCAGTAGCTAGATGACCTCGGCACGATTGCCAAGCCGTTGCGCGGACCCCTTCCGCCCCTGTCGGCCCGGGGGCGCGCTTGGAATAGCGGTGCTATGCCGGCGGCACCCCCAGACCAACAGGGGCGGAAGTTGCCTCGCGCACCGGCTCACCACTCATGCCGAGGGCATCTAGGGCGGGAACACCAACCCGACCCGAGCGTTGGGTTGGGCGGGGAGACCGGGGCGACCGGGGACGCTGGATCGTTGGAGGGTAGACGAGGTCGGGTGGGTTCATCGCGTCAGCGGTGAGGCTCACCTCGGTGGCTCAGAGTCCCCTCCCTCGGGCGATCGGGGGGTGGCGGAGACGGGAGGGTGGTGAGGCGGACAGACGCCTCTTCACGCACCCCACGTCCACGCCACTCCAGGCCGGCCGACCGCCGACGCTCGGACGAGATCGACGACGAGAACGAGAACGAGCACGAGAACGAGAACGAGAACGAGAACGACGACGACGAGCACGAGCACGAGGACGAGCACGAGGACGAGCACGAGCACGAGCACGAGCCCTACCCCATCGACCCCCGACCCTCCCGCTCCTGCCACAGTCCCGCCGCCCGCTCCAGCTCCTTGCGCACCAGCAGGTAGACCCCAGGGTCATACGTCAACGCCGTGTGCCCCACGTTGCGCACCTGGAGGTTCTTCATGCTCGTCTCCCCCGGCCGCGGTCGCAGGATCGAGCACCAGTAGGGACAGATCAGGTCGTGGCGGGAATACAGCGAGACCAGCGGGATGTGGGGCGGGAAGGTGTCCCGGCTGAGCATCTTCACCAGGCGACTGCCGGGCAGCATCTGGAGCGGGCTCTTCGAGAGCACACCGCCGCCCATCAGGGCGACCCCGACCAGGGCGGTCGGGGTGCCGTGGTGCGGACTGCCGAGGGTGACCAGGGACTTCACCCTACGATCACCGCCGTGGTGCTGCACGTAGGACCGGGCGACCAGGCCGCCCTTGGAGTGGCCGATGACGTGGAAGCGATCGAGGTCGTACTTGTCGCAGATCCCCTCGATCTTCTCGGCGATGGCCTCGGCCAGGGCGTCCACCGGGCGGCTGTTGAAGCGGAAGAAGAGCCCGCCGAGGTCGAAGGAGAACACCCCGAAGCCGTCGTAGCGGAGCCGATCCTCCATGACCTCCCACACCGCACGCGTCTGCATGAAGCCGTGCAGCAACAGCACCGTCTCCTCGCGGGTGCCCAGGTCTCCCTTGCGCTCGATGCTGTTGCCCTTGAAGTAGACCCGCCGCAGGCTGCCGAGGTTGTCGCGCACCAGGCGGTAGGCCGCGCTGGGTGTGAGGGGCTTCCGGAGCATCAGGAGGGCCAGATAACCCCGATCAGCCGGTGATAGGCTGGCCGCGGAGGAGCCCATGACCACCTTGACCGCGGTGCTGCTCGGATCGCTGCTGGCCTGCACCGAAGGGGACACCGAGGAACCACCCGACATCTGGACCACCGACACCGACACCGAGACCTGCGGTGGCACGGCGCCGGAGGCCGACAGCCTGCTGGTCTACAACGGGGGTCCCATCAACTTCGAAGGCGAGGACGCTCCGACGATCAGGCTCGAGCTGCACCTGACCGACGCGGACCGCGATCTGTCCAAGGGCACGTTCGAGTTCTGGCACGACCTGGTCTACGACGACGACGTCGACACCGACGACGACCCGACGGATGATCGCACCTTCAGCCAGATCGGCGACGCCTGCGACACCGACGAGGCCACCCTGCGCCTCAACATCCGCGTCGGCGGCGAAGGCTACGTCTTCCAGTACAACACCGTCTACGAGTTCGCCGCCCGCTTCATCGACGCCGGCGGCGTGCCCTCGAACACGCTGGTCGCCGCCGGGGTGACGCCCAAGGAGGACTTCTCCGACGGGGACTGGCCCGGGGACGACTCCGGGTTGTAACGAAGAAGACCGGGGTCGCGGGGTTAGGCTCCGCTGCCCGGAGTCAGCATGGCGGACGCCTACAAGCAGGCCGGTGTAGACATCGAGGCCGGCGAGGCCGTCGTGGCCGGCATCTCCGAGGCCGTGAAGAGCACCTGGCGTCCCGGCGTGGTGGGAGACCTCGGCGGCTTCGGCGGGCTCTTCGCCCTCGGTCGCTACGACGACCCGGTCCTGGTCTCGGGCACCGACGGGGTGGGCACCAAGCTGCTCGTCGCCCAGCGCCTCGGCCGCCACGAGACCATCGGCGTCGACCTGGTGGCGATGTGCGTGAACGACATCGTGGTCTGCGGCGCCGCGCCCCTGTTCTTCCTCGACTACTTCGCCACCGGCAAGCTGGACCCCGCCGAGGCGAGCCAGGTCGTGGCCGGCATCGCCGCGGGCTGCCGCCAGGCCGGCTGTGCCCTGATCGGCGGCGAGACCGCCGAGATGCCCGGCATGTACGCGCCCGGGCACTACGACCTGGCGGGCTTCGCCGTGGGCGTGGTCGAGCGGGAGGCGTTGCTCGACGGCACCGCCCTCACCCCCGGCGATCGGGTCGTGGCCCTGCCCTCGAGCGGGCTGCACAGCAACGGCTTCTCGCTGGTGCGCCACCTCGTCGATGAGCTGGACTGGCAGGCCGACCACGGCCTGGGCCGACCCCTCGGCGAGGTGCTCCTGACCCCGACCCGGATCTACGTGAAGGAGCTGCTGGCGCTGAGGCCCCACCTCAAGGGCCTGGCCCACGTCACCGGCGGTGGGCTGCCCGGCAACGTGCCCCGGGTCCTGCCCGAGGGCCTCGGGGTCGAGCTGCGCTGGGGGTCCTGGCCCGTGCCGCCGATCTTCGGGCTGCTAGAGCGCCTCGGGGAGCTCTCTCGCGACGACCTGCTGCGGACCTTCAACCTCGGGGTCGGCATGGTGTGCTTCGTCGACCCGGGTGTGCTCGACGTCTTCCAGGACCTCGAGCACCACGTGATCGGTCGGGTGGTCGCAGGCGAGGGCGTCACGTGGGCGCCGTGAAGGTCCCGGTCGGGGTACTGCTCTCGGGCTCCGGCACCAACCTCCAGGCCCTGCTCGACGCCTGCGCCGAGCCCGCCTACCCGGCCCGCATCGCCGTGGTCATCAGCAACCGTCGCGGCGCCCATGGGCTCGAGCGGGCCCGCGCGGCCGGCGTGCCCGCCGTCTGGATCGGTCACCGCCGCTACCCGGACCGAGCCGCCTTCGAAGAGGCCCTGACCGCCGGCCTGCGGGAGCACAGCGTCGAGTGGGTGGCCTGCGCCGGCTTCATGCGGTTGCTCACGCCGACCTTCCTCGACGCCTGGCCGGACCGGGTGCTCAACATCCACCCCGCCCTGCTGCCCGCCTTCCCCGGCGTGCACGCCCAGCAGCAGGCCCACGACCACGGGGTGCGCATCGCCGGGGCCACGGTCCACCTGGTCGACAGCGGCACCGACACCGGCCCGATCATCTGCCAGGGCGCGGTGCCGGTCCGCCTGGACGACGACGAGGCCTCGCTGTCGGCCCGCATCCTCGCCGTCGAGCACCAGCTCTACCGCCGCGCCCTGCGCTGGGCCGTCGAAGGTCGCCTGCGACGAAGCTCCGGTCGCCGCCTGAGCCTGGACCTGCCGCCGAACGAGGCGCCCTGGATCCTCTCCGAACGCTGAGACCGGAGCGAACGGGACCGCGACTCATCCATTTGGAGGAGGGCGCAGTGCCTCACCTGTGAAGTTCGCGTGTCGGATCCTCACGACGGCTTACGTCAGTTGCATGAGTTTCCCGCAGGAGGTATGACCTCAATTCCCTGGGTACGGCCTCCCGGGGGTGAGACCGCCGACTCCATGAAGGACCGCCCCACCCGACTCCGCGCCCTGACCGGCTTCTTCGCCGGGATGACCGCCATCACCTACGTCCTCGTCGTCTTCGGGGCGGCCGTGCGGGCGAACGGGGCCGGCCTGGCGTGTCCGGACTGGCCCCTCTGCTTCGGGGAGCTGGTCCCCAGCTTCGACTTCGGCGTGATCCTGGAGTGGGGTCACCGGGCCCTGGCTGGCGGCGTGTCCATCGGGCTGGTGGCGGGCCTGGCCCTGGCCTGGCGCCGGCCGGACACCCGCAAGGCGACCTGGGGTCTCGGCTGGCTGGCCCTGGTGCTGCTGGCGGCCCAGGTGGTCATGGGCGGGCTCACGGTGTTGAAGCTGCTGGCCTCCTGGACCGTCACCGGCCACCTGCTGCTGGGCAACGGCTTCGCCGCCGTGCTGCTCTGCCTCGCCCTGGCCCTCCGCGACGGCGGTCGCACCGCGTCCGCGCGGCCGGCGCTGGCCGCGTCCACCAGCGGGCTCCTCAAGCTGGCGACGGTCCTGCTGGTGGTCCAGCTCACCCTCGGCGGGCTGGTCTCCTCCGGCTACGCCGGCCTCGCCTGCCCCGACTGGCCCACCTGCTACGACGGGCAGTGGTTTCCCACCCTGGCCGGCGCCCAGGGCCTGCAGATCGCCCACCGGCTGGTCGCCTACGGGCTCGTCGCCGCGTGGCTCGGGCTCCTCGTCCTGCTCCGCGAAGACCCCGGGCTGAGGACCTTCGCCCGCCTCGGCGCGGTGGTCGTGCTGCTCCAGGCGGCCCTCGGCGTGGTCAACGTGCTCTGGGCCCTGCCGGTCGAGGTCACGATCCTGCACACCGCCGGCGCCGCCGCGCTGGTCCTCCTCACCACCGCCACGGTCCGCGCCGCCCGGCAGCGGGACCCGGTGCTGCAACCGCTGCCCGCCTCCCGCATCGTTGAGCCCAGTCGATGAGAGACGACCCATGAGCGCTGTCACCCCCGCTGTCTCCGGCCTACGTCGCTCCGCGGTCGACACCCTCCGGCTCTACTACGAGATGACCCGCCCTCGGGTCCTGGCCCTGGTGCTCTTCACGGGCCTGCCGGCCCTGGCGCTGGGACAGTCCGCCTGGCCGGGCATGGCCGTCGCGACCTGGGTGCTGGTGGGCACGGCGCTCTCCGGTGCCTCCTGCAGCGTGCTCAACGCCTGGATCGAGCGGGACATCGACGCCCGCATGGCCCGCACCGAGGACCGGCCCCTGCCGGCCGCCGCGGTGGCACCGGGCCACGCCCTCGGGCTGGGCCTCGGCCTCGGCGCCGTCTCCACGCTCCTCCTCTGGTGGTGCGGCGGTCCCATCGCCGCCGCCGTCGGCCTGGGCAGCATCCTCTTCTACGTCTTCGTCTACACCCTGTGGCTCAAGCGGACCACGCCGCAGAACATCGTCATCGGCGGCGCCGCGGGGGCCACGGCACCGCTGATCGTCGACGCCGCCATGGATGGATCCCTCGGGCTGGCGGGCCTGATCCTGTTCCTGATCGTCTTCCTGTGGACGCCGCCGCACTTCTGGGCCATCGCGCTCTTCCGCAAGGAGGAGTACCGCAACGCGGGCCTGCCGATGATGCCGCTGGTGGTCGGGGACCAGGGCACGCGGTGGCGCATGCTCGGCTACACCCTGCTGCTGCTGCCGGTGACGCTGTGGCCGGTGGCGCTCGGCTACCTGGGCCCGATCTACGCCACCGCCGCGGTGGCCGTCGGCGCCTGGTTCACCTGGTGGAACGTCCGGGTCCTGCGCGAGCGGGACCACGCGGTGGACCGCGGCATGTTCCGGGCCTCGATCGTGCACCTCACCGTGCTCTTCGGGGCGATGCTGGTGGACCTGGCGGTGTTCTGAGGGCGCCTCACTCGCAGAAGGGCCCCATCCACAGGAAGTCGTTGTTGTCCTCGGAGCACTCCGAGTAGAAGCCGGTGCCGGTGCCGTCGTCGTCGACGTTGAGCCAGAAGCCGTCGATGTCGGTCAGGTCCGCGACGTCGACCTTGAAGACCAGGGCCTCGCTGCTCATGCCACCCGGGATCGCGTCCACGGTGGTCAGGGTCGAGAGCGGGATCCGCTCGCCCCCGTCGAGACCGTAGAGGGTCACGTGGACGCCGCCCGGCAGCTCGTCCTCGGACTTGTTGCCGACCTGGGCGACGATCCAGACCAGACCGGCGTCGCAGTCCTCCTCGCAGACCTCGGAGATGTCGGACTCCAGGTCCCAGCCCAGGGCCTCTCCGGGAGGCCGATCGATGGCCGACTTCCAGGAGTTGTAGACCTCGAAGTTCTGGGTGCCGAAGCGCGGCGCCGTCAGGTCGTCGTTGACGTTGGTGATGCTGTACTGGTGCTGGTTCCAGATCTTGCGGGCCGGCGCCCAGCTGTCGTCCCGGTCGCCGAAGGCGGACAGGGCGGTGTTGAAGTTGGCGTGGGCGACCAGGATCTCCACGTGGCCGTCGGCGTCGACGTCGGCGATGACCGGGCAGTCCATCATCGTGTTGGAGCTGTGGTCGGCGTTGTAGAACTTCACCGCGCCGGTGGGGCCGTCGTAGGCGACCATCTCCACCTCGTCGATGTAGACCACCTCCGGGATGCCGTCGCCCTCGAAGTCGAAGATGCTGGCCCCGGTGGCGCCGGTCTCGTCGGTGACGTCGGCGGTCCAGAGCGTCGAGCCGTCGTGGTTGAGGGCCAGGAGCTTGTTGCCCCCAGCGGTGATGATCTCCGGGTAGCCGTCCTCGTCGATGTCGCCGATCGCCGCCGGGGACATGATGTTGGCGCTCCGGATGTTCTTCGGGCCCCAGAGGATGGTGCCGTCGGTGTCGACGGCCCGGATCGTGTTGTAGCTGCTGGCGACGAACTCGCCCTCGGGGTCGTCGTCCAGGTTGGCCACGGCGATCATGCCGTCCTCCTGGTAGGGGTCGTACCAGACCGTGTTGCCGTCGGCGTCGTAGAAGGCGTTGCCGGTGATGACCTCCTCCTCGCCGTCGAGATCGAGGTCGGCGATGGCCGGCGAGGTGGCCTCGGTGACGGTCAGGCCGAAGATCGGGTCCACCATGACCCCGTAGGAGCCCCGACCGTGCTCGCCCTCGCCCCGCACGGTCCCGTCGACGTTGAAGATGATGCGCCCGGCGACGATCTCCGGCGAGCCGTCGTGGTCCATGTCCGACACGCTCACCGAGGTGGCGTAGTCGAAGTCGACGCCGAGGAAGTGCTCGGACTCCCAGATGAGCTGCCCCTGGGCGTCCAGCATCAGGAGCGTGTAGTCCCCGTCCGCCAGCATGCTGTTGGCGTACTCGCGGACCACGAAGATCTCCGGGGTCCCGTCGGCGTCGACGTCCACCACGGCCGGACTCGAGGACATGCCCAGCGGAAAGTCCCGGACCTCCCAGTAGGGTGTGCCGTCGCCTCGGAAGGCCACCAGGTAGCCGGTGGGCATCAGCGAGTCGCCGGTGCCGAAGGGGCTGTCGGCGAAGGTGGTCACGACCTCGGGGGCCCCGTCGCCGTCGAGATCGGCGACCGCCGCAGCCGCCCAGGAGAACTTGCCCTGGCCGACGGTCCACTCGGCGATCGGATTGAAGGCCCCGACGTCGTACTCGCAGAGGTCGGTGAGGCCGACCTCGTAGGGCTCGGGCAGCTCGATGTCGCACTCGGAGTCCGGCGGCCACTCGATGGTGCCGGTGGCGGTGTGGCCGGTGTCGTCGGCGCCGCCGAGCTCGTCCTTGTTGCCCCCGAAGCTGTAGTCGATGCAGCCCGTAGCCACGGAGAGCAGAAGGGAAGTGAGCATGCCGGAGTCCTCCACTCCGATCGCTATGGCACCCGGGAGGCGCTGCGAAGGATGTCAACGAGGTCTTTGCAAGCCGCGCCGGCGTTCCTCCCGCGGCGCGGGGCTCAACGGGCCCGGCGACCCTTGCGAACGCCCTTGGCAGCCTCGTCTCGAAGCTGCCGGGCGACCCCGCCCTGCACACCTTCGAGCAGCCCCTCGACCCGGTCCGGCTCGACGGTCCCCCAGGTCCGCAGCAGGCGGCCCAGGGCCTTGCGCACGTGGGGGTCCGGATCCCGCAGGGCGGCGAGGGAGAGCTCCGCGAGGTCCTGGCTCTGCGGCGCCTCGCACAGGGTGCCGGACTTCCGGTTCCACCGGGCGCGCAGACCGGCGGCCGCGGGTCCCTCCACGGGCGCCGGCAGCAGGCCCAGCCCGGCCATCACGGCCGTCCGGCGCACGATCGGCGGGTGCTCCCCGCCCCGTAGCCGGCCCGAGAGCACCGTGCCCACCGGCTCCCCGACGGCCCGCAGCGCCGGTCCCCACAGCAGCCAGCCCAGCGCGTCGGCGGTCTCCAGGTCGTCGACCATGTCCAGCCAGCGCTCCGCGAGCTCCAGGGCCTCCTCCGGCTCGTCCTCCACGGCGGCGGCCGCCAGGCCGAGGGCGACCAGGCCGTCCTCGTGGGCGGTGCAGAAGAGCTCGTGGATCGCGTCGGCGTCCTCCGCCAGGTCGATGCCCTGCCGCCAGGTCCGGGCCAGCAGGCGCGACAGCTCGGCGAAGGGGACGCCCCGCACGCCCTTCAGCGGCTGGACCTGCTTCATGCGCTTCTGAGCCACGGTGGCCGAGGAGGCACGCTCCAGGAGCGAGGAGACGGCGTGGGGGTCGATCGACATGCCCGACGTCTAACCAGCCGCGGAAGTCGATTAGACTGTGCTCCCCCCTCGATGGCCACCTGAGGCCCCCTCCCCCAGCCCCTCGGGCAGTCCCCTGGCCCGCAAGCCCGCGAAGAGACCAACCCGGCGCAGGCGCCGGAGCAAGGCTCCGGCGAAGCCACCGCTGCGCGCCCGGCTCTGGCGGTGGACGAAGCGCACCCTCGTGGTGCTGGCCACGGGCACCGTGCTCGGAGCGGGCATCGTCGGCGCGGTCTTCTACCGGCAGGCGCTGGAGCAGGTCCGGGTGAGCCTCGAAGGTCCCGTCTGGGCCGTGCCCGGCAAGGCCTGGTCCGCCCCGATGACCCTCTGGCCGGGGCTGAAGCTCACTCCAGCCCTGCTCGCCAGCGACCTGATCGGAGCCGGCTACACCCGGGTGGACACCATCGGCGGCCCCGGCGACTTCCAGGTCCAGGACGGCGCGGTGATGATCCGCGTGGCCCCGGCCTCCGGCCCCGGCTGGCGGGTCTCCCAGGGCGACGTCATGGTGACCTTCCAGGGGGACCGCGTCCACACCGTCTCCCCCCGGGACCCGGCGATCCTGCCGCCCACGCTCCTGGCGATGATCCGCGGCCCGTCCAACGAGGCCCGCAACCCGCGCACCTTCGAGGACTTCCCCCAGCACCTCCGGCAGGCCGTCCTGGCGATGGAGGACGGTCGCTTCTTCGAGCACCCCGGCGTGAGCGTGCTCGGCATCCTCCGGGCCGTCGTGGTCAACGTGCTGCGCGGCGGGGCCGTCCAGGGCGGCAGCACCCTCACCCAGCAGCTCGCCAAGAACCTCTACCTGAGTCCCGAGCGGACCCTGAGCCGCAAGGCGGAGGAGGCGCTGCTCGCCTTCGCCCTGGAGCGGGAGCTGAGCAAGCGGGAGATCCTGGCCCTCTACCTCAACGAGATCTACTGGGGCCAGGCCGGCGGTGCGGCGATCTGCGGCGCCGACCAGGCCTCCCGCAGCTTCTTCGGCAAGCCCGTGGAGCGGCTCGATGTCGGGGAGGCCGCGACCCTGGCCGGCATCATCTCGGCGCCGAATGCCTACAGCCCGCTGCGCCACCCCGAGATCGCCCGGCAGCGGCGCGACCTGGCGCTGGGCCGCATGGTCGCCATGGGCTGGCTGGAGGCCTCCGACGCCGACCGCATCATGGCCGAGGACCTGGAGGTCCACACCCCGGTGGCCGGACGGCGGGCCCCCTACGCCGTCGACGTCGCGGTGGACTTCGCCGAGGAGCGCTTCGGACCGGGCAGCCTGGCTCGGGAGGGCCTGCAGGTCCACACCACCATCCAGCCGGCGCTGCAGCGCCTGGCCGACCACGCCGTGGCGGCTTCGATCGCCGAGCTGGAGGCGCGGCATCCCCAGGCCGCCGGCGCGGAGATGGCGCTGGTGGCGGTCCGGGTCGACGACGGCAGCGTGGTGGCGATGGTCGGGGGCCGCAGCTACGCCACGAGCCCCTTCAACCGGGCCCTGAGGGCCCAGCGCCAGCCAGGCTCCACCGTGAAGCCCCTGGTGCTGGCGGCCGCCTTCGAGGAGGACCCCAGCCTGTCGCCGGCGACGGTGCTGCTCGACGAGCCCATCGAGCGCTCGATCGACGGCAAGACCTGGCGGCCCCGCAACTACGACGGGCAGTACCTGGGCGAGGTCACGGTGCGGGACACCATCGCCAGGAGCCGGAACGTGCCGGCGGTGCTGCTGGCGGAGCGCCTCGGCGCCGAGGGGCTGCGGCGCTGGCTCCACCGCCTGGGCCTGCCCGGCGCCGGGCGCAATCCCTCGGTGGCCCTGGGCGCCTTCGAGGCCACGCCGGTCCAGATGGCCGCCGCCTACGCGGTCTTCCCCAACCGGGGCCACCGGGTGGCACCGCGGGTGGTTTCCGCGGTCACCGAGGCCGACGGCGAGGTCCGGGTCTCACGGCGTGCCGCGGTCGAGGCCCGCCTGAGCGCCCGCAGCGCCTGGCTCGCAACGAGCGTGCTCCAGTCGGTGATCGAGGCAGGGACCGGTGCCCGCGCCGCGAGCTACGGCGCCAGCGGGGCCCTCGGCGGCAAGACCGGCACCACGGACGCCTACCGCGACGCCTGGTTCGTCGGCTTCTCCCCCACCCTCGCCGTCGCCGTGTGGGTCGGCCACGACAAGGGCCGGAACCTCGGTCTCACCGGGAGCCAGGCGGCCCTGCCGGCCTGGTCGCGCTTCATGGCGGGCTCGGGCACCCTGGGGGGCACCTTCCCGATGCCGGAGTCCGTCGAGCGGGGCGAAGCCTGCGTCGGCGGCTTCGTCGACGGCGAGTGCCAGGAGTGCCGCGAGGAGTTCTTCAGCGCCGGGTGGGTGCCGGAGGTGGGCTGCGAGGAGCCCATGGGCCCGGTGGGCTCGTTCTTCGATCGGCTCTTCGGTGGGGGGGGCACGGAGCCGGTGCCCGACGAGGACGGGACGGCACCCGAGGCCGGCGAGGAGGCCGAGGAGGATCTCTCGCTCCAGGAGCGGGTCCGGCGCCAGCTTCGGAAGCGGCTGGGGGGCTGACGCACCGCTGCGCACCGTGTGGCTTCAGATCGCCGCCTGGGCCCCTCGCCAGGCCCGAGCTACCCGCGGTAGGATCTGTCTCGAAGGAGCCTGCAATGGGGCTGTCCTCGTTCCTGCTGGGGCGCTTCGCCCGACGGTCCGGCCACGTGGCCGCCCTGGTCGCCGGACTGGCCGTGGCAGGTGCGCCACCCTTCGTCGGACCCTGGCTCGCAGCCCGCAACACCCTCGTGGGTGCGATCATCGAGCTGCCTGCCGTCACGGCGGAGCAGGCCCGCGAGCGAGCGGAGCGCTACCTCCGTCGCGATCTCGGCGTCGTGTGCGGCGGCGTCGGGCCAGCGGTCGAGGTGCCCGGGGGGTGGGAGGTCGTGACCTACGAGGGCTTCCTGGGGTTCCCGGCGCGCACGGTGCACGTCCTGTCGCCCGGGGGACAGATCTGGCACGACACGGCCAGGGATGCAGCCATCGAGCGCTCGCTCGAGGAGATCAGGGCTGGCGGCCCCCCTCCGGTGGACGGTGCGCCCGCGGCCGGACCTACGGAACGGTGATCCGCCCCAACGCGATCTCGTCACCCGTGCGGACGGCGACCACCGCCACCGAGTCACCGGTGATGGTGATCCCGCAGTCCTCCACGGTGCCCAGGCCCGGGTCCTGCATCACCCAGTCCTGTGCGTAGTCGTCGACATTGAGCGGGTCGCACTGGAACAGCGCCAGCTCACCCGACTCGGTCACGGCGCAGCCATAGACCAGCGCCGACGGCGCGATGGCAGCGTCGGCCTCGGCGATCGACTCGCCCGGGTAGACATAGGTGTAGCCGGTGGTGCCCACGTCCGGGCCGTCCAGGTAGCGGGCGTCGCAGTAGATCCCCTGGGTGCTCGAGAAGCGGATCGGCATCACCCAGGCCCGGACGTCGAAGGCCCAGGTCACCTCCATGTCGGTGACCTGGTAGCCGGAGCTGTCGTCGGTCCCGGACCGGTAGAAGTTGCTGCCGCTCAGGTACCAGTACTCCAGCGGGTTGGGGTAGTTCACCAGGTAGAAGACGCCGTAGTAGCCGTCGTCGAACTCGCAGTTCTCCGCGGCGACGGAGGTCTGGACGGCGTGCTCGGCGCCACCGCTGTTGCTGTCCACCACCTGCTGGAAGGAGAGCTGGGCGGCCTCGACCCCCGACCCCGTCGCTCCGCAGCCCACGGCGCTCAGGAAGCCGAGCTGATCGAAGCCGAGCTGGAGGCGATCGAAGAGGGTATAGAGGCCCCCCTGCTGCCAGCCGACCTCGCCGTGGTCGCCCGAGTCGCGGTCGTAGGCGTCGAGCTGGGTGATGCGACCAGCGGACCCGTCGAAGTTGCGCGCCCAGGCGAGCTGATCGCCCACCGCCGCGAAGTCGAAGGCCTCGCCCGTGGTGCCCAGGCTGCTGGTGCTTCCGAGGTCGAGGAACTCCGCCTCGCCGGCGCCGAGGTCGTCGGCGTCCCAGGTGCTCACGAGCAGGCCGTCGTAGCGGAGGGTGCCCTCGTCGTCATAGGTACCGGCCGCCCAGCTCACGTGGACCTCGTCGCTACCCCCCTCGCCGAAGGCCAGCCGCGGACCCCGCACGTCGCTGGAGCCCCGCATGTCCAGGGTGTCGAAGCCGAAGGAGTCCCGCCCGTCGTCGCAGTCGCCGTCCACGTCGTCGCCGAGGGTCTCCAGGCCGCCGGAATGCACGCTGGCGTCCTCGTCGTCGCAGTCCGAGGCGTTGTCGGCGTAGTTGGAGGGCGCGTCGCAGGCCAGGGCCGTGGACTCGGCCACGCCGTAGCCGTCGCCGTCCGCGTCCTCGAACCAGGTCTCCGGATCGGCGACCGCGTCGTCGTCGTCGACCGCCTCGTCGCAGTCGTTGTCGATGCCGTCACAGACCTCGGTGGCGTCCGGCTTGACCTGGGCGTCCTCGTCGTCACAGTCCCCGGCGACGTCGCTCTCGCCGCTGCCGACCTCGCAGGCCAGCTCGCCGCTCTCCTCGACCCCGTAGCCGTCGCCGTCGCTGTCCACGTAGACGGTGGTGCCCACGCCGTCGTCGATGTCGTCGTCGCAGTCGTTGTCGACCCCGTCGCAGGTCTCGGCCGCGCCGGGCCACGCGGAGGCGTCCTGGTCGTCGCAGTCCTCGCCGTGATCGAAGCCGTCGCCGTCCAGGTCGTCGTCGGGTGTCTCCTCGTCGCAGTCGTTGTCCACCTCGTCGTAGGGGACCTCGTCGGCGCCCGGGTGGACCTCGGGGTCGAAGTCGTCGCAGTCCCGACCGCCGAACTCGGCGTTGTCGTGCCCGTCCCGGTCGAAGTCCAGCAGCAGCGCGGTGCGCTCCGCGACCTCCTCGTCGCTCACCCAGATGCAGCCGCTGAGTGCCAGGATCAAGCCGAGCAATGGGGCCTCCCGCAGACCGGGACATCTTAGAGCAAGTCGCCGCGCCGGGCAGCAGGTAGGCTGCCGGCATGTCGATCCTGCTGATCCTCGCCTGCAACGGCGGACCCGAGCCCGACGACAGCGCTCCCGGCGCCTTCACACCCCAGGGCCGCTCCGGCAGCGTGGGTTTTGTGTCCGACGACGCGGCGAGCCTGCACGTGGCCGGCGGGAGGCTCGCCACGGGCCCGACCGAGGACACGCTGGTCCTCGACCTGGCCACCGGTGCCTGGGCCGCGGGACCCCCCTCGGAGCTGCCGCTCCACCGCGCCGGCCTGGTGCCGGACACCGCCGGTGCCGTGGTCTTCGGCGGCACGACGGACTTCGACCAGGAGACCGACACCACCTGGGCCTGGCAGCCGGGCAACGACACGCCCTGGCAGGAGCGCCCCACCGGACCGCCCGCCCGCTCCTGGCACGGGGTCGCCGCGGGCCTGGGCCAGCTCTGGCTCTACGGAGGCCGCCAGGACGACGGCGACGTGCTGGTCTTCGAGGACCTGTGGGCCTACGACCTCGGCTCGGGGACCTGGACCGAACAGACCGTCCCCCCCGGCGGCCCCGGGGCGCGCTACCGCCACGCGCTCTGTTGGGCCAACGGCCTGCTCTGGCTCCACGGCGGCCTCGACGCCGACGACGACCGCCGGGACGATCTCTGGAGCCTGGACGTGAGCGGCCAGCAGTGGACCCTCCAGGACCACTCGGGGCCCTTCCCCGAGGCCCGGGCCAGCCACAGCCTGGAGGTCGTCGGAGAGATGCTCTGGCTCTTCGGAGGCGATCCCGGCGACACCTCGGTCTGGCGGCTGACCCCCGGCTCGACCACCTGGGAGGAGGTCGCTCAGGACGACGGCCCGGCCGCTCGAGACGACCACCTGGCCGCGGCCACTCCGGACGGCACGGCGGTGATCCTGTTCGGTGGCGACCTCGCCGACCAGGAGCTGGCCGGCGACGCCTGGCGCTGGGAGGCCGGCGCCTGGACGCGGATCGAGGCGGTACGCTGAGCCACGGGTGTCCCTGCTCTCCCACCTCGCCGAGCAGTGAGGATCGCCTGGCGGCCCTCGGCCTGCTGGGTCCCTGACCAGGGCTCGTGCTCAGGCCGCCGGATCCCCGCGGGGCAAGGTCATGTAGAAGGTGCTGCCTCTCCCCGGCTCGCTCTCCAGCCACACGCGACCGCTCTCCGCCTCGACGGCCTTCTTCACGATCGCCAGCCCCAGGCCGCTGCCCCCGGTGCCCTGCGAGCTCTCCAGGCGCCGGAAGAGGTCGAAGACCCGCTCCTGCTCGACGTCGGCGATGCCGCGACCGTTGTCGCGGACCGCGATGACGGCCATCGCGCGACCCTGCTCGCCCGACTCCTCCCCCACGCAGCCCACCTCCACGGACGGACGGTCCGCGTCGTTGTACTTGAGGGCGTTGGAGAGGAGGTTGAGCAGGGCCTCTCGGGCCCAGCGACGGCAGCAGGAGAGCTCGACGTCCGCCTCCAGCCGGACGTCCGCGCCGCGCGTGTCGATGTCCTCGAGCACGTCCCGGACCAGAGCGGAGAGGCTGAGCCGCTCCCTCGGCAGCTCCTCGCGACCGACGCGCGCCAGCACCAGCAGGTCCTCGATGAGCTGGCCCATGCGCCCCACCGTGTCGACGATGAGCGCCGCGAGCTGTCGCGCCGAGGCCGACAGGGGCGGGCTGTGCTCGAGCTGGAGCAGGTCCGCGTAGCCCATGGCCACGGTCAGGGGCTGCTTGAGGTCGTGGGCCACCAGGGACACGAAGCTGTCCAGCTCCTCGACCTTGACGGCCAGGGCTGCTCGCAGCGCCCGCTCCTCCTCGAGCAGCCGAGCGGCGCAGATCGCCACGGCCCCAGCGTCGGCGATCGTCCGGGCCATCGGCCGGTAGCCCTCGATGGCGGCAGGCACGGCCACGTCGCCCAGCCGGAGCGCGCCGAGGGCCCGACCGAGCAGGCGGACCTCCACGTGCAGCGAGCGGCCTCCGACGACGGAGACCCGGCTTCCCTGGGGCCCGTCGTCGGCGGCGCCCCCCTGCTCCGCGGGCACCCAGTCCACCCGCTGGGGTGCGAAGAGCAGCTCCGCGAGCTGCCCCAGCCGGGCCACCACCTCCACCTCCTCGTGCAGCTCGGCCAGCCCGGTGACGAAGTCGACGATCGAAGCCTGCTCGGCCGCGGCGGCCCGACACCGCGCCAGGGCCTGCTCCAGCTCCTCCTCGCGGACCCGTCCATCGTGTCGCTCCAGCTCCAGCCCGAGCACGGCCTCCAGGTGGCTGGTGCCCACGAAGCGCACCTCCACGGGCAGACCGCAGAAGTCGGCGAAGCTGTCGAGGTCTCGCGGGTCGATCCCCGTCACGCCGGTGTCGAGGACGAGCAGCCCGGTGTTGGACTCGCCGTAGAACTGCCGCGCTGTCGTCCGATCGAAGCCCCAGTCTTCGATCACCACCCTGCGCCAGCGCTTCAGCCAGCCCGGCAGCACGACCAGGGCGCCCTCGGCCAGGGCCCGCTCGGTGGCGTCCCGTCCCAGGAAGAGCTCTCCGTGGATCTCGCCGTCGAGCAGCCGAAGCTGGTGCGCACGCTCGGCCTCGAGCTGCGGCAGACAGGTGCACGAGAAGCAGAAGCCGATGACGTCCCTGTCGCGCTCGAGCAGGGCGGCGACCTTGCTGAGGGGAGCGTCCGTGGGGGCTCGGGGGAGGTGGCAGGTGACCGGAAAGGAGGTGATGCGCAGGTCCTCGCGGCCGAGGCGCTCCAGGACCTGCCGGACCTCGGGCACGAGCACATCGCAACAGGCCAGCTCGACCATCGCCTCAGGCATCGGTGTGGGGCTCGATGGGGTAGCGGCCGACCTCCCGAGCCGTGTCCATGATGGCGTGCAGCACGTCACTCGAGACCTGCAGGGGGATCTCACCGTGGTTGTCGGACAGCAGGAAGCCCCCTCCGGGCCCAGCGGCGCGAATGGCACGTGTGGCCGCCTCGCGGGCCTCCCGAGGGGTCCAGCGGGCCATCGTGACGCCGTTGAGGTTGCCCACCAGGACCTGGCGGCCGGCACAGACCTGCTCGAGCTCCGAGAGGTCGTCCGCGGCGCTCACCCCGAGACCGATGGCCCCACAGGTGGACAGGGCCGGCAGGCGCTGGCCCACCCGCCCGCTGGCCAGGTGGAGCACGACCGGGCCACCGAGCGACGCGAGGGCCGCGCGGGTCGCCGGTCCCACGAAGCGCTCGTAGAGAGGGTCGTCGGTGACGGTGGGCGAGGAGAAGGGGTCGAAGAGCGCGAGCGCGGAGGCTCCGGCCCGTAGCTGGGCCCGGCCCCAGGCCACGCAGAAGCGCGTCGTGACGTCGAGCAGGTGCTCGATGGTCTCCGGCTCCTCGTGGAGCAGGACGAGGTAGGGCTCGAAGCCGAGCAGCATGACGGGCAGCGAAGCCGGGCCGATCACCGTGCCCAGCACCGGGACCTCTCCGGCCGCGGACGCCGCCAGTCGCTCGATGACCTCGAGCACCATCTGGAGACGGGGGTGGGCGGCGATGTCGGGGACCTCGAGGGCCAGCACCCGGTCCCGGCCCCGGGCGATCGGGGCCCCGGCGTTGGGAGGACCGTTGGCGGCGAAGAGCACGCCTCCACCGAAGGCCTCGTGCTCCACCGCCGCGTAGAGGAAGCCGAGCAGGGCGTCGTGGCCGAAGCGCCGCCGCAGGCGGAGCTGGCCCTGCACCACGTGGTCGGCCCGGGAGAAGTAGGTCTCCAGGTCCAGGCCCAGCTCCACCGAGCCGTGCAGGTTGACCGTCAACAGCACCGGGACCCGATCCGGCTCCCGGTGGGACAGGGCCAGCCCGACCCGCTCCGCGGAGGTCATCGATCCCCTCATGTCGCCGGCCCCAGCAGCTCGCGGGCGATGCGGAGGGCGTCGGCCGCGCTGCGACCCCAGGCATCGGCGCCGACCCGGTCGGCCAGGGTCGGGTCCTGGACGAAGGGAGCTCCGCCGACCACGAGCGGCGTCCTCCGGTGAGCGCCCCGGTCGAGGAGGGAGCGGACCCGGGAGACCTCCAGCGCCCGGTTGAACATCAGCACGGAGGCCATGACGATCCGGGCATCGGCGTCCAGGGCCCCCTGGACGAAGCGCTCCGGGGTGAGCCCTCCGCCGAGATCGATGATCTCGTAGCCTCCGCAGCGCAGGACCGAGATCACCAGCGCCTTGCCCAGGGTGTGGCGGTCCCCGAGCACACCGACCGCGATCGGACCCCGGTCGCACCCGAGGACGGGCGGCTCGGCGAGCTCCCGGAGGGCCCCGTCGAGGATGCGTCCCGCCATGTAGACCTGGGACAACGCCACGGTTCCTCGCTCCCAGCCCTCGCCGATCCGGAACAGGGCCGGCGAGACCACCCGGTCCACGAACCGGGCACGCTCCCCCGCATCGGTGTCGGCGTCGATGCTGCCGCGGACGAGGGCCGACACCGACGCCCGATCGAGGCCGAGCAGGGCCTGCTGCAGGCGGGTGGACTCGTCCTTGGCAACCATGGTCGGCCGGGCCTCCTGACGGTCCCGTCCTGGGGAGCCTCCGAGGGACATTGTCGCAGACGGCCCGGCCCGCCGCCTTGACCCCGATCGCACCGGACGTCGACAGCGGCAGGCGGGCGCGATGACCCAGAGCCGGCGGCCCTCGGCGTGGGCCGGGTAGGCCACTTCGGCTACTTCCGCCGCCAGACCGGCCCGGCCCTCTGGGCCCGCACGCTGGCCTGGATGGACCGGGAGGGGTGAGCGACTGGCTCAGCCCGGCCGGTGCAGCCTACCGGTCCCCACCAACAGCTCGGCGTTCAGCAGCGCAGCGCCGGCCGCTCCACGCAGGGTGTTGTGGGCCAGGGCGAAGAACTTCACGCCCATCACCGGACAGGGCTCCAGGCGGCCGAGCGTGATCGCCATGCCGGCGCCTTCGGAGGCGTCGAGTCGCGGCTGCGGGCGGTCCCGCTGGTCCCGCAGCACGAACAACGGCCTCGGCGAGCCGGGGAGCTCGGGGCAGCGGGGCTTCCAGCACCGCCAGGCCTCCCTCACCGCCTCCACGCCCGGAGCCCCGGCGAGCTGCACCTGGGCCGACACGAGGTGGCCGTCGGCCACAGGGACCCGCACACAGCGCGCCGAGACCTCGAAGGCCGCGGGGTGCATCACGCTGCCGAGGATCTTCTGGGGCTCGATGCCCATCTTCTCCTCTTCGTCGCCCGGATGCGGGTGCACGTTGCCCACCATGTCCCAGGCGGACTCCCCCGGGTAGCCGGCGCCGCTGACGGCCTGCCAGGTGGAGCACACCACGGCCTCGACGCCGAAGACCTCGTGCAGGGGCGCCAGGGCCAGGGCCAGCGGCATGGCCGAGCAGTTGGGGTTGGTCACCAGCCCCGCCGGTCCGGGCTGGTCGTCGGCCAGCTCCAGGTGGTCCGGGTTGATCTCGGGGATGACCAGGGGCACGGTGGGGTCGTCGCGGAAGGCGGAGGCGTTGGACACGACCCACACGCCCGCGTCCCGCAGATCGGGCTCCGCCACCCGGGCGACCCCGGAGGGCAGCGCCGAGATCGCCAGCACGACGTCGTCCGCGAGGGCCGCCGCGGTGCTGGATCGCACCACTTCGCCCCGGACACCGGGCCAGGCCTCACCGGGCAGCACCCACTTGGACGCCTCCTCGATCCGCTTGCCGGCGCTGCGCTCGGACGCGGCGACGGCCGCGACCTCGAACCAGGGATGGGCGGACAGGAGCTGGATCAGGCGCTGGCCGACCATGCCGGTCGCGCCGAGGACGGCGACGGGGAGTCTGTTCATGGTGTCTCCTCAACCCGTCGGGGACGGGAGGTCACTCCCCCTCGGGTGATGCTGGGCATGGATGGCGCGCAGCCGCTCCCGGGCGACGTGGGTGT
>CAZCVP010000071.1:0-7400 GCA_964501915.1 uncultured Enterobacterales bacterium
CATCGGAACCCGCCATCAGACCGTGGGATCACCAGCTTTTTACGAGGGCCTCAAGGTTGCGGTAGACCACGTCCATCGGGCTCGGCAGGCGACCGAAGACGCTCGTTCGTCGGAGGGCCTCGTCGCCCGGGGCACGGTTCGCCAGCAACACCGCGTGCAGCTCGCTGAGGAACATCATCGACACCGTCATCGCCCCGCCGTCGCAGAGGGCGAAGTGACCGATGCCCGGGCGCTCGCGGGTGCCGCCGATGCGCAGGAGCAGGAGCTGGGCGTCGCTCACCAGCGCCCGGCCGGGCTCCAGCACCAGGGTCGGCAGGTCCAGGCCGCGGCTCCGGGCACCCCGCTCGACCGCCTCGCCGACGACCGCGCCGTAGCGCTCGACGAGGCCCGGCGCGGTCGGCTTCAGGGCCCGGGGCATGCGCCCGAAGCCGATGTAGGCCAGCATCTCGAAGGTGGTGAACTCCCGGGAGAGCCGGGTGCCGAGGCCCCCGCCGAGGTCCAGCAGGTCCGGCTCGGCGCCGGCACGAACCATGTCCTGCTGCACGTCCAGCAGCCGGTCCACCGCCTCGCGGAAGGCGCCCAGGTCGTGGATGCCGGAGCCGATGTGGGCCATCGCACCCCGCAGCCGCAGCCGGGGCGAAGCCACCACGGCGGCGATGGCGGCCTCGACCTCGCCCCCGGGCAGGTCCATGCCAAACTGATTGCGCCGCGAGCCGGTCACCGACGAGGCGTTCATGCCCCTGGGCACGATGTCCGGACAGATGCGGAGGCCGACCCTGGCCACCTCGCCGGCGGCCTCGGCGGCCCGCTCGACCCGCGCCACCTCGGCCAGGCTGTCCAGCACCAGCAGCCCCACGTCGGCATCGACCGCTGCCGCCAGCTCCTCGTCGGACTTGTTGGGCCCGTTGACCACGATGCGCTCGCCGTCCACGCCGAGCTGCCGGGCCAGCCAGAGCTCGTAGCCGCACACCACCTCGGCTCCGAGGCCGGCCCCGTGCAGCACCTGGAGCACGCCGGCGACCGGGTTGGTCTTGTAGGAGAAGTGCAGCCGGACCCCGCCACCGTAGCCCGAGGTGGCCCGCTCCAGCTCGGCACAGCGCGTGCGAAGGGTCTGCGCCGAAGCCACGTGCAGCGGCGTGCCGTGGTGCTCGGCCAGCCCGACCAGGTCGACGCCGCCCAGGTGCAGCCGTCCGGCTCGCCGCTCCAGACCCCAGGCGCTCGGCTGCAAGGTCTTCCTCCGGCTGGGGTCGGTCGGAAGTCTACGCTGTGCGCCCCCTCAGGGACCGGTCGTCGCGGGCGTGGAGGCCGTGCCCGAGCCGGATAGGTCCTGCCCGTCGGACCGCAACTCCTCCGGTCCCCCCCAAGGGAGCAGACGATGGCCGAGTTCCACTACGAAGAGCCCTTCCCCCACGGCGAGGACCCGACCCGCTACCGCCTGCTGACCACCGACCACGTCAGCGTGAGGTCCTTCGACGGACGCGACGTGCTGGTCGTCGAGCCCGAAGGCCTCACCCTGTTGGCCCGGGAGGCCTTCCGGACCGCCTCCTTCCAGCTCCGGCCGGCTCACCAGGAGCAGGTGGCGTCGATCCTGGAGGACCCCGACGCCTCTCCCAACGACAAGTTCGTCGCCTGGACCATGCTCCAGAACTCGGTCATCGCCGCCGAGGGCCAGCTCCCCACCTGCCAGGACACCGGCACGGCGACGGTGGTCGGCAAGAAGGGGCAGGGCGTCTTCACCGGCGGCGGCGACGCCGAGGCGCTGTCCCGCGGCATCTTCGAGGTCTTCCAGCAGGAGAACCTGCGCTACTCCCAGGTCGTGCCCCTGGGGGTCTACGAGGAGAAGAACAGCGGCAACAACCTGCCGGCCCAGATCGACCTCTACGCCACCGACGGCAACGCCTACCACTTCACCTTCGTCGCCAAGGGCGGTGGCTCGGCGAACAAGTCCTACCTCTTCCAGGAGACCAAGGCGCTCCTGAACCCGGAGAGCCTGGAGAAGTTCCTGATCGAGAAGATGCTCTCCCTGGGCACCGCAGCCTGCCCGCCGTACCACGTGGCCTTCGTGGTCGGCGGCACCAGCGCCGAGTCCTGCCTCAAGACCGTCAAGCTGGCCTCCATCGGCGACCTCGACGACCTGCCCACCTCCGGCAGCATCGGCGGCCGGGCCTTCCGGGTGCCGGAGCTGGAGGAGAAGCTGATGGCCGCCTCCCGTGACAGCGGCATCGGCGCCCAGTTCGGCGGTCGCTACTTCGCCCACGACGTCAAGGTCGTCCGGCTGCCGCGCCACGGCGCCTCCTGCCCCGTCGCCATGGGCGTGTCCTGCTCGGCGGACCGCAACATCCGCGCCCGCATCGACGCCGAGGGCATCTGGCTCGAGGAGATGGAGAGCGATCCAGCGCGGCTGCTGCGCGACCTCGACGGCCCGGGCTCCGGGGAGACGGTGTCCATCGACCTCGACCAGCCGATGGAGGACATCCTCGCCCAGCTCACCCAGCACCCGGTCAAGACCCGGCTGTCGCTCAACGGCACGATGATCGTGGGCCGGGACATCGCCCACGCCAAGCTCAAGGAGCGCCTGGACCGGGGCGAGGGCCTGCCCCAGTACCTGCTCGACCACCCGATCTACTACGCCGGTCCCGCCAAGACCCCGCCGGGCATGGCCTCCGGCTCCTTCGGTCCCACCACGGCCAACCGCATGGATCCCTACGTCGACCTCTTCCAGTCCCACCGCGGCTCGATGGTCATGATCGCCAAGGGCAACCGCACCCAGGTCGTGACCGACGCCTGCGCCAGGCACGGCGGCTTCTACCTGGGCAGCATCGGCGGCCCGGCCGCGATCCTGGCCCAGGACAGCATCACCAAGGTCGAGGTCCTGGACTACCCGGAGCTCGGCATGGAGGCGGTCTGGCGGATCGAGGTCAAGGACTTCCCGGCCTTCATCCTGGTGGACGACAAGGGCAACGACTTCTTCAAGATGCTCTGAGGGGCGCGAGGCTACTCGTCGTCCTCCCACACGTCGCAGTCGTGGTCGCCGTCCTCGAAGTCGTCGCAGCTCAGCTTCCTGAGGTTGGTGACGCACTCGCGGCCCTTGGTGCCGTCGTAGACCCCACCGCCCAGGTCGCCGAGGTCCAGCCAGAGCTCGACCACGTCGGCGGCGTCGTCCTCGCAGTCCTCCTCGGTGTCCCAGAGGTCCTCGTAGGTGTCCTCTTCGCACTCCTCCATGCGGTCGCACCACTCCTCGGCGTAGGTGGCGGGGAAGTCGTCCTCCTCGATGGCGCAGGCGATGAGCGTCGTGGCGAGCAGGGCGAGCGGGAGGGGCTTCATGCTCGTGGGGTAACGTCGCGCCCCCGCGAGGAGAAGAGCGATGCTGCTGGAACACGCGACCTGGCCCGAGGTGGAGGCCTACCTCCAGGGATCGGTGGCGGTCATCCTGCCCATCGGCGCGACCGAGCAGCACGGGCCTGGCGGGCTGATCGGGACCGACGCCATCTGCGCCGAGGTGGTGGCGCGGGCCGTCGGCGAGCAGGCGGGAGCGCTGGTGGCCCCGACCCTGTCCGTGGGCATGTCGATGCACCACCTGGGCTTCGCCGGCAGCATGAGCCTGCGCCCGTCGACCCTGATGGCCGTGGTGCGCGACCAGGTCCTGAGCCTGGCCCAGCATGGCTTCACGCGCTTCATGTGGGTCAACGGCCACGGCGGCAACATCGCCACCCTGGAGGCGGCGTTTCCGGAGATCTACGCCGACGCCCGGGCCGCGGGCCTGCCCCAGGCGACGCACCTGCGCTGCAAGGTGGCGAACTGGTTCGACGGCTCCAGGGTGGAGGCGCTGTCCGCTGAGCTCTACGGCGACAAGGAGGGGTGGCACGGCACGCCGAGCGAGCTGGCGGTGAGCTGGTTCGCCCGTCCGGACGAGCAGCGAGATCTCGAGCTGCCCGAGCCCGCTCCGACCGGACCCCCCATCTACGGGCCCGAGGACTTCCGGGAGCAGTTCCCGGACGGACGGATCGGCTCCCACCCCGAGCTGATCGAGCCGGGCCACGGGCGGCGGATCTTCGAGGCCGGGGTGGCCGACGTGCTGGAGGCGTGGCGGGGGTTCGTGGAGGACTGAGGCGGGCTGGGCTGGCGGGCCGGGCCAACGGGCCGGGCGACCCGGACCGGCCAAGGTGCTCCTCAGGTTCCGAAGTGGGGAACTTCAGCGGGACCTTGCCTCCCGGGCTCGGGGCCTCAGAGCCCCCCCGGCACCAGCCAGGCCGCGCCGTACCGGGCGAAGCTGCTCCAGCCGCTGCCGCCCAGCAGGATCTCGGCGGCGCCGTCGCCGTCCGTGTCGGTCGCGTCGAGCTGCCCGCCCGCCCAGGCGAACTCCTCGCCGAGCCAGACGACCTGGGCCTCCTCCAGGGTCCAGGTGCCGGCCTGCAGCGGTCCTTGGAGCACCTGGGCGCCGCCGAGGTTCCAGCCCTCGGGAGCCCCCGGCGTTCCGACCACCAGGTCCGCCTGGCCGTCCCCGTTGGTGTCCGCATCGGCCACCAGGGCAGAACCCGCGGCATCGAAGGCTGACACGCCCTCCCAGGTCGCGGCGGCCGCAGCGAGCTCCTGGTGCTCGGGCAGGGGACTGGGGAACCAGTGGACGAGGCCGGACTCCTCGGCCTCGGTGAGGCCGCTCAGCACGGCGAAGGCGAGATCCGCGAGACCATCCCCGTCCAGGTCTCCGGCCGCCATCGCGCCCGGCTCCCACCACTCCTCGTGCTCGACCAGGCCGTCGGCCTCGAGCAGCGTCCTGGAGCCGGTGTGGGGCCCGAGGAAGACCGCCAGCCCGTAGAACTTCCGACCGTCGAGGTCACCAAAGCCGAGGCCGACGACCAGGTCGGCCTCTCCGTCGCCGTCGAGGTCCTGGTCCCCAGTGAGCCCCGTGATGGTCAGGGCCCGGCTCTCCTCGATGGTCGCCAGGGCGCTGTCGTCCCCGCCGTCGCCGGGGCCGGGCAGGAGCACGAGGGGATCTCCCTCGTCTCGGTCGACGGCGATCCAGACCTCCCCCTGGCCGTCCCCGTCCTGGTCCGGGGTGGGAGCGGCGTCGTAGCCGTCCTCGAAGAGCAGGACCGCGTCGGCCTCGCCCACCGCACCCCTCACGGGGCCAGCCCAGGTGACCACCGCCCGATCGGGATGGACTCCCACCTGGCCGACCAGCTCGGCCAGGCCGTCTCCGTCGAGGTCGTCGTAGGACAGGGCGACGCAGAGGCCCTCCACGCTCGCCGCCGCGTCGCCCGGAGCCAGGTCCCCGGTCGCTCCCCCTTCGACCACGAAGCCCCAGCAGCCCGCGTCGGAGTAGTCATCGTGGGTGACGACAGCGTCGCCGGAGCCGTCCGTCGCCAGGGCCACCGATGCCCCAAGGGTGCCGTCCAGGGCGTCCCCCCACAGACTCCAGCTCGCCAGGTCCAGGGAGCGCTCGCGACCACAGGCAGCGTCCACCCCGTCGCAGTCGCTGTCGATGCCGTCCGCGCAGAGATCCTCGGCGAGGGGATGCACGGTCGGATCGTCGTCGTCGCAGTCCTCCTCGCCGGGAGCCACGAACCCGGTGGGAGCGAGACAGGACCTCGTCGTGTCGTCGGGATCCCCGTGGCCATCGCCGTCGGCGTCGCTCCACCAGGTGGTGGCGTCGTCGCTCTCCGTGTCGAGCACCTGCCCGTCGCAGTCGTGGTCCCGGCCATCGCAGTACTCGGGAGCCAGGGGGTAGGTGTCTGCCCGGGTGTCGTCGCAGTCGTCGGCGTTGTCGACATAGCCCTCGGGCGGAAGCTCGGTGAACACGTCCGAGTGGGGGTCGCCGTAGCCGTCGCCGTCGCAGTCCGCGTAGTAGTACCCGTAGGACACAGGCCGACAGCCGAGCAGCAGCAGGGCGAACGTCACTCAGAGCTCCCCGGCCGAGAGCACGATCACGGCCCCGACGCTCTCGTCGTCCAGCACGGCGCCCTCGAGACCGATCACGAGGTCGTCGCGCCCATCGCCGCTGAGGTCGCCGGCGATCTCGATGGCCCAGCCGCCGCAGCTCGCGTCGTGGCGGCTGCCCTGGCCGTAGAGGAGGCGCGCCGAAGCGACGTCGTCGACGCCATGGGTCCCGGTCTCCAGGGGACTCTGGACGATCCAGCCCTGGTAGGTGTGCTCCTCGTCGATCCGGGTCGTGCCCCCGAGCACGAGGTCGCCGAGGCCGTCCCCGTCCAGGTCACCGCCGCCCCCGTCCCCCATGCAGGAGCCGTCCAGGGGCCCGGCATAGGCGTAGGGCGCGTCGGCCAGCGAGGCCACCCCCGTCGACCCGCCGTCGGTCCAGACCCACACGGCCCCGGTGTGGTCGCCGCGCAGAGGCGTGGTCTCGGAGGTGATGCCGAGGTCGGGCCGGCCGTCGCCGTCGACATCACCGGGCCCGAAGACCTCTTCGAGGGTCCGGCTGGCGTGGCTGTTCGCCAGCAGCAGGTCGGCGGCGGCGAGGTCGTGGTGTCCGGCGCTGATCGGACCGTGGAAGACGAACAGGGCCCCGTCGCCACCGTCGGGTGAGCCCGCCACCTCGGCTTCGTGACCCAGGGTGGCGAGGTCGGCGACGCCGTCCCCGTCCAGGTCCCCGGGGGAGACCAGGTCGTAGCCGACGTTGGTGGAGTCCTCCCGGTCGTCGAGGTGGGCGTGGGCTTCGTCGGCCGCCAGCCCGGAGCCCGTGAGCGGACCGAGGAAGACCCAGGTGGCCCCCATCGACCGACCGTCCTCGTGGCCGCCCGCGCCATAGGGGCTGCCGACGACGAGGTCGTCCAGCCCGTCGCCGTCGAGGTCCTCGCCGCTGGCCAGCACTTCCCCGAAGCGCCCGTTCTCGTGGTCGTCCCAGACGAGACCGTCCGCGGTGCCGGCCGCGGTCGAGCCGGCGGTCAGCGGACCGAGGAAGGTGCGCACCACGCCGGCGGAGCTGCCGCCGAGATCGCCGTGGGGGTCTCCCAGCGCCAGGTCCACCAGGCCGTCGCCGTCGAAGTCGCCCCCCGCCAGGCTGTCGCCGGTGGCGTGGCTGCTGTTGCCCACCAGGGTGGCCCAGGCCTGCTCGGAGGGGACTCCCCCGGCCGTGATCGGACCGGCCAGGGCATAGACGACGCCCTGCGCCAGGCCGCTCCCCCGGGACTGGGGCGCCCCGATCAGCAGGTCCCCGAGGCCGTCGCCGTCCAGGTCCCCCGGTGCCAGGATCCCCTGGCCGAGGCTGTCCCCGTCGACCTCTCCGAAGAAGACCCGTCCCTCGTCGACCAGGTCGATCTCGTCCTCCCAGAGGCACCCCCCCGCGGTGCCGGCGCCGTCGGCGGCCCCCCCCGTTGCCCCCCCCACCCCCGCCCCCCGGGGGCCCCCCGGGGGGGGGGGCGGGGGGCGGGGGTGACCGTTCGCGG
>CAZCVP010000071.1:7410-33230 GCA_964501915.1 uncultured Enterobacterales bacterium
CCCCGCGGTGCCGTCGCAGTCGTCGTCCACCCCGTTGCCGCACACCTCGACGGCACCCGGGTTCACCGCGGGGTCCGTGTCGTCGCAGTCCTCGTCGCCGGGGGGCACCACGCCGCTGGGGGTGTCGCAGGCGAGGGCCTCCGTCGCCGGGTCGCCGTAGCCGTCCGAGTCCCCATCGCTCCACCAGGGGAGGGCATCGAGGGCGCCGTTGTCCACCTGGCCGTCGCAGTCGTCGTCGACGTCGTTGCAGACCTCTTCGGCGTCGGGGTGGACCGAGGCGTCGCTGTCGTCGCAGTCCCCGGCGATCGACTGGTAGCCACAGGGACGGTCCCCGGCGACGACCACCCCGGAGACGTCCCCGAAGCCGTCCCCGTCGAGGTCCGGGAACCACTCCGAGGCCGTGTCCCACTCGGTCTCGAGGGGCGTGCCACAGGAGATCAGGCCGAGGAGCAACCCGGTCACCGGTCACACCCCTCGGACCCGGCCGTCCCGGCCGTGACCCGCGCGAAGGGGATCTCCAGCGGCAGGCAGGCCATCAGCCCGTCGCTGGAACAGGGCTCACAGGGCTCCGCCGCGGAGGCGGCCAGCACACAGGCCTGATCGCCGCCGATGAGCTGGTCCCGCAGGTCGAGCTCGCCGCGCAGGGTGAGACCCTCCAGCGCCCCCAGGTCGAGCCTCAGCCCGCCCTCCCAGGAGGCCCCGGACAGCGACAGTTCACCACCGCTCGTCGCCAGGGTGGTGTCGTGGGCCGAGGTCTGGAAGCTCCAGGCGTCCGACCAGGCCTCCACGGACCAGGTCGGGGAGTCTCGGCAGGGATCGGAGGGGATCGACCGCACCAGGTCCAGCTCCCCCCCACAGAGGTCGAAGGAGGCGACCCCCAGCTCCCAGTCCGGGTGCTCCAGCAGCCCTCGGAGACCTTCCTGGAGGCTGTAGGGGGAGCTCCAGGCGCTCCCCAGGCCCAGCCGGAAGACCTGGCCCGTCTCGACACCCCATGCCCCCGGGTCGTAGAGCTCACAGTCCGGGTTGCAGACAGAGGTGGGACACTCGGCGTGGCACTCGTCCTGGTCGGGAACGCCGAGCGAGCTCTCCGCGGCGCTCACCCGAGGGAAGTGGACCTCCACCGGCAGGCACCTGGACGCCCCGTCGCTCGAGCACGGCTCGCAGGGCTCGCCCCGGTAGTTGGCGACCGTGCACGCTTCGAGGTCCTCCAGCATCACGTCCCTCAGATCGGCCTCGCCCCGGAGGATGAGGTGATCGAGCCCGCCTGTCCCGAAGACCAGGTCCCCCTCCCAGGTCGCCTGGAGCAGGGGCACCTCGCCCTGGCTGGTGACCAGCGAGACGTCGCGGGGCACGGTCCTGAAGTGCCAGTCGTCGACCATGCGCTTGAGAGACCAGGTCTTGGAGCTGCGGCAGGCGTCGGTGGGAACCGAACGCTGGAAGGACAGCTCCTCCGCGCACAGCTCCAGGGAGGCGAGCACGAGGTCCCACCGGGGATGCTCCAGCAGTCCGCGCAGCTCCTCCTGGATCGAGGAGGGCTGCTCCCAGCCGCGGTCGAGGTCGAGGCCGAAGGCCTGGCCGGGCTCGACGCCCCAGGCCCCGGGGTCATGGAGCTCACAGGCGGGGTTGCAGACGGAGGCCGCGCAGTCGGGGTGGCAGTCGTCCCGGGTGATGACCTCCCAGACGGTCTCGTCGGGCAGCTCGCTGGTGGGGACGCCGGGGATGTCGAGGACGTGGAACTCGATGCAGTCAGGGCTCCCGTCGGCGCAGGTGACGCAGTCGTAGCCGAAGCCGGCTAGGGCGTCGCAGAGGGAACCGAAGCCCCACCCGGTGTCCATCATCCAGGCCCAGTCCACCTCCGCGGCCTGGCCGACGAGATCCCCGACGAACCCGCGGCCGTCCGGCGCGAACTCGCCGGTGAAGGTGAGCTGGTTGGCGTTGAAGCCGCAGCCCACCAGTCCATCGGTGAGCTGCACCCCCTCACCCTCCAGGGAGAAGCCGGGCAGCGAGGAGAAGCTGCCGCTCAGGTCTTCCCATCCCACGCGGGGAGCGGGCTCGGCCGAGCAGACGTCCTGCTCCGGGGGGTCGGCGTTCACCCCGATGGCGACCTCCGGCTCCGTCGAGGCGAGCCCGACCATCCAGAGGGTCGGGTCGCAGATGTAGGGCGACAGTGCCGCGCCAACGCCCTCCGGCACCACGATCCTCCCCTCGCTGTGGAGCAGCGTCCAGGCGCCCTCCACGGGGGCCGCCGTCATCGGCAGGCCCACCTCGCTGGTCTCGAAGTGGAGGGTGACCGAGCCCCGGCAGTAGGTCAGGCTGGCCGAGTGACTCGCGTCGGGCCGCAGGAGCCCCCCGCCGTCGGTGGACACGGTGGTGCGATCGGCGTTCCAGGTGTGCTCGACGACCCGGTCATCGACCCGGAGCTCCACGGGTCCGGGATGTACCTGGTTGAGGTGCCACGAGACCCCGCTCTTCCACCAGGCGTCCGTGCCGTCGGCCTCCGGGAAGGTCTCGCGGATCTCGATCTCGCACTCCTCCACCGCGGAGTCGGCGGACTCCTCTTCGCAGGCCAGCACGAGCCAGAGCCAGACCAGGGGCGGGTCTCCTCATTGGGCACGATAGTCGCGGAGGGTGGGGGTCGCTGCCCCCTACTCGTACACCTTCTCCCCCACCGCGTGGGCCTCGGCGGCGTCCGGTTCCGGGTCCCGCGTGGCCCCGCTCCGCCAGCGGGCTTCGACCTCCCGGGTCCACTCGTGGCCGATGATGACCGACATGACCTCGCTGGTGCCGGTCCAGATCGACGCCAGGCGCAGGTCCCGGTGGATGCGCTCGATGGGGTAGACGTTGGTGTAGCCGATGCCCCCCATGACCTGCATGGCGCTGTGGGCCACGGTCTGGCAGGACTCGGTGGCGAACTTCTTGGTCTCCGACACCAGCCGGCGGACCTTGCGCGGCGGTGCACCGCGGTCCACCGCCAGCGAGGTGGTGTAGACCATCGACCGGGAGGCATCGAGCAGGGTCGCGGCCTCGGCGACCTGGAAGCTCACACCCTGGAAGGCCCCGATCGGGCGCCCGAAGGCCTTGCGGCGGGTGGCGTAGCGGGTGGCGACCTCCAGGGCGGGGCGGGCCGCGCCGACGGTCATCGCCGCCGTGCCCAGGCGCTCGGGGATCATCATCGTCTCGAAGACCCGGTAGCCCTGGTCGAGGGTGCCCAGCAGGTTCTCCTTGGGCACCTTCACGTCCTTGAAGGACAGCCGGCTGGCCCCGCCACCCCGACAGCCCATCAGGCCGTAGAGGTAGCTCGACTGCACGCCCTCGGTGCGGTCGACGATGAAGCAGGTGATGCCCTCGCGCGGCGGCGCGTCGGGGTTGGTGCGGGCGTAGACCAGGAAGAAGTCCGCCGCGGTGCCGCCGACGATGAAGCGCTTCTGGCCGTTGAGCAGCCAGTGGTCGCCCCGGTCCTCGGCGGTGGTGGTGGTGCCGAAGAAGTCCGAGCCGCCCCGGGGCTCGGTGAGGCACTCGGCGGCGAAGATCTCCCCGGCGAGCAGCGGCGCCACGTAGCGCTCCCGCTGGGCGTCGGTGCCGTGCAGCACGATGGCGTCGCAGACCAGCTCGGCGCCGACCCCGAAGACGCAGCCGAAGATGTAGCCGAGCACGGCCACCTCCTCCATCACCATCGCCGTGGTCACCCAGTCCAGGTCGCGACCGCCCCAGCGAGCCGGGTAGCGACAGCCCATCAGGTTGCGGCGACCGGCCTCCTGGAGGAACTCTCGCGGGAACTCCAGCTCGTCGGCGTCCATGTCCAGGATGAGCTGGCGCGGCACGGACTTGACCAGGTCACGCACCTCGTCCCGCAGGGCTCTCTGTCTGTCGTCGAGGATCACGTCCCACATGGGACGGAGCCTATTCCTCCTCGCCCTCCGGTGGGGCCAGGTCGGGCATGGTGGTGCCCAGGAAGCTGCCCATCGGGTTCGCCAGGCTGACGCCGAGGCCGTGGGAGGAGGGGTCGTCGTCGGCCTCCTCGGTGGGCTCGTCCGGCAGGTCGACCTCTTCGGGTTGGACCGCCAGCCCGGGGCCGAACCGCACGATCAGGCCCAGGATGACGACACCGACCAGGAGCGCGATCAAGAGTTCCATGGGCGCCTCCGCTTTCGTCGTACCCCAGTTGACCACGGACGGCGCGGGACCGCGTCGGTCATCGCGCCGATCCGCGATCCGGGAGCCCACGCCTCCCCCTCCGCCGCGCTAAGCGATCCGGACCGGGAGGAGCGGCGATGGACTTCGGGTTCACCCCTGAGGAGCAGGCCTTCCAGCAGGAGGTCCGCGCCCTGCTCGCCGCCGAGATGCCCTCGGACCTGCTGCTCCCCGTGATGTTCCTCGCCGTGGACTTCGCCGAGGAGGCCATCCAGGACGCCTGGCGCACGATGGCCCGCAAGCTCGGCGAGCGCCGGCTGCTCTCGCTGACCTGGCCGGAGGCGCTCGGAGGCCGCGGCGGCACCCGGGTGATGGAGTTCATCCTCGTCGACGAGCTGATGGCGGCCGGCGGGCTGGGCTTCGACGTGCAGGGGGCCGGCATGGTGGCCTCGCTGCTGATCCACCACGGCAGCGAGCGGCAGCAGCGCGACCACCTGCCCGGCATCGCCCGGGGCGAGGTCTACTGGTGCCAGGGCTTCAGCGAGCCGAACTCCGGCTCCGACCTGGCCTCGCTGCGCACCACGGCGGTCGCCACCGAAGGTGGCTACCGCATCAGCGGCCAGAAGGTCTGGACGAGCCGGGCCCACCAGGCCCACTGGTGCCACCTGCTGGCCCGCACCGACCCCGAGGCCCCCAAGCACGCCGGCCTGTCCTACTTCCTGGTGGACATGGCCAGCCCGGGCATCGGCGTGACCACCCTGGAGGGCATGTACGGCGGCACCAGCCTCTGCGAGGTCTTCTTCGACGACGTCTTCGTTCCCGCCGAAGGCCTGGTGGGCGGGTCGAACGAGGGCTGGCGGATCGCCATGTCGACCCTGGACCTGGAGCGTGCCTTCTACATGGAACAGGTCGGCGTGGGTCGCCGGGTGCTGGAGCTGCTGGTGGACCACGCCAACCGTCAGGGCCTGGGCGGCGATCCCCTGGTGCGGCAGAAGCTCGGCCGCATGGCGACGGAGCTGGAGCTGGCCCGGCTGCTCGGCTTCCGCACCGCCGCCCGCATGGACCGGGGGCTGCCGGTGACCGCCGAGGGCTCGATGTGCAAGCTGGTGGCGACCGAGTGGGCCCAGGGCTGGGCCAACACCGGCTTGGAGCTCATCGGGCGCTTCGGCCAGCTCTCCGAGCACTGCGCCCTGGCTCCGTTGGCCGGGCGCATGCAGCACTGGTACCTGCGGGCCTTCGCCCTGCCCGTGGTCGCCGGCAGCTCGGAGATCGAGCGCACCGTGCTCGCCACCCGCGGCCTCAAGCTGCCCCGGCGCTGAGGGAGGAGCCATGGACCCCGGACTGACCCGCGACCAGCGCATGCTCCAGGAAGCCGCCCGGGACTTCCTCCGCGGGGCTTGTCCCCGCGAGCTGGTCGAAGAGCAGGAGCGCCCGGAGGCCGCGCTGCCCGAGGCCTTGTGGCGCGAGGCGGCCGAGCTGGGCTGGCTGGGATTGACCCTGCCGGAGGACCAGGGCGGCCAGGGCATGGACTTCGTCGACCTGGCGCTCTTCCTGGAGGAAGCCGGGCGGGTCTGCATGCCAGGACCGCTGGTGCCCTCGGTGGTGATCGGCGCACCCCTGGTGGCGGAGACCGGCAGCGAGGCCCAGCGCACGGCGCTGCTCCCGGGCCTCGCCGCCGGAGAGCGGGTGCTGGCCTGCGTGCTCCCGGAGGATGGGGACCTGCGCGTCGAGCCCGACGGGACCCTGCACGGGTGCGCGGGCTTCGTGGCCGACGTGCACGTGGCGGATCGACTCCTGGTGGCGACCCGGCGGGACGAGGACATGTCCCTGTGGCTGGTCGACCCCGACGCGCCGGGCCTGCGCCGCACCCGCCTGGAGACCCTGGCCGGCGACCACCTCTTCGAGCTGGTCTTCGACGGGGTGGTGCCGGAGGACGAGCTGGGGGAGGGCGACGTGGCCGCAGCGCTGGACCGGGCCACCACCCGCGGCACCCTGGCTCACTGCCTGCGCATGGTCGGCGGCGCGTCCGAGATGCTGCGCCTGTCGCTGACCCATGCCCGCAGCCGCAGGCAGTTCGGCCGCCCCATCGGCGCCTTCCAGGCCGTGCAGCACCACTGCGCCGACATGGCCATCGACCTCGAAGGGGCCCGGCTGTTGAGCTACCAGGCGGCCTGGCGCTTCGACCAGGGGTTGCCGTGTCGCCGGGAGGTCGCCATGGCCAAGGCCTGGACCTCGGAGGCCTACCGGCGCATCAGCCTGCTCGCCCACCGGGTGCACGGCGCCGTGGGCTTCACGATGGAGCACGACCTGCAGCTCTACTCGCGCCGCGGCAAGGCCGCCGAGCTGGCCTTCGGTGGGCCCGAAGAGCAGTACGAAGGGGTGGCGTCGGCGCTCGGGCTCAGGTCTCGCCGCCCAGCTCGGTGAGCGCAGCGATGCGTGCCGCGGGAGCCGGGTGGGTGCTCCACAGGCCGTGGCGCCGGTCCCACTTCGCCAGCTTGCGCAGCATGGTCGCCAGGGCCGCACGGTCGTAGCGGCTGCGTCCCAGCAGCTCGAAGGCCCAGGCATCGGCCGCCAGCTCGGCGGCGCGGGTGGCGCTGCGGCTCAGGGTCTTCACGCCGGCGGGCAGCAGGACCTGGCCCATCGGCCCGAGAGCCCGCGCCGCCAGGGCCCTGCCGGCCCAGCCGGACAGCGTCTGGCGCACGGCCGCCGCCCGCCCGTGACCGAGCTCGATGTGGGCGATCTCGTGGGCCAGGACCGCCGCCAGCTCGTCCTCGCTCAGCTCGCCGGCGGCCACCTGCTCCAGCAGCCCCGTGGTGAGCACGGCGATGCCTCCCGGCAGGGCCATGGCGTTGACGCCCTCCTGCTCGCTCCGGTAGAAGCGGTAGGCGCCGATGCGCAGCCGCCGCAGACGCCGGAACTCCCCCAGGATCCGACCCGGCAGCGGATCGTCCAGGGGGCTCACCCGGGTCTGCTCGCGCAGGGCCTCGAGGGCCTGCTCCCCCAGGGCTCCCTCGTCGACTTCGTCCTCCATCCGCTTCTGGAGCCGTGGCAGGACCAGGAAGACGACCAGCAGACCGCCGATCAGCAGCAGCTCGCTCGGGCCGAACATCAGGGGCTCTTCAGCGCCCGACGCGCCCGGTCCGCGCCCACCTGGCAGCTCCGAGCCAGGCCCGGCGCCCCCCGGGCCTCGGCGACCTCGACGCCGCGTACATAGGCGAGCAGCGCCTCGTCGTAGCGGGTGAGGTCGTAGAGCGCCCGACCGATCTTGCAGGGCAGGTTGGGATCGTAGGGCGGTGGCCCGGCCCGATCGAGGGCCTCGGCCTCGCGGTAGGCCTCCAGCCCGCCGCCGGCATCGAGCACGAACATCGAGAGGTCCCCCACCTGGGTCCAGGCCGCCCCGTCCGCGGGAGGCTGGCCGGCGGCGAGGGCCTCCCGGTGCAGCTCCAGGCTGCGGCGCGCCCAGGCCATGGCCTGCTCGGCGTCCGCGTTGACCTGGCGATGGAGGGCTGAGAGCCGGCCACAGACGACGGACTGCTCACGCACCAGGCCCGCCTCGCCGTAGTGGGCCAGGGCGTTCTGGAGCTGCAGGCGAGCGCCTGCCACGTCGCCCTTGCTCCGCAGGACCTCGGCGAGGCCCGCCTCCAGGGCGGCCCGCTCGGCCGGCCCGGCCCGCGAGGTGTCGAGCCAGGTGAGGGCCTCGTCGACCTGGCCCAGGTGGACGGCGATGGCCGCCAGGGCGTGCTGGATGCGGGCCACCTCGGCGGCGCGGTCGACGGGGTCGAGACGGGCGAGCGCCAGGCGCCCGACCTGCTGGCTCTGTTCCAGCCGCGCCCGCCAGGCGTCGGGCGTCTCGCGCTGGGGCGCCGGGCTGTCGGCCGCCAGGACCACCAGCGCGATCGACGCCGACAGGGCCCGCTCGCCCTCGCCGAGCCCACTCCACGTCGCCCGGGCCTCCGTCAGCAGCCTGGAGCGCTGCGGCTTGTCGAAGCGCCCGCCGGTCTCGGCCACCGCCTGCTGGACATGGGCCGTGGCCCAGGGCTCCCTCAGCTCCTCCCAGAGCGGCAGGGCCCGGCTGAGGGCCTCGTGGGCTTCGAAGCGCTCACCCTGGGCGAGTCGTACCCGTCCCAGGCCGGTCCAGACCTCGGCCCGGAGCTCGACGTCGTCGCTGAGCCAGGCCACGTCGACCAGCGCCTCGTAGGCCGCCTCGGCCGAGGAGAAATCCCCGACCTGCTCGTCGAGCAGCGCGAGCTGCAGGGTGGCATAGGACCACACCGCCGCGTGCTGCTCCGCCAGCGCCAGCTCCTGGGCAGCCACCAGGTCCTGGCGGGCCTCCGGGCGGCGATCCCGGACCCAGTGGACCCGAGCCCGGATCGCCAGGGCCCGGGCCAGGGTCTCGGCGTCCACCCGACGACCGCGCTCCACCTCGACGTCGGCGAGGTCGGCGGCGGCCGCGGTCTTGCCGGCCAGCAGCAGCGCCTCCACCCGCAGGGGCGCGGCCTGGGGCCCGGCCTCCTCGAGCTGGAAGGCCGCGCCTTCGGGGGCCCCGGCGACCAGGCGCTCCAGGCCCTGGAGCAGGTGGAGCAGGCGCTCGCCGTCCTCGAGCTGTCGCAGGGGGTAGCCCCAGTTCACGGGGTGGGGCAGCGGAGCCGGTCGCCAGCCCACCTCGTCGGGCACCGCCTGGGGCAGCTCCATCTGCACCAGCAGGGCCCCCAGGATGGCCCCCGGCGGGTCGCGGCCTGCACAGGAGAGGTCGGCGGGATCGCCCGCCGTGCACCAGGCCTCGCCCCAGATGACCACGTCGGCCTCCAGGGCTCGCCCCAGCGCAGCAGCGGCTCCGGGTCCCTGCACGAAGCACGGCGTGCGCGTCCACGCCATCGCGGCCTGTCCCGGCAGTCCCGCCGCCCGACCCCGCAACAGCGAGCTGCCCGCCTGGCCGATGCGTCGGACCCGGCGCTGCTCGCCCGGCAGCCACTCGTCGCGGGCGGTGCGCACGGACTCCGCCGGACCCGCCAGGCGCGTGAGCACCACGTGCAGGTCGTCGGGTCGCTGGAAGCCCGGCCCCGCGGGATCCTCGCCGCAGACCCCGGCCAGCTCCGAGGTCCGGGCCCCCACGGCGGCGGGAGCCACCGCGAGGGCGGCCCCGAGGACCGATGCCAGCACTCCGATTCGCACGTCGTCGCAGCGCTGCTCAGTCCGCGCGCGACGGACAGCCGATGTAGATGTCGTCGACCAGGTGCTCGTTGACCAACGTACCGGTGGTGGACCCGAAGCCCACCATGACCTCGGTGAGGTCGTAGTCGTCGATGGTGGCGGTGAGGACCTCGGCGTCGTCGACGGTCACGATCACCTCGCCGTTGTCGAAGAAGACCTCGACCTTCTTGTCCCCGGCGTCCTGGAAGTCCGGGGCCGCGGCGGCGTCGATCTCCAGGATCTGCAGCTCCTCGTCGTTGAGCCAGTCCGTCTGGACGACGGCGATCAGGTCGTCGGCGGAGTCGTTGCCGTTCTTCACCATGTCGATCTCGACCGCGTAGCCCGCCAGGCCGCCGACACCGAGACCGCTGAAGTTGGCGCCCACCGAGGTGGGGTCCGTCTCGTCGAGCCAGGCGAAGGCGAGCCCCTCGCCGCCATCGCCGCCGCCGATGTTGACGGTGTAGCGGGCGTAGAAGACGTCGCCCGGGATGCGGGTCGGGATGAACGCCGAGCCCACCTGGGCTCCCGTGGCGGTCGTCATGCGCAAGAACCCGTCGTCTCCCCCGACCACCTGGGCCGCCGACCCGTTGGTGGTCAGCTCCGAGGCCTCCAGCAGGCGATCGAGGTCGTCGTCGAACCAGGGCTTGTCGGCCACGAAGTCGCAGTCGTTGTCCAGGCCGTCGCAGACCTCCGTCCCCCCGGGGAAGGCCTGGTCGGAGGTGTCGTCGCAGTCCGTGCTGTCCTCGACCCAGCCCTCGACCTGGTCGCAGGCGTTCTGCTTGACGGTCAGGTCGCCGAAGCCGTCGCCGTCCTCGTCGGCGTACCAGGTCGTGCCGTCGACGGCGTCCAGGTCGACGTCGCCGTCGCAGTCGTTGTCCTTGCCGTCACAGACCTCGTCCGCCAGGGGGTTGACGTCCTTGTCGTCGTCGTCGCAGTCGCTGCCCGGGTAGAAGAAGTTGTCGCCGTCGTTGTCCACCGGGTCGGGGGGGGCGCTGTCGGCGCTGTCGCCATTGCCAGAGCCGATGCAGGCCAGGGTCAACATGGCGAAGGAGATCGAGCTCATCTGAAGGTCCTCGGCGGGGGTGCGGGAACGTAGCACGCTGCGAGACACGGCCTGCACACGGCCTTGACGCGCGCGGAAGGAGCGCGGACTAAGGTGCCGGCGTGTCCCTCCTGATGCTCTGGGTCGCCTGCACGGGTGACCCGGCCGTCGACGACTCGGGCGCGTCGACCCCCGACACCGCGACCGCCCCTCCGGAGTGGTGCATGCCGCCCGAGCCCGGCCTGCTCCAGGCGATGGACCAGCACCCCGCCGGTCCGTACTTCGTGTCCCATCCCATGGAGGCCACCGACGACACCCCCACGGTGGTCTTCCTGCCGGGAAGTCGCGGGGACGCCCCGAGCGCCGAGACCGCGTGGGGCCTCTACTTCCTGCACGGCACCGAGATCGCCAACGTCCGGGTCGTGCTGCCGTTCAGCGACAACAGCTCGCTGGCCGACGAGACGGACCGGGTCCTCGAGCTGATCGACGAAGTCCTCGCCTGCTACGGCGGAGACCGGAAGAAGGTCCACATGGCCGGGACGTCCAACGGGGGCAAGGCGGCCTACGACCTCGCCAAGGAGCACCCGGAGCGCTTCGTCAGCCTGCTCGGCATCCCGGGGAGCTTCTCCTCCTGGAGCCCGGAGGAGCTGGGCGATGCCCTGGCCGACGTGCCGGTCTACAACGGCGTGGGATCCGAGGACCACATCTGGCTCGAGGACGTGCGCAAGCTCCACGAGGGCCTGCTCGAAGGGGGCGTGGACGCGACCTACGCCGAATTCGAGGGCGAGGCCCACGTGATGAGCCCGGACTGGGACGAGGACGTGCTCTTCGACTTCTGGCTCGCCGACTGAGCCGCCGGACTCAGGGCCAGGGGCAGTGCAAGAGGGTCGAGAGCACGGAGCCTACAGGCTCTCGAGCCAAGCGTCGGTGCTCCCGTGCACCAGCACGACGTGATCCGTGTCGTAGAAGTCGCCGAAGCCGCCGTCCCTGGTGGCGGTGCACGCATCGACGACGCCCCAGGAGGTGTCGACCACGACCGCTCCGGTGTCGCCGGTGTCGCTGGTGGGGTCGCAGGCCAGCAGAGCGAGCAGGATGAAGGTCATGGCGGATCTCCGAGCAGTCCCCCGGTGACCCCCCCGGCGGTGACGAGGAGCTCGTGGGTCCTGACCTCACGAGGGTAGCCATCGAGAGCGTGGTACGCCGCGGTCTCTTCGGTCAGGCGCGACGAGGTCGCCAGGACCCGGGCCGAGACCGTGCCCGCGGGCAGGGGGACCTGGTAGGACCGGGACTCCCGCGGCGCGAGCCGGTCGTCGCTGAGCTTCCGCGGTGTCGGCCACCACTCCCAGGCCTGGCCGAATTGCACGCTCCAGGCCTCGGCCAGGACGCTGCCCTGGGCGTCGAGGGCCTGGACCTCCACTCGGACCCGCCGCTCGGGGTCGCCCGTCGGCAGCAGGTGACCGGCACGGGCGTTGGTGAGGCGCAGGGACAGGGCCTCGGTGCCCCAGGTGGCCTCGACATCCAGGCCCGGCGGGTTGGCCTCCAGGGGGGGCTGGACGCCGGCGAGCTTGGGGATGCCCGCTCCCCGCCACCAGTGGCGAGCCACGGAGCGCACCGGGCCACCGACCGCGGCCGGCCGATCGACGCGAGGCATGTGACAGTCCTTGCAGCCCCTGCCCTCCGCCGCATACGGCCCGGCCGCCCACTCCTTGCCGGTGTCGAAGGTGCAGATGAACTGCTTGCCCGGGTACATCGCCACGGCCTGGTGGCAGCGGGTGCAGATCCCGTCTCCCTGGAAGTCCTCGTCGGCGGCGACCGGGTGGGGCGAGGTCGAGTCGGGCAGCCCGGGGCCGTGAACGACGCCATCGCGCACGTGGCAGGCGGCGCAGGTGATGCCCTGCTCGCGCAGGGCCGGGTCGTAGCTCGGCGCCTCGACGAGCACCGGGGACTCGACGTCCTCGCCCTGGAGGCCCACGGCCCAGTAGTCCTGCTGGACCCGCAGGGGCGTGTGGCAGTTCAGGCAGAGCCAGCGGTTGCCGGACTTGGTGATCTCGGCCTGGAACTGGGCGTCGACCCAGGCCAGGGCGTGGGTGCTGAGCTGCCACTCGGCCTGGATCTCCGGGTGACAGGCCCCGCAGACCTCGGCCGAGAGCGAGCCCACGGCGTCCGGGAGCTTCGTGCCCACGCCGAGGGGCCGCTCGTAGATCGGGCGGGTGGCGCTGAAGGCCTCGGCGGCGGCGAGGTCGGCCCCCAGGCCCTGGCTGGGCTGGACGAGCGGTGGCAGGACCGACTCCTCGGCGGCGGGGGGGGACTCCGGTGCTCGGGAGCCGCAGGCGAGCAGGATCCACGTCGTCAGAGTCACCTGGTCTCTCTCCTCTCGGCCAGCCCTGGGCCGGTCGCGGGTCCTACCCGGTCAGGTCGGCGCTGTCACCGGTCGGACGTGGTAGGTTGCGACCGTGATCACGGCGGTCGAGATCGAGAACCTTCGGGGTATCCGGCAGGGTCGCCTCGACGGTCTGACCGCCCTGACCGTGCTCACCGGGGTCAACGGCAGCGGGAAGAGCACGGTCCTGGATGCCCTCCTCCTCGGCGCCAACAGGAGTCCCGGACGGGCGCTCGTCCAGAGGCTGCCAGAGCGGCGACCGACGCTGCGAAACCCGGGGGCCTGGCTGGTCTCGGGGAAGGGAGCCACCCTTCGGGTCGAGCTGGACCACGGAGCCTCCGAGCACACCCTACAGCTCACGAGGGAGGACCAGACGACGACCCTGGCTGCCCCCGACGGATCAGGACGGGCCACACTGAACGACCAGGGTGGCGGGGGCTTCTCGGACCCTGTCTTCGACGAGCTGCTCCCGGAGGTCGGCATCATCGACCCCGGCCAGCCCGAGGACCTCCAGGCGGCCTACGCCGCCGCCGCCCGCCAGGGGACCCGGGGCCACGTGCTGGAGCTGCTGCGGGAGCTGATGCCGGGCGTGGTCTCGCTGGAGAGCCTGCTGGAGGAGCGCGGCCAGACCCAGCTCTACGCGACCTTCGCCGACGGAGCGTTGCCGGTAGCGCTCGCGGGCGACGGCCTGCAGGCCTTCCTCCAGATCGCCCTGGGGGTCGCGGCGGTCCCGGCCGGCCTCGCCCTGGTGGAGGAGCCCGAGGTCTTCCAGCACCCGGGCTCGCTCACCCGCACCGCTCAGGTCCTGTGGGCCGGTGTGCACCGCGGGGTCCAGGTGGTCGTCACCACGCACTCCCTGGAGCTGATCGACCGGATCCTGGCCAGCGCTGGAGAGGGTGACCTGGACCAGCTCACCGTGTTCAACCTCGCCCTGGACGACGGCGAGCTGCGGGCGAGCCGCTTCGAAGGTGTCGACCTCCCGCAGGTGCGAGGGGAGCTGGAGTCCGATCTCCGGTGACCGGCACATCCTGGCGAGTCGTGCTCTGCGAGGGGTACGACGACCGTGCCTTCTGGGCGGGGTGGCTGTGCTCCCTCGGTTGCCGTCCCCTGACCCGGACCGCAGGCAGCTTCGATCCCTGGGGCCGTCCGCTGGCTTCGGGGACCCGGGGCTTCCGTACTGCCCTCGGTGAGTTCGTGGCCGTCCTGCCCTACCACGGCGTCGCCAAGCTCAAGGGCGCCCTGAAGCAGCTCGTGGCGTCCCATGCGACCCGGCCCGTCTCGGGCCTGGTGCTGAACACCGACGGAGACACCGACGGGCCGCTGGTGGCGGAACCAGCCTGGGACCGCCTCCGCAACCTCGCGTGCGGCTCGACGAAGCGGTCCCTTGGACGGGGACCGTGGGCGCTCGAGGCCTCTCCACCCATCCCGACGCTCGGCGTGGTCTGGGAGTCCGACGATCCCGCCACATGTAGGGGGGTGCCGACGAAGCAGACCCTGGAGCGGCTGGTCTGCTCCGCGATCGTCGCCGCCCATCCGGTCCGCGGACCCGACGTCGCCGACTGGCTGGGCAGGGACCCGCACCCCGACAGGGTCGGACACAAGCACCACGCGCTGGCCTACCTGGCCAAGTGGTTCGCGACGTCGCCGGACGACTTCTACCGTGCCATCTGGACCGACGCCGATGTCCGGCGGGAGCTGGAGTCGCGGCTCGGTCGAGCTGGCGCCACAGCGGGTGTGGAGCAGGTGTTGGGGGTGGGCGCCGTCCACCCCTGACGAGCGAGCTCACTCCTCCTCGGCCGACCAGACCACCTCGCCGTCCACCACCGTCGCCACCGGCACCAGCCAGGTGTGGCCGTGGCGCTGCTGCACCCGCCAGAGGGTGAGGTCGGCGGGTGCGCCCGGGACCAGGCCCACGGGCTCCGTGTCGCCCAGGGCCTGCCAGGTAACGGTGCTGAAGGCGTCGACCGCCTCGGACAGGCTCAGGCGCTGGTCGGGGAACCAGCCCCCCTCGGGGGTGCCGTCCTCGTGCATGCGGGTGGTGGCCGACCACAGGCCGTGGGCCGGCGCGACCGCCTCGACCGGAAAGTCGCTCCCAAAGGCCAAGGTCGCACCGGCGTCGAGCAGGGTCCGCCAGGTGTAGCTCCAGGGCGTGCGCTCCTCGCCCAGGCGCTCCGGCGCCCAGGGCATGTCGGAGGTGGCGTGGGTGGGCTGCATCGACGCCACCGCGTTCAGGGCGGTGAAGCGGTGCACGTCCTCGGGGCGGACCACCTGGGCGTGCTCGACCCGCAGCGGCACCGCGTGGCCCTCGGGTGCGGCCTCGCGAGCGGCCTCGAAGGCGTCCAGGGTGCGGTGCACGGCGGCATCACCGATGGCGTGGACCGTGAGCTGGGCGCCGTGGCGGGTCAGGTCCGTCGCCCAGGCCGCGAGCTCCTCGGTCGAGGTCCCGGGCAGGCCCCGGTGGCCGGGCTGGTCGCTGTAGTCGTCGGTCAGCTCCGCCCCGCGGGAGCCTAGGGCGCCGTCCGCTCCGGCCTTGACGCCGGCCACCCTCAGGCGGCTCCCGGCCCAGGGCCCTTCGGCCCGGATCCGGGCGGCCGCCTCGGTCTCGATCCAGGCGTAGGCCACCACCTTGACCGGCAGCTCACCGGCCGCGTCCAGCTCCTGGTAGAGGGACAGTGTCGTGTCGCCCGCCCCCTGGTCGTGCACCGCGGTGAGCCCGGTGGCGGCGATGGCGTCGAGCGCCAACACCAGGCGTCGCCGCTGCTCCTCGCGCGGTACCTTCGGCTTCTGGATCCAGGACATGGCGGCGTCGATCAGCACGCCGGCGGGTGCGCCGTCGACGTCCCGGATCGCCTGCCCGCCCACAGGGTCCACCCGGTCCGGCTCGATCCCCGAGGCGGCCAGGGCCGCCGTGTTGGCCCACAGGGCGTGTCCGTCGACCCGGTAGAGCACGGTGGGACGATCTCCGGTCACGGTGTCCAGGTCCGTGGCGGTCGGCCAGTGGGGCTCCGGCCAGTCGTTCTGGTCCCAGCCGCGGCCCACCAGCCAGCCGGTGCCCTCTTCGACCGCGCCGGCCACGCGCTCCAGGATCGCCGCCTTGGAACCGGTGCCCGTCACGTCCAGGCTCACCAGGGAGCGCCCGAGGCTGGCGGGATGGCAGTGGGCGTCGACCATGCCCGCTGTCACCAGGTCGGCGGTCAGCACCGCCCCTGCCCTGCGCGGCGCCCGGCTGGAGATGCGTTCGATCCGGCCGTCCCGCACCACCAGGGCGCGCGGAGCGGGCTCCCCGTCGACGAGCACATCGGCGACCACGACGAGGTCCGGGGGTTCGGCGAGGGCGGCGGAGAGCAGCAAGGACCACATCGGGGGGTCCTACCCGGTCCCGACCCGGGTGTCAGCGTCAGGGCCCTGGGGCATGATCCCCGGACCCACCGATGTCCGTACCTCGTCCCCCCACCGCCCCCCGCCTCGGCACCGCGCTGGACTGGCTGGGTCGGGGTGGGCTACCGATCGGCCTGGGCCTGGTCCTCGGCTACTGGGTCGGCGACCGCGGCGCCCGCTGGCTCCCCGACGTGCTGGAGCTGCTGCTCGTCATCTGGGCCAGCTCGATCGGCCTGGTGCTCATCGGCAACTGGCTCAAGGGCAAGTGGATCCGGGTCGACGGGCTGCCCCGCAAGCGGGTGCTGGTCTGCCTGGTGCTCGGCATGGCCCTGATCGCCGGGCGCCTCACCCTGAGCTGGATGCAGGAGCCGAGTCCACTGACCCAGCTCGCCCCGGCGGACTTCCACCGCACCTTCCAGCTCGACGCCGAGCGCTACGTGGCCCTGTCACGGACCCTCGAGGGCACCTGGGCACGCCTCGCCAGCCAGGGGATCCTGCCGCTGCCCGAGGACGAGGTGCTCTCGGCCGACCAGGAGGTGGTGCTGCTCGAGGCCTGGACCTCGGTGGTCGACCAGTCCTACGCCCTGGACCAGCTCCGCGTCTTCTACGAGGACTGGTTCCGCTTCGACCCCGGCCGGGCCGAGCGCGGGCGCCACGTGCGCAGCTTCCTGCTCACCTTCGCCGCCGAGCTGGCACTCTACGAGTCCTCCCAGAAGGCCGTCGACCGCATCGGGGACAACAGCAACGTCGTCTCCTTCCTCGATGCCCCCCATCCCGGTCTCGGGCCCCGCTCCTACAGCCGCCTGCGCCAGGACCTCCAGGGGGCCCGAGACCAGGCCCGCGTGCTCGCCGGCGCCCGCTACCTCGACGGCCTGGAGCGCGGGCTCGCCGCACGCGAGGACGTGGACTCCTGGGGACTCGGCTGGCTCTGGGACGCGATCGAGCGCCACCTCGACAACGTGGGGGCCCGGTCGCTGATCGAGCGCCAGCACCGCCAGCTCCGCAGCGACGCCCAGCCGCTCGAGCAGCTCATCCGCCGGGTCTGGCTGCCCACCAGGAAGGGCGTCGCCACCGCCCTGTCCCACACCAAGCTCCAGCGACCGGGCATCTTCCTCATCCAGCCACACCACCTGCAGACCCTGGACGACGACCTGCGCCCGGGGGACATCCTGGTGGGCCGCAAGAACTGGTACCTGACCAACGTCGCCCTGCCCGGCTACTGGCCCCACGCGATCCTCTACCTGGGCGCGCCCGACAAGCTGCTCGCCGAGCTGGAGCACGACCCGGCGGTCCAGGAGTGGTCCGGCGGATCGTTCTCCCGCTACATGTCGATCAAGCACCCGGTGGCCTGGGCGCGGTACCTGGCGGGCGATGGCGGCGAGCCCTACCGCACCGTGGAGTCCATCGCGCCGGGCGTGGTCCTCAACACGCTGGAGGGCTCCGCAGGCGACGCGCTGGCCGCCCTGCGCCCCCGCCTGCCCCCCCTGGCGCGGGCCCAGGCCATCGACGCGGCCTTCGGCCACATCGGCAAGCCCTACGACTACGACTTCGACTTCGCCACCGACCACCAGCTCGTCTGCACCGAGCTGGTGTGGCGGGCCTACCGCCCGGCGGAGGGCAAGGCCGGCCTGGAGCTGGCTCTCAAGGAGGTCGCCGGGCGCCCGACCCTGGCCCCCAACGAGATCGTGCGCCAGTTCGTGCGCGAGCGGGGCACGGAGCGCCAGCAGCTCGACTTCGTGGCCTTCCTGGATCCGATCGAGGAGGACCAGGTCGTGCTGGTGGCCGACGAGGCGGCCTTCCTCGAGAGCCCGGAGCGACCCAAGTGGAACGTGGTCCAGCCCTGAGGGCGGCGATCAGGAACGGCGCAGGACGACCACTCCGAGGTTGACGGCCAGCAGCACCCCGGTCACGGCCAGCCCGACTCCTGTGAGCCGGGCGGCGATCGGGTGGCTGCTCAGCACGGCCACCACCCCGGCCAGGGTGGTCAGGCCGTGGACCCACAGCGCCGCGCGGGCCCGGGCGTCGGGCAGCAGGCGGCGCATCGGCGGCACCGGCTCCAGGCCCACCAGCGCCGAGAAGCGGTGGAACCACACCAGGAAGGGCACGATCCGGTAGAGCATGCCGTGCAGGACCGAGCCGGCCCAGCCCCACACGGCGAGCCAGACGAAGAGGACGGCCCAGCGACCGCCGAGCTGCCACGCGAGACCGCCCGCGAGCAGCACCAGGGGACCCGTGGCGAGTCCGACCATCCAGAAGCGCAGGCTCGGGTCGGCCCGCTTCCTGCGGCGCTGGCGCAGGGCCCGGAGGCCGAGCACCGGGTGGACCGCCCAGATCCCGACGGCTCCGGGCAGCGCAGCCCAGGCCACCCCGAACCCCAGCACGGGGGCGAGCGGCAGGGTGACGGTGCTCAGCGCCAGTCCCACGAGCACCCCGACCCGACCCCACCGCGGCATCGGCTCGGCCAGGTAGAACATCGGCAGCACCTGGTGGGAGACCGAGGTGAGCAGGGCCCCCACCCAGGCCACCAGGCCCAGGCAGAGGTGGGCGTGGCGCCAGGAGAGCCAGCTCTCGGACAGGCCGAGCGCGGCGCCGTCGACCACCCCCGCACGCACGCCGGCCAGGGTCACGCCCACCACCGCCACCAGGGCCAGTCCGACCAGGGCCAGGCGCATGCCGGTCACGGTCTCGCTGCGGGTGGGAGCCCGCACGAGAGCGACGGCGACCGGGAACCAGAACACGACCAGGGCCAGGGTCAGCAGCGCCCCCCCGGCGACGAGCCACGGCAGGTGGAGGGCGCGGAGGCCGACCACCAGGGCCGCCGTGCCGAGGAGGAAGGTGCCCTGGACGAAGTGGGCCAGGCGCGTCGCCGGGACCGGCGCTCCGGCCACCACCGGGGTCATCTGGTAGAGCGCTCCCAGCATCACCGACCCCAGCAGGCCCAGGGTGCCGAGGTGGGTGAGGGCCTGGGAGTAGGGGGTGCCCGAGGCCACCAGGGGCAGGGAGCCATCGACCAGCAGCAGGGTGCCGGCCGCGACCATGGCGACGGGGGCCATGAAGAAGAAGCCGAAGGGGGCCGCCATCGGCGGCGCCTGGTCGGTGCTCAGGCCCTCGCTGCCGGGCAGGGGGTTCACGCGGGCTTCCTCACCAGGACCACGGCGGTGCCCTCGGGGTCCTCGAGCACGTCCAGGGCCAGGTCCCGCCGGGCGATCGCTGCCGCCAGCAGCCGGGGGAAGCGCGGCACCCGCGCCAGGTAGGAGCCGCCGGGCGCCAGCCCGCTCGCGGCGGCCAGCACCGCCTCCAGCGGACCGGGGGCCTCCAGGTCCCGCAGGTCCACGAGCTCCGGCTCGCCGCCGATCACGACGTCCAGCACCCAGGCCCCTTCGTGGGAGCGGGCCGCCACGGCGTGGCCCTGGGCCTGGAGAAGGATCACCAGGGGCGTGGGCCGGAAGGGGGCCAGGAGCTGGAGCAGGCTGCCCGGGGCCAGCTCCCCGACCCGGCCCAGGATCGCGTCGAAGGGCTCCTGGCCCGCCGAGAGCATCGGGCGCAGGTCGAGTCGATCCAGGCTCGGCTCGGTCGCCACGGGCTCCGCGACCGCCACCGACTCTCCCCGTCCCCGCACACCATCCAGCCAGAGGTCCACCAGCGGTCCGACCTCCTGGGCCAGCCCACCCTTCCGATCCCCCACCTCCCACTGGAGGATGAGGCCCTGGATCATGCCGACGAACAGCGTCGCGGCCTGGGCCGGCGACACGCGGGCGTCCAGCTCCCCGCAGCGCTGTCCCAGGCGCACCAGGGCTCCGGCGAGGTGCTGCTGCCGGGACACCAGGTCCGCCGTCGCCCGACCGACCGGATCTCCACCGGGCGGCCCCTGGGCGAAGAGCAGGCGGGGCAGGCCCGGGTGCTCCTCGACGAAGCTCAGCAGGGCACCGGCCAGCGCCCGGAGCTGGCCGACCGGCCCCTCGGCCATGCCGATCGCCCGCGTGGCCACGGACTCCAGCTCCCCCGTGCAGTGGTCCACCACCGCCAGCAGCAGGGCCTCGCGGGAGCGGAAGTGCCGGAAGAGCGCCGGCTGGCTCACGCCCAGCTCCCGCGCGATCTGGCGGGTGCTCAGCGTCGGCACCGGCGTGTGGGCCAACAGATCCAGGACCGCCAGGACCACCTGCCGCCTTCGATCTTCGCTCGGGAGTCGCGTCGTCATCGAGAATATGTTATCAGTTGATAACTACCCCAGCAAGCCGGGAAGACCGATGACCGACCCCCACGCCGGACCCGTGACCTACTTCACCTCCGACCACCGCACCATCGACGCGATCTGGGCCGACCTGGAGGAGGCGGTCGACGGCGGCAATGCCAGCCGCGCCGCCGTGCTCTGGCGTCGCTTCGACGGCGCCCTCCGGCGTCACCTGGAGATGGAGGAGCAGGTGCTCTTCCCCGCCTTCGAGCAGGCCACGGGCATGAACGGCATGGGCCCGACCGCGGTGATGCGCATGGAGCACGAGCAGATGCGCGGCGTCCTGAGCCAGATGGAGCAGGAGGCCTCCCGCGGCGACTACGACGCCCTCTCCGACCACGGCGACACCCTGCTGATGCTCATCCAGCAGCACAACGTGAAGGAAGAGGGCATGCTCTACCCGATGTGCGAGCGCACGCTCACGCCGCGGTGGGCGGAGATCGCCGGGCGACTCGAGCAATTCTGAGGGCGCCAGCGGCGTCTACAGGTACGTGCTGTTCTTCGACCAGTCCCCGTCGGGGTAGTAGGACCACATCAGCCCGTCCTGGAGGTCGTCGATCAGGTCCGTGGACTCCCGGTCGTCCACGGCCGGGCAGCCCCAGGACTGGCCCAGACGGCCTCGCTCGGTGACGTACTCCGGCCGTGCGTAGTCGGCGCCGTGGACCACGATGGCCCGATCGCGCACGGCGTCGTTGTAGAGGGGCTCCAGGCCGTCGAGGCGCATCGAGAGACCGTTGCTGCCGACGTAGTCCTCGGCGGCGACCATCATGCCCAGGCTCGACTGGTGGCTGCCCTCGGTGTTGCTGAAGCTCTCCGCCTGGCCGGCGTCGCTGGAGCTGGAGGAGCCCTCGCCGTGGGAGACGTGGAGCCACCAGAGCAGCTCTTCGGCGGGGAGGTCCCAGACCCAGAGCCGCTCCAGCGAGGAGTGCAGCGAGAAGTCGATGATCCCGAAGGTGAGCTTGGAGGCCTGGTCCTCCTCCCAGGCCCGGTCGTAGGCCTGGAGCGCCAGGGCCGCGGTGGGTCGGTCCAGCCCCTCGGCGGCGAGCTCCGCCGGGGAGACGTGGCCGATCTGGAGGGTGTACTGGCCGGGCAGGGCGGTGCCGCTGCCGTTCACCCAGGTGTCGGCGACGACGTAGTAGTCGCCCGCCGGGACCCAGGCGCCGGCGGCCCAGTGGCCGCGGTCGTAGCAGTCGTCCGGGTCGAGGGATCCCAGCAGGTGCACGTCGACATCCGCGCCGGACTCCATCTCCCGCAGATCCATGGCGAGGAAGCCGTCCTCCTCCACCGTCACCCGGTAGATCACCTCCGGACCGGACTCGTCGGTCGTGGGAGAACAGGCGTAGCTGTCCCACTCGCTCACCCCGCCCCGGGTCGTCCAGGTCTCGCTGATCGGCAGCCAGTCCAGGCAGATCACCCCCTCCGGGCACTCCGGCTCGACGGGCACCGTGTCGGTGTCCGGGGGCGGTGCCGTGTCGATCACCGCCGTGTCCGCCGTGTCGACGGGTGGGAGGGTCCCGCTGTCGCCCGTGTCCACCGAGTCCACCACGACCCCGGGCTCGGGGAGGTCCCGGCTCTCGAAGTCGGGGGCACAGGCGAGCAGGACCAGGAGCACAGAGCCTCCGAGGTGCGGAGAAGATGGCACGCTCGGAGCCCGAGTGGGGCCCGGGTGTCCCAGGCTTGACGGACTCGAAACGAGGTCGGGACCGCGGGGAGTGACCCTGCTCGGGGTCCAGCGTGAAGCGGTGTAGGACGGGAGCAACCGGTTCGCTCGTGACCGGAGGCAGGATGGACAACGACCTCTACGGTCCGCCCAGCGCAGAGCTCGTCGGAGCGGGGTCGCGCACTGAGTGTCGCCCCGAGCGACACTCGGCGTCCGGCGCGAGGGCCTCGGCCGGTCAGACGCTGGAGATGACCCCGGGGGGCACCACCCACGCCCCGAGGTGCAGGGGTGCCGCTCGCCAGCCGAGCGCCTGGACCGCCGCCAGCACCTGCAACGCCCGCTCCAGGTCCACCGGTCCCACGGTGGGCCCCAGCTCGGGCCGCGCCGCCAGCAGCAGCGCCTCGGCGTGGCAGCCCGGCAGCCAGCGGGCGCCGAACCGGGCCCTCAGCGCCGCCGCCTGGGGAAACGGGGAGCTGCGCTCCAGGTGGCCGACGTCCAGCAGGCCTCCGCCGACCAGCAAGACGTCGCCGACGGTCTCCATCCGGAGGCGGGCGGTCGCGTCGTCGAAGGCTCGGGGGAAGGAGTCGTCGACCACCACGGTGCCGGGCCGGAGGCGCTCCACCTCCAGGGCCTGGCCGCCGCTCGTGGCCCCCAGGATCAGGTCGGCCGGGGTCAGGTCGACGACCCCCTCGGACAGGGCCGGATCTGAGAGCAGCAGCCCCGCCGGCTCCCCGAGACGGGCCCGACACAGGGCCAGTACGGCCTGGCCGATGGCGCCGTGGCCGAGCACACCCAGGTGCAGGTCCGTCCAGGTCCGGCCCGTGGCCTCCAGCACGCGCTCCACGGTCAAGACCATCGCCACCACCGTGGCCGCATGGCCCGTGGTCAGCACCTGATCCGGGCGACCGAGAGGACGCAGACCGAGTCCGGTCCAGGTGGGCAGCATGCCGGCGAGGGCGACCACCGGCGCCCGTGTGGCCCGCACCGCGGCGTCGACCTGGGCGAAGAGCGCTGGGTCCAGGGCCGCTCCCCGAGCCGTGCGGGGCAGGAGCACGAGCTCTGAGCGGCCCGCAGGAGCGTCGATGGTCTCCACCACCACCGGCTCGGCGACCGGCACCTCCAGGTCCTCGGGCGCGTAGACCACCAGCGCCGCCGCTGGACGCGACCCCAGGCGATCCCTCAGGGCCCTGGCGACCGGGTGGACACGGGCACCGCCGGAGAGGCGCACCCGCAGCCCCTCACCCACCAACACCGACACGAAGACCTCGGTGCCGGTGGCGCCGGTGGCGAAGCGGGTGCGAGTCCGGGCGTGATCGAGGGCCAGCGAGCCGGAAGGCGAGGCCACCGCGCCCGGGTCGAGCCAGGTGAGGAAGTAGCGGCCGAGCACCTCCAGGGGAAGGCCCGTGGGCAGCACGGCGGGGGCGTGGGCCCAGGCCTGCTGGAAGGCCGCGTCGACCGGGGCCACGCTGGCGGGTCCCCGGACGCGCACCGGCAGACCCCGGGCGAAGGGGCCCACCACTCCGCGGGCCTCGACGGGTCGCTCGGCCAGCGCGGTCGACAGGACCAGGTCCTCGGTCCCGAGCACCTCCTGGAGCGCCCCGGCGACGGCGGCGAGCACCCACACGAAGGGCGTCACCCCGGCCGCCCGCGCCCTCCCCTGGAGCTCGACCCAGGCCTGCGGGTCGACGTGGGCCGCGGCGGCCTGGTCAGCGACCGGGGACCCGGCCGGTCGTTGCTCCAGCCCGGCCAGGGCCTCGGCCCACCAGGGATCCGGCGGTGGATCCTCGGCGATCCATCGACGGAAGGGAGGCGCGGGCGGCAGCCGGGCGCCGTCGTGCAGCAGGACCAGCTCGGCGGCCAGCAGCCAGGCGCTCCAGGCGTCGGCGACGAGGTGGTGGGCCGTCAGCAGCAGCTCGTGACGCTCCGGGTCGAGCTGCACGAGGCGCACCCGCACCAGCGGCCACCGCTCGGGATCGATGCGGGTGGCGCAGGCCTCCTGCCAGCGGGCCTCCAGCGCCGCCGAGTGGTGCTCCTCGGGCAGGTCCCTCAGGTCGTCCCGCTGGAGCAGGAGCCGCCCGGGCGCCGCCAGCACCCGCTGCTCCGGACCGGGTCCGAACACGGTGCGCAGGGACTCGTGGCGGGCGACGAGGGCCGCCAGCGCCTCCTCGAAGGCCTCGATCGACAGGGACCCCCGCACCGGCACCGAGGCGCTCCAGGTCGGGGAGCGACCCGCTCGGGACGCCAGCCAGAAGCCCCGCTGGACCGGCGCCAGGGGCAGGGGACCCTCGGGCAGCGCGACCGGGGCCAGCCGGGGTTCTTCGACCGCGTCACCGACAGCGGCCGCCATCTCGTGCAGCCGCGATGCCCGGTAGAGCACCAGCGGCGACGGCACGTCCAGGCCCTGGGCACGGAGTCGATCCAGGACCTCCAGCAGCCGCAGGGAGTCTCCTCCGAGGCCGAAGAAGTCGTCGTCGGGACCGGGCTCCGACGACAGCTCCAACACGTCCCGCCACGCCCGGGCGACCTGGGACGCCGCGGGCACCGCCAGCTCCGGCTCCGCCACCAGCCCCGCCCTCACCGCGATCCGATCGGCCTTGCCCGCCGGCGTCCTGGGCAGCAGGTCGACCACCTCGAAGCGGGCCGGCACCATGTACCGGGGCAGGCGCTCGACGAGCCAGCTCCGCAGGGCGCCCGCGTCAGCGACGCCCTCCACCGTCGCCACCAGTCGACCCCGCTCGTCCTGGAGCACCACGGCCCCGCGCACGTCCGGGTGGTTGCAGAGGGCGTGCTCCACCTCGCCCAGCTCCACCCGGTTGCCCGCCACCTGGACCTGGGCGTCGACCCGTCCCAGGTGGACCAGGGCCCCGTCCGGGCGCCGTCGCACGAGGTCACCGGTCCGGTAGACCCGCCCCAGGCCGGCCACGTCGACGAAGGCGGCGGCCGTCCTCGCCGGGTCGTCCAGGTAGCCCTCGGCGACCGCGACCCCGACCGCCAGCTCACCGACGCCGTCCTCGACGTCCAGCAGGTGGACCCGGACCCCGGACCGCTCGCGCCCGATCGGCGTGTGGCGCTCCTCCGCGGCCGGGGCCGCCAGGACCTCGTGCCAGGTCGCGTTGACCACGCTCTCCGTGGACCCGTAGAGGTTGGCGAGCCGCACCCGGGGACCGAAGCGCTCCCGCCAGCGTCGCACCGGGTCCGCCGGCACGGCCTCCCCGCCGAGCAGCATCCAGCGCAGCTCCGGCAGGGGGTCTGACTCTCCGGTGCGCTCCAGGGCCGCCACGAGGTGGGTCCAGAGCGACGGCACGGAGTTCCAGATCGTGATGCGCTCCCGCCGACAGAAGGCCACCAGGCCGTCCGGATCCCGGGTGAGGCCGCGCGGCACCGGGTGGATCGAGGCGCCGGCCAGCAGCGGCGCCCAGATCTGGCGGATCGAGCCCCCAAAACCCAGCGAGGAGGTCTGGACGAAGCGGTCGGCGGAGGTCACGCCGAAGACCGCCCGCACCCAGTCCTGGAAGGCCAGGACCGCGGCGTGGGAGACCACCACCCCCTTGGGCCGCCCGGTGGAGCCGGAGGTGAACATCACGTAGGCGATCGGCCCGTCCTGCTCGGGAGCGTCGCGGGTCGGCGGGTCGTCGAAGTCCTCGACCCGCCGCTCCCGAAGGCCCCGCTCCGTGCCCGCCAGCTCCCGCTCAAACTCGCCGAACTTGCTGAGCTGGTGGACGAGGAGGGGCAGCTCCTCGGCCAGCTCGGTCTTAGTGACCATGCGCTCCTGCTCGGTGACCCAGCCCTCCACCTCGCCCACCTCGCC
>CAZCVP010000072.1:0-26727 GCA_964501915.1 uncultured Enterobacterales bacterium
GCCGATGGGGACGACGAGGGCTATGTCTACGCCTGGTACGTGGAGCGATCGGAGGTCGGCGGAACGACCTCCCGGGAGCTGGACGCCTCCAACTTCTCCAAGGGCGACGACATCTACGCCGAGGTCGTGCCAGACGACGGCCTGGAGACGGGCACGGCGGTGAAGTCCGCCACGGTGACCGTGCGCAACACCCCACCGACCGTGCTGGCGTCGGTGACCAGCTCCGAGCCGGTGGAGTCCTGCGGGACGGCACAGCTCGACGCCAGCGGCAGCAGCGACGACGACGGGGACTCCTTGACCTACCTGTGGTCGATCTCCTCGCAGCCGTCTGGCTCCGCCGCGAACGAGGACAACTTCAGCGACGTCACCGACAGCTCGCCGACCTTCCAGGTCGACGCCGAGGGCTCCTGGATCTTCCAGGTCACGGTCTCCGACGGCTCGGACTCCACCAGCACGGCCGTCGGGCTGACCTCCACGCTGCGGTCCGACAACACGGATCCGGTCGCCGACCCGGGCGAGTACGCCCAGTCCGACCTCTTCTCGGTCTGCGTGAACACCGGCTACACGATCTGGTGCGACGCCTGCCTGGACGCGACGTTCAGCCTCGACGGCTCGGGGTCGACGGACGACGACGGCGACGACCTGTCCTACTCCTGGTCGGCGTCCAGCGACCCCACCGGACCCACGACCACCATCGCCGATCCCGACAGCGAGACCACCACCCTGGACATCGACGGTCTCGACACCGAGTACGGGGTCACGGAGTCCTACACGATCACCATCGGCCTGCACGTGATCGACTGCGCCGGTGGCTACGCCAGCGCCGAGACCGAGGTGGTCGTGACCTGTACCGGTTTCTGAGCGCCGTTCAGGGCCCCCGCTCGATCGGGTCCTTGCCCTCGAGCAGCGGGATCGAGCGCTCGATGTACTCGTCCAGCAGGGCCCACAGCGCGATGACCTCTTCGTCCTCGGGGTCGTAGAGGTCGTTCTCCTCGCGGGGATCGACGTCGCGCCTGTAGAACTCCTTGGAGCCGCTCCACATGTACATCAGCTTGTGGCCGGCGACCTGGACCGCCTGCTCGGGGCCCTTGCGGCCGTCGGCGGTGAAGTAGAGCACCCGGTCGCCGGCTGCGACACCGACGGGCAGCCCGGTGAACTCCTCTCGCTGGGGCATGCCGAAGACCTCGTAGAGGGTGGGCACGATGTCCTCGTGGGTGGTCGCGCCGGTCCAGGGCGCGTGCTCCAGGTCTCGCGCCCAGAAGAAGGCCAGGGCGTCGTTCTCCCCGTAGTGCAGGGACCAGGCGTGGGACTGGCGCTGGTGCTCCCAGAACTGCTCGCCGTGGTCGCTCCAGAACACGACCAGGGTGTCGTCGAGCACGCCGCGGCGGTCGAGCTCGTCGAAGAAGTCCCGCATCGAGTCGTCGGTGTAGCGGATCGTGGCCTCGTAGCGGGCGCGAGCGTGCTGCTCGACGGCCGCTCGCTCCTCCTCGCTCAAGGTCCAGTACATGCCCGCCATCTCGTACATCTCGTCCCGGTTGGCGAGGTTCCAGTCGATGGGCGGCAGGTCATCGAGGCCGGTGAGGTACTCGTCGGGCGGGGTGTAGGGGATGTGGACGTCGCGCAGGTGGAGGTGCAGGAACCAACGCTCGTAGTTCGCCTGGAGCTGGCCGATGTCGTCCAGCGCCAGGCCCATCATCGTCTCGGCCGGCTCGTACCCGGGGTAGGTCTCCATGTCGAAGCCCTGGGCCGTGTTGTACTTGCTGCTCAGGTACCCGTTGGAGGTGACGAGCCCGGAGCCGAAGCCGATCTCGCGCAGCCAGTCCGGCAGCATCGGCGTGTCGTCGGGCAGGTCCTCCCGGTAGGTCTTCGAGAGGCGCGGGATGAACCCGAAGTCGACGCCGTTCTGTCCCGAGAGCGCGCACAACACCCCGGCGTAGGTCCAGTTCGAGCAGGACTGGTGGGCGTCGAGGGGCACGCCCTCCCGCATCAGCGAGTCCATGAAGGGGGCCAGGCCCATGCCGCCGTAGCGATCGAGGTGGTCCTTGCGCAGGGTGTCGATCGAGATGTACAGCAGGTTGCGCGGCGCCGGACCCGTGAAGGTGAGGAACGAGGTCTCGGGTGGTGGATCGGGCTCGGGGCGACCGAGACCGGTGTCGCCATCGCAGGCGGTCAGGGTCGCAAACAGCAGGATCGAGGACACGCCAGCAACATAGCTTCCCGATCAGTCGATGGCCTCCTGCTGGTGGCTGACGAACTCGCACGGCCCCTCCACGCGCGTGCCGCAGAGCAGCACGAAGCCGGCCGCGAGGTGGTCCTCGTCGAGCACGAACTGCTCGTCCAGGCGGACCTCACCGGAGAGCCTCTTCGCCGAACAGCTCAGGCAGCCGCCGGCGCGGCAGGAGTAGGGCAGCTCCAGGCCGGCACGCTCCGCGGCGTCGAGCACGGTCTCCCCGGGGGCGCAGCCAAAGGACAGCAGCGTGCCGTCCTCGGGGTTGGTGACCTGGATGGCGTGCTGGACCGGGTGATCCTCGGAGCTATCCGGCGTCGACTGAGCCGTGGGTGCGTCGGGCGCGGGCTTGGCCGGGGGATCGGGGGCCCGCTCGCGCTCCTCGGCGTAGTCGATGCGGGCGCGGATCGGTGCCGCGGCGCGTTGCGGGCGCTCGACCTTCGCGGGCGTGGAGGGAGCCGGGCCGCGGCCCAGACGTCGCCTCAGTCGATCCCGGATGCCCACGACGGCATCCTATCGGGCGCTCTATGCTGGTTCCATGGCCGAGACCGTCCCGTGCCCGCGCTGCGCCCGCCCCAACGCCCCCCACAAGGTGCGCTGCCTCTACTGTGGCGAAGCGATGCCGGACCCGGTGGCGCCTCCGGTCCGTCCGACCCGGCGCGAGCTGCCGGAGGACTTCGGCGACCTCGTCACCCAGGCCCTGAGGTCCGGGCGCCTGCGGGAGGTCAGCGAGGCCCTGGTCAGCAAGCCGGCGGTGGCGCCCGCGGAGGCACGCCCCGCTACCGCCGAGCTGGAGACCCCGGAGGTCCTGCCCAAGCCCGTGCCCGCCGCCGAGGCGCTGGAGGACCTGCTGGCCCGGGTGGCGTCGCTGCGGGGCGCTGGCGACTTCGCCGCTGCAGAGGAGCTGGTCGACCTGGCCCCCGAGCTGCTGGAGACGCTGCGAGCCGAGCTCCGCGAAGAGGCCGCGGTGGCGTCGAGGGTCGTGGTGGAGCTGCCCCCGCTGCGGCACACCCTGGCCCTGGTGGCCGATGCCTTCGGGGCGGGCATCCCGCTGATGGCGGTCTCCGAGGCGGTCCGCATCGACCACGTCACCCTGCGGCTGCTCTCGCGTGGCGAGCACACGCAGGTGCTCCTGCGGGGAGACGATCCGGAGGACCTGGCGGAGCGGGCCAGGGCGCTGCTGGCGCTGGGACCCCGGGCCACGCTGTGGTCGCGCAGCCAGGTCGAGGCCATCGAGCCGCCCCTGGTGCTGCTGAGCCGCGGCCCAGACGAGATCTGGAACGCCTGCAGGGTGCCGCTCTGGCTGCCTGACCAGCCCTTCGACCCGGGCGCACCGCCTCCCGGCGAGCCCTTGGAGGCGCTCGAGGTGGCCCTGGTGGTGCCCGGTGACGTCGTGCTGAAGCGCTACCGGGCCTCCGGCGAGGGGGCGCGCTTCGGCCGCAAGCGGGAGAGCTCGGCCCGAGCGCTGGGGGAGACCCGGGTCGGTGTGATCGATCTCCACGGTCCCGGCACCTTCGTGCGCATCGTGGAGCGGGTGATGCGCTTCGATGGCCTGCCGGGCTTCGCACCCCAGTCCACGCGGCGCTCCCTGGTCGGCTTCACCGAGCACCTCGGCACCCTGTGGCCGGACGCCCACGTGGAGGGCCGCCGGGTGTGCCAGTCCCCGGAGGGGGCGCCCTCGGTCCGGGCCGGCGACGGCCTGGTGGTCAGCGGCTGGTCCTGGTGGGAGGAGCACACGCGGCTGTGCCGGCTGCATCGGCTGGGGGAGCCGTAGACGCCGAGGGTCCTCCTCACGGTCCGAGCCGCTCCGCCTTGCGCAGCACCTCCACCGCGTGGCGGCCCCGGCGGATCACCAGGTTGGGGTCCGGCGCCTGCCCGCTGGCCTGCGCCCGGGCCAGCACGGCGGGACCGAGCGCCTCGGTGAGCTGATCCACGAGGACCGGCTGGCGATCGTTGGCCACCAGCGCCCTCACCACCGCGGCCTGGACGCTGCGGGCCTGCTCGGTCGTGAGGGCGCGGGTCTCCACGAGGGTGAGCAGGCCTCGAGCCTGGTCGTCGGGCGGTAGTCCACTCCAGAGGTCCCGACCCGGCGGTGCGGCCGGCTCGCCGGCCCAGGAGCCGTGGGCCTCGGCGAGCAGGGCCTCGACGGCCAGCAGGTCCGGGGGGAGGTGGGGGTGGGCCCGGGTGCGGGGCATCGGCGCACGGTCGGTCCCCGCCGCGGCCACAGCCAGCAGCTCGGGACCGAGGGCCGCCGCCGCGAGCTGGGGCCACTCGGCCCGCACGCGGTCCTGCTCCAGGGCCTCCTCGAGCAGGGCGCGGGCCTCGGCAGCCGCCTCCCCCCGGGGCAGGTCGGCGGGTGCCTGCTCCCGGGTCAGCACGATGGCGAGCACCACGTCGTGGAGCTGGACCTGGGTCGCGCTCCGGGCCTGGGCCTGCTTCAGGGCCTCTCCCAGGACCTCGGAGCCGAGCGCGAACCAGGCCACGACCAGCAGGCCGACCACCGCGCTGAGTCGCACCCGGCTCACAGCGGCACCCCCCCGAGCTGCACGGCGTCGAGCTCCACCCGCACGGCACCCCCCTCGGCCCGCAGCCGCGGAGGGCCGAGCCCGCGCAACGGCAGCTCCACCCGTGTCCACCGCCCGGGCGGCGTGTCGATCGCTCCGTAGCCCTCCAGCACGAAGCGCCCCTCGCCGGGCGCCTCGGCCGGTCGGTGGACCCACATCGACAGCGAGCTCGCCAGCTCGGCGCCTTCCGGCCAGTCGAGTCCGAGCACCGCGCCCTCCGGCAGGCGCACCAGCAGGCCGAGGGTCGACCAGGGCAGCGGCACGTCGATCCGGTCGGCCCCGTCGAAGCGATAGGTGCGACCGGGCGCCGGGAGCGGGTCGGGGAGAGCGAACACGAGGGTGTCGTCGGAGGTGAGCACCGGCTCGCCGAAGGTGCTCTCCAGCATCTGCCAGGCCGTGCGGCGGAGCCGGTCGACGTCGCCGTGGAAGCCGGAGAGCTCGAGCGGTGCGGCCTCCAGGCCCGGGTGGGCGACGACGTAGCGGAAGCCCTGGCCCGCCAGCTCCCGGAGGTCGTCAGAGGTGAAGACGTAGGGCGGTGGCCGTCTCCCGAGATCGAGCACGGCCTCGAGGAAGCCGTTGCCCTCGACGTGCTCTCGGAACGCCAGCAGGTCGGTCCGCCGGATGAGCTGGTTGCAGTTGAGCACCGGCTTGTGGTGGGCGAGCTGGTTGTACTGGAAGCGCGCGTTGGCAGGGCTGACGGGCTGATAGAGCAGCGGCAGCTCGATCACGGCGCCCTCGGGGAGCTCGCGCAGCCTCTCGTAGACCTCCGGGATGACCGCGTCGGACAGGGAGCGCCGGGCGGGCTGCGCGGCGGCGAGGTGGGGCTGGAGGGGCCCGATGAGCAGCGCCAGGCCCGCCAGGCCCCAGGTCCCTCGTCGCGGCAGGCGCGTCGTGCCCACCGCGGTCAGCGCCGCCAGGCAGAGCAGCACGATCACCCCGATCCGGTAGGGCCGGTAGGCCTTGGCGAAGAACGGGACCTCGTTGTAGAGCCAGTAGTAGGGCAGGGGAGCGGCCTGGGACCAGGCGGGCAGCGGCGGCGTGGCGTCGACCTGGAGGAAGGGACCCAGGGTCAGCACCGTGAAGCCTCCGGCGAGCACGGCCCAGCCCCATCCCCGCCGGCCGGCGGCAGCCAGTCCGACCAGCGCCAGCGCGTAGGCGAGCGCACCGGACGTGCTCTCCAGGGGGTTGGCGGTGAAGCGTGCCCGCACGAGGTGGATGACGGAGGTGCTGTTCACCACCACCTGCACCGCGTCGTGGAGCTCCAGGAGCTCCTCGTCCAGGGCCTCCAGCGGCGCCTGGGCGTTGCTGACGGCGTTGGACAGGTCCCAGTTCGCCGCGGAGAAGGTCTCGGCGGAGATGGTGCTGCGCGGGGGCGTCTCCTGCCGCACCTTGGGGATCAGGGGGGCGTCGAGCGCGGCGGCGACCAGCACCACCACGCCGATCCAGGCGACCGTCCGGTTGCGGAGGGCGCCTCCTGCCGCCCAGCGCCAGGCGGCGAAGGCCACGGCGAAGAGCCCGGCGAAGAGCGTGTAGTACCAGTTGAACGGGCCGATGATCGCCAGCAGCAGGGCCGCGGGCCAGGCCCTGGGCCAGCCCGGCGCCTCGCAGAGCCGGAGGAGCGCGAGCGCGAAGAGCGGCAGGAAGCCCGCCGCCACCAGCTCCACACAGCCCGCCGACATCTCGCCGTAGAGGTAGGGGTTGAACGTGAAGACCACCGCGGCGAGCACACCGGCCCTGTGGGTCCCGGCGAGGTAGCGGCCGAGGGCGTGGGCCGAGAGGGCGGAGAAGAGGAACGAGCCCAGCAGCAGCGCGTTGTAGGCCACGACGACGGAGGCCCCGAGCCCCACGAGCAGGGCGCCGAGGGCCTGGATGCCCGCGTGTCCGAAGGACCAGAGGTTGTAGCCGACCGGGTAGAGGATGCGGTCGGTCACCTCGGTCAGGTTCCCGGAGGTGACGGCGTCCTCGAGGTGCCAGATGAGCCACATCGTGGTCCAGGCATCGAAGCGGTCGCCCCAGACGTGGGTGCCGAGCCGCGGGACCAGGGGCCAGGTGAAGATCACCACCGCGAACAGGTAGGCCCCTGCTGCCGCCAGCCAGGGTTGGAGCTGCTTCACGCTGCGGACAACTCGCGAGAGAACGGGGCTGCGGATGCGGATGCGATAATCCTACTGTACTCGCGACAACGCCGGAGACCGACTGCTCACGCTGCTGCTGGCCCTCGAGGTCGCCGCCCAGGCTCCCGTCACGCCGTGGGTGACCGGCGCCGGAGAGGCGCGCTCGGTCGTGGTGCTCGACGGGGCCGGAGCCGCGGCGCTGTGTGCGGACGACGGGGCCGGCGCGGACCCGGTGCCCGGCGATGGGATCTGGGCCTGTGGGGCGACCGCCCCCGGTCCGGGGAGGCTCGCCGTGGTGCTCGATGGACGTCGCGCCTTTGGGGCGGACTGGCCGGAGGCGATCCCCTCCGGTGACCTGACCCTGGCGCTGGGTGCCGACGGGCTCGCCGTGCAGACCGGGCGCCCTGCGGCGGGTGCCGCAGGGGAGCCCCGGCTCGCCCGCCCGTTCTTCGCGATCGACATCGATCGCGGCGCCAAGCGGCAGGCCTGGGTCCTGGAGGTCTCCGGGTCCGGCGAGAAGACCCAGATCGCCTGTGCCGACGACGGAGCGTTCCCCGACGCCGCCCGCAACGACCAGGTGCCCACCTGCGCCGGAGTCGGGCTCCACGGCGCCGTGGATCTGCGGCTGCGCACGCCCTCGGAGTTCAAGAGCCACCGCCTGGAGGTGGGCCCGGACGAGGCCCTCCTGCAGGGCCGCTGGACCGCGTCGGGTCTCCAGCCGACCGACCGAGCCCTGCTCGCCCCGCCCGAGCAACCCGAGCCGCCCGCCGAGCAGCTCCCGCCTCCGACACCGACGGGCGGGTCCGGGCCGCAGCCGACCGCACCCCGAGGTCTCGCCACGGCCTGGTGGCTGCTCGGCCTGCTGGCGGTCGGGGGCCTGGGCTGGGGGATCGGTCGCCGCGGACGTCGCCGCAGGGGCCTGCCGACCGGCCTGGAGCGGGTCCTGCCCGAGGGCGGTCTCTGTCGCAGGCCCTCCTGGGAGGAGGCCTGGGCCGCTGTCGACCTCGGCCTGCCCGTGGTGCTCGTGGCGGACGAGGTCGTCGCTCCGCCCGGGCGCTGGCGCACGCCGGTGCTGCGCGCCGGCAGCCGGGACGTGCTGGATCTGCTCGACAGCCTGGCCGGGCTCGCTCGGACCGATCCGCTGAGACCCCCTGCGGTGCTGGTGGGAGGACCGGACGTCCTGGTGCATCCCGGTGGGCTTGGCGTCGGTCCCCTGGAGGTCCTGGAGCAGCACCTGCCCGCCGGCGTCACCTGCGTCGTCGTGGATGCGGCCGCGGTGCCATGATGCGCTGCATGTCGCTGCCTGCTCTCCTCGTGCTCCTCGCGGGGCCCGCCGTGGCCCAGCAGCCCGGCGCGCCACCCGTGGCCGAGCCAGCGCCGACCGAGCCCCAGGCGACCGGAGGGACCGAGCTGATCGTCGTCTTCATCGACACCACCGGGCGCGCCGGCGCCGACGAGCCGGTCTTCACCGTCGGCACGGGGGAGCAGGCCCTCCAGGTCGCCCTGCGGGACGATGGCGAGGACCTGGACGTGGAGGCCGGTGATGGTCGCTATGTCGGCCTCGTCTCCCTGCCGAGCACGACGCCGCGGCCCGCTCGCCTGGGCCTGTCCGACGGCGAGGTGATCTGGGTGGAGGCGGACCTCGCCGTCCCGCCGGGGCTGCCCCGTCCCACCCTGCGCCTGGAGACCGGCCCGGGAGGGCTCGCAGCGGACTTCTCCGGCAACGACCGGGCCCTCAGCGTGCCCGTGGACGAGGACTCCGACGAGGAGGCTCGCGCGGTGAGCGTGCTCGGCGTGCTCGGCTCGCCCGTGCTCACCGGGCTGCTGGTCGGAGGTGGGCTCGCCCTGGCGCTCCGGCGTCGACGACGAGAGGAGCCGGCGCTGCTCGGTCCCCGGTCCGCCTGGCTGGCGGGACTGCCGCAGCCCGAGCCGGGCACGGGGCTGAGGCTCGACTTCCCGGACCCCGCCACCCGCCGGGCGGCCCTGGTCGCCCTCGCCGATCGCCTGGCTCGGGATCGGCAGGTGGTGATCCTGCCGCGGGCGGACTCTCGGGTCGCCCTCGCCGAGGCCCTGGCGGACCGACCGGCTGCCCTGGTCCCGGCGCGGGACCGGGTGGGCGTGGTCGGCCTGATCACCTCCCTGTCGGCCATCGACGGGGGCGTGGTGCTGGTGGAGGGGCTGGACGCCCTGGAGGCGCCCGGCCCCAAGGAGGCGGCCGATGACCCCCTCGACGAGCTGATCGAGCTGAGCCCGCTGCCCGTGTTCGTGCTCACCGTGTCCGGGGAGGCGTGCCGGCTGCCAGCCCATGCTGCGGTGGCCGGTCTGCTCGAGCGCGGCTGACGCCGCCTCCGTGCACCCCTCGCCGCGCCCGAAGGCGGTCTGGAAGGTGCGGGCCGGGCCGGGCCTGATGGTCCTGGCGGCCCTCTTCTTCACGGTCATGGTCGCCCTGGTCAAGATCGCCCGCGAGGACCTCTCCCCCTTCGAGGTGATCGCCTGGCGCAGCGTGAGCGCCCTGCCGCTGGTCGCCTGGATGGCGAGGCGGGGGGGCTTCCGGCTGGTGGGGCGCCGGGCCTTCGTCTGGCGCACCGTGAGCGGGCTCGTGGCGATGACCTGCTTCTACACAGCCACGCTGGGGCTCCCGCTGGTGGACCTGACGCTGATCCACAAGCTCCAGCCCGTGCTCGTGGTGCTGCTGGCACCGGTGCTGTTGGGCGACGCCGAGCGGTCGCCCGGCGGGATCTGGCTGGTGTGCGGGCTCGGCCTGGGCGGCTGCGCCCTGTTGCTCGGCCCGGGCCTGTCCGCCGGCAATGTCTACGGCCTCTGGGCCCTGGCGGCGACGGTGGCGTCGGCCTTCGCCCACACCTGGCTCCGCTCGCTCGGCGCGACGGACCGCGCGGCGACGGTGGTGTTCTGGTTCCAGCTCGTCGTGAGCGTCTATGCCTTCGGCGTGATGGCCGGCACCACCGGTCTCTCGCTGCCCCCGGTGCACCTCTGGGGCGTGTTGCTGGGCGTGGGGCTGGTGGGCACCGGCGGCCAGGTGTGCATGACCCGGGCCTACGCCCTCGATCGCGCGTCCACGGTGGCAGCGGCCAGCTACACCTCGCCGCTCTTCGCCCTCGCCGGTGACCTGATCATCTTCGGGGTGGTCCCGAGGTGGAATGGCTGGCTAGGAGGGGTCCTCGTGGTGCTCGCCGGGCTGCTGCTGCTGCTGCGGCGGCAGCCGCTCGAGGCCCCGCCGCTGGAGGAGACATGACCACTCGCACAGCCCTCGTCACCGGTGCCTCGAGCGGCATCGGGCTCGCGGTCGCCCGGCACCTCGTCGAGGCCGGCCACCGGGTCGTGGCCCTGGGGCGGAGCCAGGCCGTGCTGGCCGAGCTGGAGGAGATCTGGGGCACTGAGCGGCTCTTCGCCATCGCGGCCGACCTCACGGACCTCGAGCAGATCCGCCAGGCCTTCGCCGCCATCCGGGAGCGCTGGGACGGGGTGGACCTGCTGGTGAACAGCGCCGGCCTGGCCCACAACGCCCGCCTGATGAGCGGCGACCCGGAGTCCTGGCGCGAGATGCTGGAGGTCAACGTGCTGGCGCTGAGCGTGGCCACGCAGGAGGCGGTGGCCGACATGCGGTCACGGGGCGACCAGGGGGACGTCATCCACCTCTGTTCGATGTCCGGTCACCGGGTGACCTCGAACACCGGCATGTACTCGGCGACCAAGTTCGCCGTGCGGGCGCTGACGGAGACCCTGCGCCAGGAGCTTCGGGAGGCGGGCTCGGCGATCCGCGTGACCGCGATCAGCCCCGGACTCGTGGAGACGCAGTTCGCCGCTCGGAAGTACCGCTCGACCGAGGCGGCCGCCGAGGTCTATGGCCGCTTCCCGGTGCTCGAGGCCGACGACATCGCGTCGCTGGTGATGACGGTGATCGCCCAGCCGGCCCACGTCGAGATCCACGACCTGCTCGTCCGACCCACCGCCCAGCCGGGCTGAGCCGTGCCCGCGCTGCTCTTCGGCCTGGTGGCGGCGGCGATGGCCGCCCTGACCTGGCAGCTCTGGCTGCTGCCCTCGCTGCTCTACAAGGCGGTGCGCCTGGTGCGCGTGCCGACCCTGCGGGACTGGGAACAGCGCCCTCCGGAGGCCGAGGCTCGCGCCTGGCTGACAGGGTCCGTCGAGGCCCTGGAGTCCCTCGGCTTCGCGCCGGGGCGGCGCACCTGCGTCGAGGGGGAGATGGCCTCCAGCGTGGCCTGGCGGTGCCACCTGCGCCACCCCGACAGCCGGGTGCGGGCCGCGGCGACCGCCTGGGCCCTGGACGAGGAGGGCGGCACGAAGCCCCTGGAGCGTGTGCTCACCCTCCAGGTGGAGGGGATCGGCGGCAGGCTGCTCGTCGCCACCACGGCGGCCGAGGTGCAGGCGGAGCTCCACCCGGAGCGCTTCTCGACCCTGGTCCTCGCCTCCGAGACGGAGCCCGGGCGGGTCGTGACGGCCTTCGAGAGCTGGCTCGAGGAGGTCGGCCGCGACGTGAGGGCGGCTCGCCGCAGCACCCACGACGGCCCCACCGAGGTCGCCGTCCGTCGCCAGGAGGTGCTCGCCCACCACCGGGAGCTCGGCCTGGTGCGGCTGGACGAGCAGAGCGGGAGCTGGCGGCTGACCTGGACCGGCGCCTGCATGCACGCCTTCTACGCCTTCTGGCCCCTGCGGCGGCGGGCCCTCGCTCGGCAGCGACGGCTGGCGAGCAGGCTGCTGGGACCCTGAGTCAGGGCCCTCCGGGCACGCCTTCGAGCACCTTGCCGGGGCCCATCTCCACCGTGAGGTCGGGGAAGGTGGGATCCGTCGAGCCGGGCACCCAGGGGGTGAAGTCGACCCGGGGGCGCCACATGGAGGCGGCCTGGGCCAGGCGATCCTCGTCCTCGTAGAGCGCGAGGGCCTCGCGGATCTGCTCCGCGAGCTCCGAGCCCTGGTGGCGCTGCTCCAGGGCCAACAGCGGCTGGACCACCGCCGGGTCCTGGAAGCGCACGAAGAGCTCCACGATGCGCTTCAGGTCGGCCGTCTTCATGCGCTCGCTCTCCTCGAGACGCTTGGAGATGGGCTTGATCGAGCTGCTGTTGGCCAGCGGAAGCAGCAGGTTGAGCGAGGCCGCCCAGGCGTAGGGGTGCTTCTCCTGGACGATCTGGTCGTGGAGCATCGGCAACAGCCCGTCGTGGGCGTACTGGAGCAGCGAGGTCAGGGCGGCAGCCCGAACCGCACCCTCCTTGTCCCGCTCCACGGCCAGGGTCAGCGCGGGCACGACGGTCGAGCCCGGCAGGCCAGGGCGACCGAGCTCCTCGGCACAGTGCTGCCGCACGCCCCGATCCGGGTCCCGCGGGAGGTTGACGAGCCAGGCCTCGTGGAGGCGGGGGTGGCCGAAGGCCTCGGCCGTCGCCATCGCCGAGAGGCGGGTCCCGCGCAGGGCGTCCGCGTCGGAGGCGACGAAGAGCGCGGCGTGATCGAGCTGGGTCAGCTCCAGCTCGCGGACCTGGAGGAAGACACTCGCGCCCAGGGCTTCGGGCTGGTGGGAGTAGCGAGCCACCAGGCGGGGCAGGCTCTGTTGGAGACGATCGGGATCCTGGTCGGCGAGGATGACGATCGCCCGGAGGCGCTGGCTCTCGTCGATCTCCTCGTTCTCCATGAGCTGCTGGAGCTCGGCGCGGGACTCCGCGGACTGGATGACCTCCAGCGAGCTGACGGCGGCCTCGCAGACCACGAGCTCCGGGTCGCGCTCGCAGGCGGCCCCCAGGTAGGGAACGCCCAGCGCGGACCTGCGCAGCCCGAGCTCGACGGCGGCCTCGACCCGGGTCTCGGTCTTGTCGTCCTCGCGCAGGACCACGACGACCTGGTCGTCGCTCATCTTCTTGAGGCGTGCGGCCTCTGCAGGAGGAGCCGCGAGCGAGCCCAACAGGAGCAGGGAGGTGATCATGGCGCCTCGGATCCTACGCCACCTCGCGCGCTCTTTCACGTTTCGCCCTTGCGCGAGGGACGCGGAAGGGGAATCCTTGAGGGGAGTCGGTTCCAGGGCAGTCGAAGGACACCGCATGAAGAGCCCCTTCTATCTCTGGTTCCTGCCGGTGCTCGGAGCGATCGCCCTGGGCTGCGGCGGTGGGCGCAACACCGACAGCGGGTGGTGGTTCGAGGACCCGGAGGATCCCGAGCAGAGGTCCAGCGAGTACTTCGACCCCGACGCCTTCCTCGTGGAGGCCTACGCCGCCTACTCCGGCGATCGCCTCGACGACTTCATGCTGGACCCCAACGACCCGGCCAGCACGCTGCCGCCGGTCATGTTCATCACCTTCGCCGAGAACCGCTACTTCAGCACCGGCAACGAGGACTACACCTGCACCTGGTCCGGCATGATGAACGTCGAGGGGCTGGACCACTTCGACAGCGACGACCTCTGGCTCGGCTATGCCATCAGCCTCGACTTCCTGGAGACGGACTGCTTCGACATGGATCCCTGGGTGTGGGGAGAGTCCACCCCGACGACCATGCTCGAGCAGACCTTCCTCGGCGTCGGCTTCGGCCCGATGTCGCCGGAGTTCGAGAGCGTGATCCGGCCCCAGGTCTCCTCGTCGGGCTTCTTCTGGGACTCGGACTGGGCGCCCTACGTCTTCTCCATGACCCTCGGCCTCTACGACCAGGAGACCGGCGAGCTCGAAGGCACCGAGATCGACTACGCCTTCGCCTACAAGATGAGCGACGGAGCGCTGACCTACGACTACGTCGGGGACCCGATGCCCGTGCGCCTCGCCAACTACGAGGGCGCCCCCGAGGGGCTCCTGGCGGGCTACCGCTACTACGACGAGGAGCCGTCTGCACTGCGTTAGAGACCGCGCATGATCACCCGCTACGTCTTCATCAAGCTCGACGACGACCACGCCAACGACGAGGGCCGCCGCGAGGCGGCCCAGCAGCTCCGCGCGGCGCTCGCCGGGGTCCCGCAGGTCGAAGGCTGGGCCGTCGGCGTGCCGGCGGATCCGGCCTCGGAGGGCTCCTGGGACCTCGGGCTGCAGGTCCACGTCGCCGACCTCGACGACCTGAGGCTCTACCTCGACCACCCGGTCCACCGCGACGTCGTCGACAACTGGCTGAAGCCGCGCATGGTCTGCATCAAGGCCTGGAACTTCCACGCCTGAATGCCGGGTCGCCCCTGGTCCCTGGGCAGCGCCGAGGCGCTCTTTCGCCTGGTCAACGTGGGCATGATGGCCTGGTTCGCCTGGTCGGCCTGGCGTCTCCAGGCGGTCCCGGGGTCTTCGCACGAGGTGGCGGTCTTCGGCGTGGCCGGGGTGCTCTGCCTCAGCGCGACCATCGGACGACCCCGCTGGAAGCTGGCGGCGATCCTCGCCCTGCTGAGCGCGGTGGTGGCCGGTCTCGCCGGTCTCGGTGGCGCCGCACCCTGGCAGGTGGGGGGCCTGGCCGTCGTCGTCGGCTGGATGCTGGTGCTCACGGTCTGGTGGCGGCGCCAGGTGGCAGGCCCCGGGTGAGCGCCGACGGGGTGGGCGTCGCGCGGCCAACCACAAGAACCCGTCAAGTTGTGTAACGAAGCGGTGTCGAGCCCGCTGGCTGCTGGCGGATCGGCACCTCGTCAGCTATTCGCGCCCACCTCCAAGGAGGTGAGCTGTGGTGCTGTTCGCGACGCTCCTGACCGCCTGCGGATACGGTCTCGACCCCCTGGTCCACGAGCCCGGGGAGATTCCGCTCGAGTCACCCGTCGAGGTGGAGATCGAAGGCGCTACCTTCGCGGTGCCGCTGACCGAGATCGACGTGATCTCGCCGTCCGGGCTGCAGGTGGTCTTCGAAGAGCTCGACGCGGGTGCGGCCCTGGTCCACGTGGTCCGGGACGACTTCGACGTCCTGGAGCTGGCCATCGCGCTCTCGGCGGCCGACGGACGCCAGAGCGCCTGCGAGCCCATCCACGCCCTGCCGGTGGCCGACTTCAGCCGGAACCCCTGGCTGGAGGTCCACGGTGCCGCGCTGCCGCTGTCCATCGGCGGCGAGCCCGTGACCCTGGAGTACCTCGGCATGTCGGTCCGCTTCACCAGCGACGGCGAGCGGTGGGACGCCGGCACCATGTCCGCCGTCATCGACACCCGGGAGCTGGAGGCCGTCTTCAAGGCCGGCACCGACGTCTGCGCCCTCGTGGAGTCGATGGAGGGTACCTGCGAGACCTGCGCCGATGGCGTCGAGGCCTGCGTGGACGTGGAGCTGGACAACGTCCAGGCCCGCCGGGTGCCGATCAGCTTCGACCCGGATCTGGACACCTCGGGCTGCTGATCAGGGTCCGGAGTCCAACCCGGAGTCCGACCCCGTGTCCACCGGGGGCTCGAGCACGTCCCAGTACGCCCAGACGTGCAGCTCGCCTCGTGACCAGAACTCGCTGTTGTCGTGCTCCAGCACGTTGCGGGTGTTGGTGTAGAAGACGAACTCCGTGTAGAGGGACTCGACGCGCTCGGCGTCGCCGGGGTCGGTCAGGCCGGACAGGACCTCGTCCCAGGTGAGCACGAGCGAGCCCGTCGTGGCGTCCGCCGTGCAGGCGACGGTGCCCAGCGTCGTGGCCCCGTTGTCGGGCGCCGCCCTGGTCCATTGACCGGGTCCCGGATACCCGGCGGGCGATGTGTCCTTCTCTGCTGTGCCTGGTGCTCGGGTCGGCCTGGGCGGCCAGCCTGGACAAGCCCCACCCCCACCAGGGCAAGCTCGCGCCGATCGCGTCCAAGCCGCCGGCGACGGCTCTGTCCACCGTCGATCGGGAGGCCCTGGCCGCGGGCCAGGCCATCGAGAAGCAGGTCCGCTACGAGGGGGGTGGCCGGGCCCTCGCCATCCAGGACATCCGGGCGCCGGCCAGCCTCGTGTGGGACGCCATCCTCGACTACGACCGCTACCCGGACCGGGTGGCTCACGTCGAGTCCACCGAGGTCTACGCACGTCGTGGGGACCACTGGCTCGTGGCCTTCGAGCTCTCGCTCTTCGGCATCGGCGTGGAGTACTACACCGACAACCTCGTCAAGCGGGACGCCGGGTGGATGTCCTGGACCCTGGACTACTCCCGCAAGAGCGATGTCGACGACATCGTGGGGTACTGGTTGGTCACCCAGGTCTCCGACTCCCCGCCGATCACCCGGCTGGAGTACGCGTCGGACATGCGCATCAAGTGGGCGCCGGACTTCATCGTCCGCTACCTGGCCAGGGATGCGCTGACGGAGGGCACGGCCTGGGTCAAGCTTCACGCTGAGCGGGCCGCAGCGGCGAGGCCCTGAGCGGCCCCAGGTCCACCAGCCAGCTCCGCAACGGCGCCCGGCCGGGCAACATCAGCGTGCCACCCTCCCGGAAGCGGTAGGCGCCGTCGAGCGCCCGCCGCGAGGTCTCGCTGACCCGCACCTGTCCGGGGCGGCCCAGGCTCTCCATGCGGCTCGCCACGTTCACCGTGTCGCCCCAGAGGTCGTAGGCCGGGCGACGGTCGCCGATGACGCCGGCCACGACGGGGCCGGTGTGGATGCCGATGCGGAGCTGCAGCCCGCCGGGGACCTGGGGGATCCGACGGGCCGCCTCGATCATGTCGCGAGCGGCCTCGACCGCGGCCACGACGTGGTCCGGGTTGGTGTCCGGCAGGCCGGCGGCCGCCATGTAGGCGTCGCCGATGGTCTTGATCTTCTCCAGCCCATGGCGGGCGGAGATCTCGTCGAACTCGGTGAACAGCCGGTTGAGCAGGTCGACCACCCACACCGCCTCCCACTGGGCGGCGAGGCGACAGAAACCGACGACATCGGCGAAGAGCACGGTCACGGAGTCGTGCTGCTCGGCGATCGGACGGCGCTCGTCGAGCAGGGAGTCCGCGACGTGGCCCGGCAGGACCTCCTTGAGCAGCGAGTCCGACCGGGTCTGGGCCTCGGCGAGCTCGCGGGTCTTGTCGGCGACCTCGTCGAGCAGGCGCTGCTGGCTGTTGAGGATGTCGATGCTGGCACCGCCGGCGAGCACGGCCACCCCATAGGCGACGAAGACGAAGCTGAACCAGCAGTCCGCGACGAAGCCGGGCGCGAGCACGGCCTCGGGCGGCACCATGTACCCGTAGGGCAGCCACCCGACCTGCCGCACGAGGAGCAGCAGGCTGTAGGTCAGCACCTGCACGGTCGCGACCCGGTAGGCCGTGCGCTTGCTCGCGAAGAGCGGGGCCATGATGGTGGCGAGGCAGAGGATGCCGAGTGCCGGGGTCTCGAATTCGCCGGCCAGGTAGAACATCAGCAGCGCGACCACGCTGTCGGCGTAGAGCAGCGCCGGCACGACCCTCGGACCGGCGTCGAGGTAGCGGAAGGCCAGCCAGGCACCCAGGGTGAGCAGGGCGACGGCACCGCAGAACACGGCGGACTGGAGCGAGACCATCGCCGTCGCCAGGCCGGTCAGGTTCAGGGCGCTGGAGACGATCACCGCCATCAAGAGCAGGGTGGCCTGCGCCTGCAGGAACCTGCGCGTCCGCGCCAGCTCCAGCGAGCGCTGCTCCTTGCGGTACCGCTGGCGGGCAGCCGCGACGACATCATCGGTGCGCACCACACCTCCTTGAATGCCACTTCGCGCTCTGACAACCTACGCCCGTCTGTCGCCACAGCCGATGACCGCCCGATGTCACCGGGTCACTTCGCGCCGCTGCGCCACCGCTCGATGATCTCCACGTAGGCCCTGGACCCCGTCCGCAGGGTCCTCTGCTGGGTCTCGAAGTCCACGTGGTACAGCCCGAAGCGCTGGGAGTAGCCCTCGGCCCACTCGAAGTTGTCCAGCAGCGACCAGTAGTAGTAGCCCCGCACGTCGACCCCGTCGGCGATCGCTCGAGACATGGCGTAGAGGTAGCGTCGGATCCAGGTCTCGCGCAGGACATCGGCGCTGTCCGAGACGCCGTTCTCGGTGACGTAGACCGGCTTGCCGAGCCGCCCGAGCTGGACCAGCGCCCGGTAGAGGCCCTCGGCGTAGAGCCCGTAGGGCATGTCGGTCCACATCGAGCCGGGTCGCTGGCCGGGCAGGCTGTGCACGCCGGGGATCAGCAGCGACCGGAAGAGGACCTGGCTGTAGTAGTTGAGCCCGACGAAGTCCGTGGCCCCGGCGGCCTCGGGGACCTCCTCGTGCTGCCGGGTGAGGCCGGGCACGTGCATGTGCCAGACCCCGTGCTCGAGGAAGTCCAGGATGCGGGTGTTCCAGCCGCGCTCGCAGAACCGCGCACCGACCCAGTCGACCGGGTTCCAGCGGTGGTAGGGGTCGAACTGGAAGAGGCTCTTCACGATGCCGAGCTGGGCCGCGTCGCCGCCGGGAAGGGCCTTCAGGGCCTCGTAGGTCCTGACGTGGGACAGGAGCAGGTTGCGCATGACCCGGCCCATGGCGTCGAAGGAGCGCTGACCGGGTGGAAAGATGCCCGCCAGGTGCCCCATGATCGCCACCACGCAGAGCTCGTTGTGGGTGCACCACAGCGAGACCTTGTCGCCGTACTCGCGGAACATGCGCTCGGAGAAGGCGACGAAGGTGGGGATGTTGGCGGCATCGGCGAAGCCGCCCCGCTCCTCGAACCACAGCGGGTGGGTGAAGTGGTGCAGGGTGAGCATCGGGGTGATGCCGGCCTCGAGCAGGCCGTCGATGCAGCGGTGGTAGTGGGCGATGGCCTCGGCGTCGAACTCCCCCTCGGAGGGCTCGAGGCGGCTCCAGGGCAGGGAGAAGCGGTAGCTGTTGGTGCCCAGCGCCTCCATCAGGCGAAGGTCCTCCTGGAAGCGCCGGAAGTGGTCGGCGGCGTCGCCGACCCGGTCGCCTCCGTGGATGACGGAGCGGCCGCGCCGCTGCTGGGTCTCCCACCAGGTCCAGTTGTTGTCGCTGAGGCCGCCTTCGACCTGGTGGGCGGCGGTCGCGGTGCCCCAGAGGAAGTCCGGCGGGAAGTGCAGGTCCGCGAGGTCCAGGTCGTCCCAGTCCCAGATCAGCTCCGGGTGACGGCGGTGCAGGCGCCAGGTCCAGGCGGCGGTCCCCGTGGCCAGGGCGGCGGCGGTCAGGGGCAGCAGCATGGCGGCGGCTTAGCGCAGGCCTCGGACCGGTGCTAATGATGGAGTGGAGGTCCGCATGGGAGCGTCGATCGTCTGGGCCCTCGCCGCGCTCTCCGGCTGCGGACAAGGCGACTACAACTTCACCACCCAGCCCGACGTCGACAACCCGATCATCGACACCCAGACCGACAGCGACCCCATCGTCTGGGACGACTGCGGCATCACCGCCGCCGAGGCAACGGTGGTGCCGACCGACAGCTCCTGCCTCGACGGCGGGAGTCCGGCCGCCGACCTCAAGGCGAAGATCACCGACGTGTGCTTCCCCGGCTGCGAGGAGGGGGCCCCGGTCTTCGTGGCCGTCCAGGTCACCAACCAGGGCGGGGCCGCGGTCACCGCCGACGTGCCGGTCACCGTCTACGCGGGCACCGCAGCCGGGGCCTGGCACCCCGTGATGGCCACCTGGACCCTGGAGGGCGGCCTGGAGCCGGGAGAGGTCGCGACGGGCAAGGTCCTGGAGTTCGACGTCCTGGCCCTGGAAGGCGAGCCCATCCGCTTGGCCGCCAACGACGACGGCACCGGTGCCGGCACCGTCGACGAGTGCGACACCCGCAACAACGGCGACCTCTGGGACGCCGTGCCCTGCGGGCAGGAGTAGGAAAGGTGAAAGGCATCGCGCTCATCGCCGTCATCGCGGCGATCGGTCTCTGGCTCTTCAAGATGATGGGTGGCACCCGGGCCCGGGTGCTGATCCGGGTCGAAGGGGGCCGCACCTGGGTGACCAAGGGCAAGCTGTCCGGGAGGTTGCTGCGCGAGATCTCGGAGGTCGTGAAGGACACGCCGAAGTCCAAGGGCACCATCGCCCTCGAGGGACCGAGCGGCCAGCCGGACGTGGTGGTGGAGGGGCTGCCGAAGGACATCGCCCAGAGGGTCCGCAACGTGGTCGCCAACCACGGCAGGTAGGGTGCCGATGTTGATGCTGAGCCTCCTGATCGCCTGTCCGCCCTCCGGCGACGACTCCGGCTTCACGCCCGGTGTCTTCGGTGCGGTGATCACCTCCCACGACGACGGGGACGAGGTCCTGGAGGGCTACCGGATCGGCCTGGCCGGCGAGGTGCGGGACCCGGACGGGACCAACGGCGACGTCGCCGTGACGTGGCGGGTCGACGGCGTGGAGGCCTGCCCGGAGACCACCGCCGAGAGCGACGGCACCACCACCTGCGACGTCGAGCTGGAGGTGGGGGAGCGGCTGGTGAGCCTGGAGGCCCGGGCTCCGGACGGCGAGACCGACGCCGCCGAGGTCACCCTGGAGGTCATGGAGACCGAGGCCCCGACGGCCAGCATCGTCGAGCCCGTCGAGGGCGCCTCGGTCACCAACGACCCCGGGGTGACGCTGCGCGGCGTGCTCGACGACGCGGAGGACCCGGTGACCTCGCTGCTGGGGTCCTGGACGAGTGACGTCCAGGGGGACCTCGTCGGCGTCGACTATCCCCAGGCCGACGGCTCCTTCGAAGCCGCCGTCGTGCTCGACCTCGGCCGCCACGTGCTCACGTTGACGGCGCTGGACACGACGGGCAAGACCGGCAGCGACAGCGTCACCGTCACCGTGGGGGAGTAGCACCCGACTGAGGAGCGGAAGCGCCTGAAATCACGTGAGCAAGCCAGGCGACGGGAGCAATGCCCCACACCCTCCTAGGCCCGCTGCGACCCCCGGGTCGCGTCAGGGCGCCCGGTGAGACCGGCTTGTCGCGGCCGCCGCGGGAATTGTGGGGGTTGGAGGGGTGGAATGTTCCTTGCATTGGGCCTCTACCTGGAGGTGAACATGCTCTGGTTGGCCCTCGCCTGCGTGGACTACGAGCTCGGCGTCGGACCGGATGCCGGCTTCCCCTACAGCGACACGGCCGGAGACGAGCGGACCCTCGACGACGTCCCGCCGGAGATCGTCAAGGAGGACCCCTGCCCCGACGACGTGAACGCCACCTTCCACCCGGACGGCATCTACGTGAAGTCCTGGGACCGCATGGAGGACTCCGGCACCCTCGTCGCCGACGTGGCCGGGCTCTACCACGTCTACGACTACACCATCGCCGAGTCCGGGGAGAGCCAGACCAACGAGTCGGCCTACTTCCGGGTGACCAACGACACCAACCCCTCCGGGGTGCCGGAGTTCGCCAACTGTCGGACCGACTGGGTGGTCATCGACCTGGACAACGAAGCGCCCCTGGAGGAGGGCTCCCGCGTCTATGTCGGCACCTTCTGGCTCGACGAGGGCGACAACCCGCTCACCATGCACCACTTCTGTCCCATCGTGCGCAGCGGCGGGTGCCCGGACCTGCACCTCACCGACGACAGCGGCGGCACCTGTGACTCGGACAACCCGAACTCGGTGCACTTCAACGGGGAGGGCCTGTGCCTGGTGCGGGTGGAGTAGAGGCCTCACCGCGGCGCGGGCGGCCCGCCACGCCGCAGGCCAGCGCCAGCAGCAGGACCCCGATCCAGTAGGGCACCGGGCCCGAGCGGGTGAAGGCGGCGGCGGAGATCGGGCTGACGTAGGCGGTGGTGTCGACCTCGGCGCACGCCAGGGCCGTGGCGGGGGCGATGGCGAAGGGGGTGCCCTCGGTCAGGCCGGGAAAGGCGTGGTCGAGGATCGCCTGCTCGCCACAGGTGATGTCGAGGCGCTCCCGGGCCAGCCAGAAGTCCCGCCGGTAGAGGCGTCCGCGGACCTCGTGGGCGCTGGGGGCCGTGTGCTTGCCGAAGCGGCGCAGGTAGTCGGCGTAGGGCAGCTCGCCGTGGTCGCGCAGCGCCGCCCGCGCCTCGGCGACGTCGGTGCCGCGGCTGGTCCAGGTGCCTACCCCTGCGACCGTCTCCAGCGAGCCGAAGCCGTGCACGAGGTGCTGGAAGCCCGCCAGGGCGAGCAGGGCGACGGCCGCGAGGCGGGGCACGAGGCGCCAGCTCGGGCCGGGCCCGGCCCAGCCCAGGGCCTTCCAGGCGGCCAGGGCCCCGAAGGCGCCGGCCAGCGCATCGGTCCACACGTCGCGGATGTCGCCGGTGCGCAGGGGGTGCCACCACTGGAGGGCTTCGTCGGCACAGCCCAGGACGAGGCTCAGCAGAGCGGTCCCGATCCACACCGCTGGTCCGGCTCGGCCAACAGCCAGGGCCCGGCAGACGAGGGCCCCGAACAGGGTGAACTCCAGCAGGTGGACGGCCTCGATCGGGATGCCCTGGAGGCTGTGGAGCTTCCAGGCCACGCAGGCGCCGACGCCGAGGAGCCAGAGCACCGCAGCCCGCCCCCTGCGCCAGGCGGGGATCAGGGCCCAGGGCACCGCGAACAGGAGCACGAGCCCCACGCCGGGCACCACCCACCGCCTGCCGGGCACCATGTCGTAGGTGCGAAGCTGACCGCCGCCGGCCACGACCAGGGCCCGGTCCGTGCCGCCGACCGCGACGGCCTCTCCGGGCAGGTGGAAGATCTCGGCACCGCTGTCGAGCCGCTGGGTGAGCAGGCCCCCCTCACCGAGGGCGATGTGCACGGCCTCTCGCTGGATGCGCAGGTCCCGAGCGGGCTCGGGCAGCTCTCTGGGCTCACCGTTCACCAGCAGGCCGTCGCGCGTGCAGAGCACCTCCCAGGGTCCCTCGGCAGCGCGGCAGAGCACGCCGGCCGGCAGGGGCGTGGCGGGACCGCAGGTGACGGCGTTGGCCTCGAAGGCCAGGCTGACGCAGGGGCGCTCGGGGGTCCAGGTGTGGAGGAGCTCCAGGCCGTCGACCCGGTAGACCGCGACCGCCTCGGAGCCCACGGCGACGCGCCCGGGGGTGGCCGCCAGGGGCCGATCGACAGCGACGGCGACCTCTGCGAGCAGGCGAGGGGAGCCGAGACGGTAGAGGCGCTCCCGCAGGGCCGGGCCGTAGGGAATGGTCGCCAGGATCGCCAGGGCGACCAGGCTGGCTGGGATCCAGTGTCTCCACCGCATCCCGCGAGGTTAGCCTCGTTGGATGCTCGGACTGTTGCTGCTCGCTTGTGCCGACCCCATCGAGGCGCCCGCCGAGATGGAAGAGCTCACGCTGTGGCTCTTCGAGGAGTGGGACCACGAGGACCCGGCGGCCATGGAGCAGGCGGTCGCCAACCTCGTGACCTGGAGCACCGAGGTCGATCTCGATGCGAGCTGGACGGAGCGCGCCTACAGCGTGAGGGCCATCGCCGCCGAGGAGGTCGAAGGGCGCATCGAGCACGATCGGGACCCGGCCGATGCGCTGGGCGTGGGCGTGCTCTACCTCTCGCCAAACCGGCTCGAGGCCCACCTCGACCTCCAGTACATGGAGGACATGACCCCCGTGGAGCCCTCCTCGCCGGACCACTACGAGCGCACGATCGTCTCCGCTGGCGAGTGCTTCCACGAGCGCGCCTGCGACGTCATGGAGGTGGTCAACGACATCACCCGGGAGAACGTGCTCTACGAGGTCACCTACCTCATGGAGAAGGACTTCCGCTGGGTCGCGGTCGAGGACGAAGAGCGGGCCGCGATGGTCGCCCGCTCCTTCATGCCGAACTCCCACCACGACGGCGACAAGATCTCGCTGTGGCAGGGCTACTCGATCGATCTCTGGATCCCCAGCGGGGCGCAGACCCTGCGATACCAGGTGAGCTGGCAGGAGACGGAGCTTCCGGGTCTGACCTGGGAGACGCTGTCCGGCGTGGTGGCCTCTGGCATCGAGGACCTGCTGGTCGCGCAGGACGAGTACCTCGCGGAGATCGGCGGACGTTAGGACGGCAGGGTGTACGCTCCGAGGAGCTCCCGTGGCCGACCCCGTGATCCACGCCTTCGAGCGCCCTCCCGCCATGGGCTGGCTCTACGCTCGGGCGGCTGTCAAGCGCGGTGTGCTCGCCGAGGGGCGGTCCATCCCGCGGATCGAAGCCACCCTCACGCCGCTGACGCCGTCGACGGAGGAGCTGGCGGCCTATCGGGAGGTCTGCGGCTTCGCGCCGTCGGAGCAGGTGCCGGCCACCTGGCCCCACGTGCTCGCAGCGCCGCTGCACCTCTCGATCCTGACCGACCGGACCTTCCCGCTCCGGCCCCTGGGCATCGTGCACACGCGCAACCTGATCACGGCGCACGTGCCCCTGCCCGAGGGCGTGCCCCTCGGGGTGCGCTGCTGGGTGGAGGGGCACCGGCCGCACCGGCTGGGGGTGGAGTTCGACCTCCAGACCGAGGTGGGCATCGACGCCGAGACGGTCTGGGCCTCGACCACCACCATCCTGGCGCGGGTCGGGGAGCGGCCGTCGCAGGAGCGACCGCCGCGGGAGGCTCCAGAGGCGGGCATGCAGCCTGGCTCGGAGCGTTCGTGCGTCTGGGAGCTGCCGGCCAGCCAGGGTCGGAGCTATGCGCGGGTGTCGGGGGACTTCAACCCGATCCACCTCTATCCACTGACGGCGAAGCCCCTCGGCTTCCGGCGGCAGATCGTGCACGGCATGTGGAGCCTGGCGCGGTGTCTGGCCGAGGTGGAGGAGGATCTCCCCGCGGCGCCCTGGAGTGTGTCGGTCACGTTCCGAAGGCCGATCCTGCTGCCGTCACCTGTCCTGTTCAGGACGGGACAGAGTGGAGCGCGACGCACCTTTGGGCTGTGGACCCGTGATGCGTCCAGGGTCCACCTCGAAGGTGAGATACGGCCGCTGGATGCAGTGTAGGGAGAACAGATCTTTACAAGAATGACCCCCCAGGCCGCGCGTGGGCGGGTAATACCCGGGGCGCCCAGACCTGCCGGGGGGCGAGATGATCACCGAGAACGGGAGGTCGCCGCAGCGGCGACTACGTCAGCCGTTGAACGTCACGGTCGTCGGGGACTTCGGTCTCACCGATGGCGTGGCGGTCTGGCTCTGTGAAGACACGCTGGACTTCCTGCTGCGGGAGCGTCTGAACTCTGCCCAGCCCCAGCTCGTGCGGCTCGACCTGGGGGGCTTCGGCTCCAACGTCGACCTGCAGGTCCGGCTGCTCGACGTGACGGACGGGCGCCAGACCCCCTTCAAGAAGGGCTGGCTGCACAGCGGTCGCTGGTCGGCGGTCAGCCCGCGCGACGTGGACCTGATGGAGGACTTCCTCGGTCGGGAGCTCAGCCAGGTCTCCCAGGTCTCGCGAGTGGGGAGCGGGGTGCGCGCCAGCTCCGATCACACCCGCCCGACCATGACGACCCTGGCCGGTGGGCGACTGGATCGCTCGGGCTCATCCCGGTGGTCGGAGTCCCAGGTCGGCGGCCGCGAGGGCATCCGGCAGTCGATGCGGCGGGCCACCGAGCGCATCGCCCAGGACCGTCGGTCCGACGTGCCCGAGACCGAGCGGCACGCCCGGCGCATCGTCCCGTCGCGGGACCTGGTGAGGCCGGTGGTGTCGATGGTTGGTGGCCTCAGCCTGATGGCCCGCTACGACCACGCCGAGACCCTGGAGCGGGCGCTCCGGGTTCGCGGCGACCGCATGCGCCTGGTCTTGCAGCGGGCCGGGCCCGTGGAGGTCGGCCAGGTGGTCCAGCTCGTGCTCCAGCTCCCCGACGGGTCCTTCCTCCAGCTCCACGCCACGGTGCGCCGACTCGGCCCGAGCCGGATGCAGCTCGAAGGTCGCTACCTGTCGCCCACGGACGTGGCGATCCTGCGCCGCTGTCAGGGCTCATAGCCCAGGTTCGAGGCCAGCCAGCGCTCGGCCTGCTCCAGGGTCCAGCCCTTGCGCCCAGCGTAGTCCTGGACCTGGTCGCGGCCGAGCCGGCCGACGCCGAAGTAGTGGGCCGAGGGGTGGGCGAAGATCCAGCCCGAGACCGAGGCCGCTGGGGTCATGGCACAGGTCTCGGTGAGGCCGATGCCCGCGTTGCCCGGTGCGTCGAGCAGGCGGAAGAGGCCGGTCTTCTCGCTGTGATCGGGGCAGGCCGGGTAGCCGGGCGCCGGCCGGATGCCCTGGTAGGCCTCGCCGATCAGGCCTTCGTTGCTGAGCTCCTCGTCGGCGACGTAGCCCCAGAGCTTGCGACGCACCTCGCGGTGGGTCCACTCGGCGAAGGCCTCCGCGAGGCGGTCGGCGAGGGCCTGGGCCACCAGTGCCCGGAAGTCGTCGTGGTCGGCTCTCAGCACCTCGGTGAGCGCGTCGAGGCCGTGGCCGGCGGTGACGGCGAAGGCCCCGACGTGGCCGCCCGCGGGGGCGACGAAGTCGGCCAGGGCCACGTTCGGACGACCTGAGCTCTTGCGGCCTTGCTGGCGCAGGGTGTGGATGCGGTGCATCGGCGCCGCGCCGGCCCCGTAGAGCACGATGTCGTCGCCGTCGGGCGCGGCGGGGAAGATGCCCACCACGCCACGGGGGCGCAGCAGACCCTCGGTCACGATGCGATCGAGCAGGGTCGTGGCCTCCTCGAAGAGGCGGCGGGCCTCGGCGCCGGCCTCGGGATGGGCCAGCAGGCTGGGAAAGGTGCCCGGCAGCTCCCAGGCTCGGAAGAACGGGGTCCAGTCGATGACCGCCCGCAGCGCCTCCAGGGTCACGTGGTCCAGGGTGGTGAGGCCGGTCCAGGCCGGTGGCACCGCCGGCTGCTGGTCGAAGGGGCACCGGAGGCGGTTGGCGCGGGCCTCGTCGAGGGTCGCTCGGGGTCGGCCCCCGGCCTTGGCGGCCCGGCGTTCCCGGACACCGGCCTGGCGGGCGGCCGTCTCCTGGCAGAAGGCCGCCCGGCGGCTGTCGCTCAGCAGCGAGGAGGCGGTGCCCACGGCGCGGGAGGCGGCGGTGAAATACACCAACCGCGCCTCCCGCGCCCGGGCGATCTTGACCGCCGTGTGGACC
>CAZCVP010000072.1:26737-33168 GCA_964501915.1 uncultured Enterobacterales bacterium
ATTTCGGCACGGTTGGAGCCGCGGGGGGGGGGGGGGGGGGCCCACCCCCCCCCCGCGCCCCCCCCCGGCGGGGGCGATCTTGACCGCCGTGTGGACCTCGGAGGTGGTCGCACCGCCGATGAGCAGCGGCACCCCGAGGCCAGTGCGCTCCAGCTCGCGGGCCACGTGCACCATCTCCTCCAGGCTGGGGGTGATCAGCCCCGAGAGCCCCACCAGGTCCGCGCCGTGGATCCGGGCCTGCTCCAGGATCGTGTCGCAGGGCACCATGACCCCCAGGTCGATGACCTCGTAGCCATTGCACTGGAGCACCACGCCGACGATGTTCTTGCCGATGTCGTGCACGTCGCCCTTGACCGTGGCCAGCAGGATGCGGCCCTTGGTCGTGCCGGCGGCCTGGGTGGCGGTGAGGTAGGGGTCGAGCCAGGCCACCGACTTCTTCATCACCCGGGCGCTCTTCACCACCTGGGGCAGGAACATCTTGCCGGAGCCGAAGAGGTCGCCGACCACGTTCATGGCGTCCATCAGCGGTCCTTCGATGACCTCCAGGGGCTCGCCGAGCCGCTCCAGGGCCTCGGCCGTGTCCTCCTCGATGAAGGTGGCGATGCCGTTGACCAGGGCGTGGGTCAGGCGAGCCCGCACGTCCTGTTCGCGCCAGGCCAGGTCGTCCTTGCGGGCCCGACGCCTGCCCTTGGCCTGCTCGGCGATCTCCAGGAGCCGCTCGGTGGCGTCGGGGCGGCGGTCGAGCACCAGGTCCTCGGCCCGCTCTCGCAGCTCCGGGTCCAGCTCGGTGTAGGGCAGGATCGCGCCGGCGTTGACGATGCCCATGTCCATGCCGGCGGCGATGGCGTGGTAGAGGAAGACCGCGTGGATGGCCTCCCGGACCGCGTGGTTTCCGCGGAAGCTGAAGCTCACGTTCGACACGCCGCCGCTCACCCGGCAGCCGGGCAGCTCCCGCTTGATCCAGCGGCAGGCCTCGATGAAGTCCACGGCGTAGCTCACGTGCTCCTCGAGCCCGGTGCCGATGGCGAAGATGTTGGGGTCGAAGATGATGTCCTCGGCGGGGAAGCCCACTTCGGTGGTGAGCAGTTCGTAGCTGCGGCGGCAGATGGCCTTGCGGCGCTCCAGGCTGTCGGCCTGGCCCTGCTCGTCGAAGGCCATCACGATCACGGCGGCGCCGTAGCGGCGGCAGAGCCGGGCGTGCTCCAGGAACACCTGCTCGCCCTCCTTGAGGCTGATGCTGTTCACCACGCCCTTGCCCTGCAGGCAGCGCAGGCCGGCCTCGATGACCGACCACTTGGAGCTGTCGAGCATCACTGGGACCCGGGCGATGTCGGGCTCGGCGGCGACCAGGTTGAGGAAGGTGGTCATCGCCTGCTCGCTGTCGAGCATGCCCTCGTCCATGTTCACGTCGATGATCTGGGCGCCGTGGTCGACCTGCTGGCGGGCGACCTCCAGGGCCGTCTCGTAGTCGCCGGCCTGGACCAGGTTCCGGAAGCGGGCCGAGCCGGTGACGTTGGTGCGCTCACCGATGTTGGCGAAGAGCGAGTCCTCGCGGAGGGTGGTGGGCTCCAGGCCCGACAGCCGCAGGGCCGGGTCGATCCGGGGGACCTGGCGGGTGGGGTGCTGTCGGACCTGGGCGGCGATGGCGGCGATGTGGTCCGGGGTGGTGCCGCAGCAGCCACCGACGACGTTGACCAGGCCGCTCTCGGCGAACTCGCCGACCAGGGCCGCCATCGCCTCGGGCGACTGGTCGTACTCGCCGAGCTCGTTGGGCAGGCCGGCGTTGGGGTAGGCGCAGACGAAGGTGTCGGCGACCCGGGACAGGGTCTCGACGTGGGCCCGCATGGCCCGGGCGCCCAGGGCGCAGTTGAAGCCCACGGTCAGCGGGTCGACGTGGCGCACCGAGTGGTAGAAGGCCTCGGCGGTCTGGCCGCTCAGGGTGCGGCCGGAGGCGTCGGTGATGGTGCCCGAGACCATGATCGGCACCCGGCTGTCGCGCTCACCGAAGACCTGCTCCACCGCGAAGAGCGCCGCCTTGGCGTTCAGGGTGTCGAAGCTGGTCTCGACCATCAGCAGGTCGGCGCCGCCGTCGAGCAGGCCGCGGGCGGCCTCGGCGTAGGCCGTCACGAGTTGGACGAAGGTGATGTTGCGGAAGCCGGGGTCGTTGACGTCGGGGGACAGGGACGCCGTGCGGTTGGTCGGGCCCAGGGCGCCGCCGACCAGGGCGAGGCCGCCGCGCGCATCCGAGGCCTCCCGGGCGATGCGGGCGCCGTGGAGGTTGATGTCGTAGGCCGCGCTCTCCAGGGCGTAGTCGGCCATCGCGACCGAGGTGCCGTTGAAGGTGTTGGTCTCCAGGATGTCGACGCCGGCGTCGAGGTAGGCGTCGTGGATCGACCGGATCACCTCGGGTCGGGTGAGGTTGAGCAGGTCGTTGCAGCCCCTCAGCGGGTGGTCGTGGTCGCGGTAGGGCTCGCCGCGGAAGTCGGCCTCCGTCAGCGGCACCTTCTGGATCATCGTGCCCATCGCCCCGTCGAGCAGGAGCACCCGCTCGCTCAGGAGCTGGGTGAGGGCGGACTGGCGCTGGGCTGGGGTCACTGGGCTCTCCGGGCGTGGAGCGTGAGCACTTCGAAGTGGGGGGGGCGGCGCTCCCGTGAGGTCGGGGCGCAGGTGTGGACCTCGAAGCCGGCGGCTTCGAGCAGGGACTGCAGCCCGGCCGGGTCGTAGCCGAGCTGGGGGTGGCGGTAGCGCTGCGCCTCGCGGGTGTGGCCGTGGCGGTTGAGGGTGATGCCGACGAGCTGACCGCCGGGGCGCAGCACCCGGGCCAGCTCTCTCACCAGGGCGCGGGGCTGGGCGCTGAAGCAGAGGGCGCTCATGGCGAGGGCCTGGTCGAAGGAGCCGTCGGAGAACGGCAGCTCGTGCATGTCTGCCTGGACGAAGCGCACGTTGCCGAGGCGGGCCAGGCGGTCCTGGCCGCGGGCCACCACCCGGGCGTTGCGGTCCACGCAGGTCACCGAGCGGGCCCGGGGCGCGAGCAGCTCGGCCACCGCGCCGTCGCCCGAGGCCACGTCGAGCACCTCGCCCAGGCTCACCAGGCCCAGCAGGCTGCGGGACAGGGCCTCCCAGGAGCGGCCGGGGAAGTAGGTCTTGTTCATCGCCAGGGCGACCGAGTCCGGCCAGGGCTCCTCGCCCTGCCGGGCTGCCCGGACCTCGGCGAGGCGCCGCAGGTCGGCTTCGAGCACCGGGTCGCTCGTCGCGGTGGTGATCGCGGTCCACAGGGCCTGGACCTGGGGCGGCAGCTCGCTGGGATCCAGCCGGTACCAGGCGCTGGAGCCCTCGCGGCGGTCCCGGATCCAGCCCGCTTCGCGCAGCCGACCCAGGTGGGTGGAGACCGTGGACTGGGCCAGGTCGGCGATGCGGGTGAGCTCGGCGACGGTGAGCTCCTCGGCGGCCAGCAGCGACAAGAGCCGCAGGCGGGTGCCGTCGGAGAGCAGGCGACAGCGGTCGAGGCTCGTGGCGAGGTCCGGCATCACTATATCGTTATATCGCGATGAACCGATTTGCAAGTCCAGTCACCTGGTGGGCGATAGGGGCCCCGGATGAAGATCGTCTCCTGGAACGTGAACTCGCTGAAGGCGCGCCGTGAGCTAGTGGAGCTCTACCTCGACGAGGTCGGACCCGACGTGCTCTGCCTCCAGGAGCTCAAGCTCACGACGGAGGCCGTGCCGCGGGAGGTGTTCACCTCTCGGGGCTACGACCTGGCCGTGCACGGCCAGAAGCAGTGGAACGGGGTGCTGATCGCCTCCAGGACGCCCCTGGAGGACGTCCAGCTCGGGCTGTCCGAGGCTGAGGAGGGCCAGGCGCGCTTCGTCGCCGCCACCACGACCGGCGTGCGCATCGTCAACCTCTACTGTCCCCAGGGCCAGGCGGCGGACTCGCCCAAGTTCCAGTACAAGCTGCGCTTCTTCGACGCGCTCCAGGCCTGGGTCGAGCGCTCGCACGACCCCGCCGACGACCTCGTGATCACCGGCGACATCAACATCGCCCCTGCGGCGCGGGACATCTGGGACCCAGTGGGCTTCGCCGGGGTGCCCAGCTTCCATCCCCTGGAGCACGAGCGCCTCCAGCGGCTGCTCGCCTGGGGCCTGGTCGACGAGCTGGAGGGCCACCTGGAGCCGGGCACCTACACCTTCTGGGACTACCGCCGGGCCAGCTTCCGCTTCAACCAGGGCATGCGCATCGACCACTTCCTGGTCACCGAGTCCGTGCACAGCCGCGTCGCTCGCGGTTGGATGGACCGCCCCTGGCGCAAGAAGCGCGGCGAGCTCAAGGCCTCGGATCACGCCCCGGTGGGCATCGAGCTGGGGTGAATCAGGGAGCGGAGACCGGCACCTCGGCCCAGATCGCGCCTCGGAGGTCGCCGAGGGCGTAGCCGGTGGCGTCGTCGTCGGGGTAGCGCTGGGCGAGCGCCTCGCTGAGCTCGGGGGCCAGGGTGTCCACCGGTCCGTGGCAGGTGAGGCAGGGGGCTTCGATGGCCAGCGGCGCCAGCGCTCGAGCGGTCTCCCCGGAGGGCCCCGGCGCGATGGTCACCAGGCCCGGCACGCCTTCGGCGGGGCGCTCCCCCTGCCCGGTGAGCCAGTGAGCGACCCACTCGGGGGCGGCGTTGGCGGGGTTTCGCAGGCGCAGGGAGGAGCGCCCGACCGTCACGCCCGTCTCGCTGGCCACCTGGGCCGTGAGGCCCCGGGCGTTGGCCGAGCAGACGCTCAGCGCGGCGACGGGCCCCTGCTCGCTCATCGTGTCGACGAGCTGACCCTTCAGCGTCTTGCCGAGCTGGGACATGGCGCCGCGGGCCTGGTCGAGGGCGGCCTTCTGCAGGGCGATGCGAGAGGCCGTGTCCTCGGCGGCGGGAGGAGCGGGCTCGGACGTCTGCTGGCAGGCCAGCATGAGCGCGAACAGCATCGGGGTCACCTTCTTCGGGACATGGAGTAGAGCCAGTAGCGTGTCGACTCGTGACAGGGAGATGCGTCAGCTCAGCAACGGTTCCACGGCGGACCGAGTCGGCCTGGTGGCGGCGGTCAGATCAGCCCGGGCTTCCCCGCCTTCCAGCGGTTCAGCGCTGTCGCGATCGTCGCGACGTGATCCGCCTCCTCGGCCTCCAGCTCCCGGTAGAGCCTCCACTCCGGCGTGCCGCGCTCCAGATCACGTGCGCGGGCGGCGAAGGCGTCCCGCGCACGGCGCTCCAGCGCCAGGGCCAGCTCCAGCAGCGAGGTCGCGCTGTCGTCGGGCAGCTTCGCGCCCGCGTAGACGGCCACCTGCTCCCAGTCCACCTCCTCCAGCGGTGGGGCCGGCAGGTGATAGCGCCGGGCGAGGGTGCCGAGGTGCTCCTCCTCCATCGCCGACAGATCCTCGAACAGCGCCCTGAGATCGGGGTCCGAGGTCCGGGCGGCGCCCTGCCGGTAGAAGGCGCGGCCGCCGAGCTCGATCTCGAAGGCCTGGCGCACGGCGTCCTGGAGCTGGTCGCTCACCGGACCGGTGGACGCGCCCTTCAGCAGGGTGCCACCGCAGGCGGGGCAGAGGCCGTAGGGGAAGGCGAAGCCCTCGCTGACCTTGTGACAGGCGCTGCAGCTCCAGGTGAGCTGGGTGCCGGCGCAGCAGACATAGGACTCGCCGTCCTCCAGTGGGGCGTGGCACCGGGGGCAGCCCGCCCGGGCAGCGGGTTCCTCGCTCTCGGCGAGCGTCGGAGGCCAGCTCCGCTGCGCGAGCCAGCTCGTGATGCCCGCGGCGGCGCGACGACCGGCTCCGAGCGCCATGATCACGGTCGCGCCGCCGGTCACGATGTCGCCGCCGGCGAAGACACCGGGCAGGTTCGTGGCCTGCGAGCCGCTGTCGGCCTCGATGTAGCCCCACTTGTTCAGACCGAGGTCCGGAGTGGTCTGGGCGATGATCGGGTTGGCCCGGGTGCCGAGGGCATAGATGACCGTGTCGGCCTCGAAGGTCTCGAACTCGCCCTCGACGGCCACCGGACGACGCCGTCCGGAGGCGTCGGGCTCTCCCAGCTCCATGACCTGGGTGACGATGGCCGTGATCTGGCCGTCGTCGTCGACCTCGATCGCCGTCGGGCTGCGCAGGAAGCTGAAGTGGATGCCCTCCTCCTTGGCGTGGCGCACCTCCTCGACCCGGGCCGGTGCCTGGGCCTCGGTGCGGCGGTAGACGCAGCGCACCTCGGCGGCCCCCAGGCGCTTGGACACCCGCAGGCAGTCCATGGCCGTGTTGCCGGCGCCGATGACGACGATCTTGTCGCCCATCGCCACCGGGGTGTCCTCGAAGGGGAAGTTGCCGCCCCCCATCAGGTTGACCCGGGTGAGGAACTCGTTGGCGCTGTAGACCTGGCCCGCGGACTCGCCGTTGAGGCCCAGGAACATCGGGTAGCCGGC
>CAZCVP010000073.1:0-33005 GCA_964501915.1 uncultured Enterobacterales bacterium
CCGGTGGCGGAGCGCGAGCCGGACGCGGAGGGGGACGCCGAGGCCGACCTGCCGGAGGACCGCGAGCCGGAGCCCGAGCCCGAGCCCCACCCGGATGAGATCGCCACGATCGTCGCGACGCCCGAGGTGGCGGCGATCGTCCTGCCGAGCCCGTCCGCGGAGTCCGCCGACGAGGTCCTCGTGACCGAGGTGTCGGTCGAAGGCGACGAGGCGGAGGTGACCGACGTCGACCTGCCCGAGGCCATGCCCTCGTTGGACGACATCGAGGCCGCCGACGAAGGCCCGACCGTCGTGGCGGTGGACGTCGAGGACATCGAGGACGAGCTGCCTCCGACGCCATCGACCGTCGAGTTCGTGGGCGGACCCGACGACGAGCCCACGCAGCTCGACAGCCAGGCCGACCAGCTCGGTCTCGACACCCGGGTGCTCGACGCCGCGGCGATCCCGACGATCCGCGATGTCGGCGACCAGAGACCGATGCCGGCTGCGATCCACGTCACACCGGACGGGCGCTCCCGGGCGGTGTCGCCCCGGGCGGCCACGGTCGGCCACAGCGGGGAGCCGATCAAGGGAGAGATCATCATCCCCATGGGTCCCGTGGATGGGACCTACGAGGGTGAGCTCGCGGAGGACGAGGACGGACTGTCCGTCTCCGCCGAGGAGCCTCTGGAGGAGCTGGTCAACCTCGCTCCAGAGCTGATGGACGAGGACAGCATCCTGCCCGGCGTGGCCATGTCGACCGAGGTCGATGTCCGCCAGGAGGCCGTCGAGGCCGGCCGGGTCGAGGAGCTGCTGGAGTCGGCCGACGCGGCCATGGCGCGCGGGGACCTCCAGACCGCCTCGGCCGCCTACACCGAGCTGCTGGAGTACGCTCCGGGTCACCTGACGGCCTGCATCGGGCGCGGCCGCTGCCACCTCGACCTCGGCGACTACGCCGCCGCGATGTCGGACTTCAAGAAGGCCGAGGACCTCGATCCCAACAGCCCGGAGCCGCTGGTGGCCATGGGCGACCTCTACTTCGCCCGCAAGGACTACACGCGAGCGATCGAGCTCTTCGACGCCGCCATCGAGCTCGACGGCAGCCACGCCATGGCCCGCTGTCGGCGTGGCATCAGCCACTACTACAAGAAGAACTACCGCCAGGCCTTCAACGACCTCCAGCGGGCCTACAACCTGGACCCGGAGATCCCCAACATCCGGAAGTACGTCCAGATGGCGATCAAGAAGCTGGACCAGACCGGAGAGCGGTAGTCCTCCTGGACCCCGTCCGGGTGCGAAGCCTCCTTCGCACCTGCGGGGCGCGATGCGTACCCCGGGTGGCACCCCGAGGGGCTGTGTCGTGCCTACAGGCCAATCGGCGGCGATCCGGAAGATGGCACGCCCCTTGCTTCCACTGGGGGCGCCATCCGAACAGGACGCCTCAGATGCCGCCGCAGAACGACATCCAGCAGCTCTACCGCAACCGGAACCGCACCCTGGCTCGGAGCTTCTTCCGCCAGCTCAAGAGCGAAGGGTTCACCAACGAGCAGATCATCGAGCTCAGCGCCACGCTGCTCGACCTGGTGACCGAGGACCTGCAGGACCAGGCTCGGCCCCTCGGCAAGTAGGGAGCGGGCTGACTACCCGCGGACCCACTCCATCAGCTCCCGCCACTCGCGGCCCGACAGGCCGCTGGACTCGGGCGTGACCTCCTCGCCACGGATCAGTCGCCGGACGACGTCCACGCCCTGGCGACTGACGGACCTGCCGCCCAGCCGGTAGTCGGAGAAGGCCTCCCAGGTGAACGGGACCCAGTCCTTCACGAAGTCGGCGATGGCGTCGGCGTAGACGCGGATCTCGTACTGCGCGTGGTGGTCCATGCGCAGCGAGAGGAAGTGCAGCAGGTTGTGGAGGTCGATCTTCCAGTACCACTGCGTGTAGTAGTTGAGGGTGAGGTCCATGCGGGCCAGCTCACGGGCCAGCGAGTGGTCCTCCATCAGGCTCTCGTAGGTGTCGTAGGCCTGGGTGGCGTCGCGGCGCAGGATCGCCAGCACCTCGGCGGCCTGCTCCGCGGTGAGCACCTCGCCGCGGCCCTGGCGGTTGGACGCGGACTGCACGGCGAGGTCCTCGGGCGCCGGCAGGTAGAACTCGCGGTCCAGGACTGAGTACCGGGCCGAGTACTCGTTGACGTTGGCCGTCCGGTGGCGGATCCACTGTCGGGCCACGAAGATGGGCAGCTTGACGTGGAGCTTGAGCTCCGCCATCTCCAGGGGCGTGGTGTGGCGATGCCGCATGAGGTAGCGGATGAGCCCGCGATCCTGGCGGAGCTTCTTGGTGCCCTTGCCGTAGGAGACCCGGGCCGCCTGCACGATCGCGGCGTCGTCGCCCATGTAGTCGATCACCCGCACGAAGCCGTGGTCCAGCAGGGGCACGGCGGTGTAGAGGCGCTCCTCGAGCGCGGGCACGGTCGCCCGGCGGGTGGTGTGGCGCTGGGCTCGGCTCTCGTCGATGGCCGCCAGCATCTGGGGATCGAGGGTCACGTCAGTCCTCCCGGGGGGACAGCCTGCTATCCCGCTGGGGAGCTGATCAGAGCTCAGCCTTCGAGGCCCAGTCTGACCAGCTCCTCCAGCAGCACGCCGGGTACGTCGGTGTCGGGGGCCGACCGGATCTCGGCGTCGATCTCCTCGGCACGATCCTCGTCGCCCGCGTAGTGGGGCTTGTAGAAGAGCCAGCGCTCATACGTGGTCTGCTTGGAGAGCTCGGGGTGGAACTGGCTGGCCCAGAACGGGGCGCCCTCGACCTTGAAGGCCTGGTAGTAGGACAGCCCGCCGGTCGCGAGCAGGGTCACCCCGGGCGGCAGGCGATCCACGTGGTCGTGGTGGCCGAGCTGGGCGAAGAACCGCGGCGGGAGCAGGCGGTAGAGACGATCGGAGGCCGCTTCGGGGGTGAGGTCCACCTCGAAGGCGCCCAGCTCCTGGCGGGTGTCGTCCCGGTTGACCTCGCCGCCCATCGCGACGGCGAGGCCCTGGAAGCCGAAGCAGCTCGCGTAGGCGGGGACCTGGGCGGCGCAGACCTCCACCAGGAAGTCCAGCATCTGGTGGACCCAGGGGTGGGCGTCCAGGACCGAGTAGGCCCCGGAGCCGCCGAAGAACACGGCGGGGCGCTCCCGGAGGTGGGAGATGTCGAGGCGTCGGCCGACCGCGGAGATCAGGTCCACGGGATGGCGCGCCGTCTCCTCGAAGCAGCGTCGCTCCTGGGCGGCCATCGGGTCGTCGGGGTCTCTCAGCGAGACCAACAGGGCGGGACGCATCGAGAGATCCTACCTCCCGATCGCCTCGACCAGGGACTTCACGCGTGCCGGGTCGACGGGCTGCCGCCAGTCCCCGTTCACCTTGAGCCAGCTCCCGACGATCAGACCGTCGGCGATCTCCGCCAGCTCTGCGGCGTCGAGGTCACTCACGCCGGAGCCGACCACCACCGGCAGGCCGGCGCCACGGGCGGCCTGCACGTCTCCTGGATCGGTGGTGGCGCCCGTGGTGCTGCCGGTGACCACGAGGGCGTCGGCCCCGCAGAAGGCGGTCCCGTGGGCCAGGACAGCGAGGCTCAGGTCCCCGGTGGCGGCGTGGGCGGCGTGCTTCTTCTGGACGTCGGCCCAGATCGCCACCTCGGCGCCGAGGGCCCTGCGGGCTCGCGTCAGCTCCCCGGCACAGGCCTCCAGCCAGCCCTCGTCGGCCACGTGGCCGTAGGCGAAGCCCTCCACCCGGACGAAGCGGGCTCCCGCGACCAGGGCGACGGCCAGGGCCTCCCGGTTGGCGCCTGCGAGGACCTGGACCCCCGTGGGCAGCCCCAGCTCCACGACCCGCTCGGTGATCACCGCCATCGCGGCCACCGTCTCCGGCTCCACCCGCCCCTTGAGATAGGGCACGTCGCCCATGTTCTCCACCAGCAGCGCGTCGCACCCTCCCAGCATCAGGGCCTCGGCATCCCGCAGCGCGGCATCGACGAGGCCGGTCATCGACCCCTGCCACCGGGGGCTGCCGGGCAGTGGGCCCAGGTGGACCATACCCACCAGGGCGCAGCCGGCGGTGTCTTCGAACAGGGTCTCGATCGCGCTCATCGCTCCACCGGGGCGTAGAAGGAGAGTCCGCGCACGTTCTCGTCGATGCGCATCGGCCGCGCCACGGCGGGGAAGGCCCGCTCGGCGCAGTCCATGCGCTCGCAGAGGCGACAGGTCACGCCGACCTGGATCGGTCGCGGGTTGTCGAGGTCGATGCCGTCGGCGTAGACCAGCTCGCGGGCGTGGCGCATCTCGCACCCCAGGCCGATGGCGTGCACGGCGGTCGGCGTGTGGAAGCCGCCGCGGCCCTTGCGCAGGGTGCGGGAGAAGCAGAAGTAGACCGGACCGTCCGGCATCTCGCTGACCTGGGTGCGGATGCGGCCAGGGGTGAGGAAGGCGGCGTGCACGTTCCAGCGCGGACAGGCGCCGGAGAAGCGGGCGAAGTGGATGCCCGAAGCGGAGAAGCGCTTGGAGATGTTGCCGGCGATGTCGACCCGGATCAGGTGGAAGGGCACGCCGGCGGCGCCGGGTCGCTGCAGCGTCGTGAGCCGGTGGCAGACCTGCTCGTAGCTGGTGCGGAAGCGGGCCCCGAGCAGCTCCACGTCGTAGCGCTCGGAGCGGGCCGAGGTGAGGAATTCCGTGTAGGGCATCAGCACGGCGCCGGCGAAGTAGTTGGCGAGGGCCACCCGGTAGAGCGAGCGACTGTCGTCGCTGTCGAGCCGGGCCCGGGAGACGAGCTCCTCGAACGGATCCCGGAGGGTGAGCAGGGCGACCATGTGGGCGAGCTGGAAGTTGGCGCTGCGGGGCGCCAGGACCTCGCTCAGCTCCAGCACCCGTCGCTCGGGGTCGAAGCGGCGCACCCTTCGGTCGCCGTGGTGGAAGGGCATCGAGCGCACGTCGATGCCGAGCCTGGCCGAGAGGAACTGGGCCAGGCCGTAGCGCAGGCTCGAGCCCTCGAGGTGAGCCTCCCGCCACAGCCGCTCCGCGGCCTCCTCCAGGACGGGGAAGTGGTTCAGGGCCTCCTGCAGGGCGTCGGAGACCTCCTCGGACGGGCTGCGGAAGCGATCGCCGACCTCCGGGGCGGCGCCGACGTCGCTCAGCCGCTCGGAGAGGTCTCGCGCCGTCTGCTTGGCGGTGTCGAAGTGCTGGTAGAGGGTCGTGATCGCCCGGGCGATCTCCGGGGAGCGGGCCACGAGGTCCCGCACTTCGTTGAGGCCGACCTCGTGGGCCTCGAAGAGCCCGTCGCTGAGGATCTCCCGCAGGTCCCGGACGAGGCGGGCCTCGTCCTCCTCGGCGAAGTCCTCGAGATCGATGGAGAAGCGCCGCGCCAGCTTGATCAGCAGGGGGGCCGTCAGCGGGCGGCGGTTGTTCTCGATGAGGTTGAGGTAGCTCGCCGAGATCCCGAGCTCCGCGGCGAGCTGGGCCTGGGTGAGCGCCCCCTTGCGGCGGAGGCTGCGGACCTTGCCGCCCATGCGGGGTGTGCGTGCCATGGCGCACTTTACAACGTTTACAAGTTGGCGGCATGTGGCTCTTCAGATGTCAACGACACTACACAAATATTTTCCGGTACTTACCGAAGCGGGGGCAAATGAGGCAATGTCATGACACCTTTGATCATCCGCCAAAACACGGAGGCCAGATGACTTCTTTCTCCTTCGGCTCGGAAGACCCGCCGCGGCGCTCCCCGGAGGTCGGCGGCGTCGAGGTGCTCGGTCCGGTGGGGCTGGACCACCAGCGGATCCTGACCGCCGACGCGCTCGCCTTCGTCGCCGATCTCGTGCGCAGCTTCCGGCCCCGGCTCCAGGAGCTGCTCCGCGACCGCGAGGAGCTGCAGCTCGCCATCGATGCCGGGCTGCGACCGACGTTCGCCCCCGAGACCGCGGACATCCGCGACGGCGACTGGACCGTCGCGCCGATCCCGGCCGATCTCCAGGATCGCCGGGTCGAGATCACGGGCCCCGTCGACCGCAAGATGATCATCAACGCCCTGAACTCGGGCGCCCGGGTGTTCATGGCGGACTTCGAGGACTCGAACTCGCCGACCTGGAGCAACAACCTCGACGGCCAGGTCAACCTCGCCGACGCCGTGCGCGGCACCATCACCTACGAGCACCCGACCAAGGGCACCTACACGCTCGGCGCGGACGTCGCGACCCTGATGGTCCGCCCCCGCGGTCTGCACCTCCAGGAGGCCCACCTGCTGATCGACGGCGAGCCCGCCCCCGGGTCGCTGGTCGACTTCGGCCTGTTCTTCTTCCACAACGCCCAGGTGCTCGTCGGGCGGGGGAGCGGTCCCTACCTCTACCTGCCCAAGCTCCAGCACCGCCTCGAGGCCCGCTGGTGGAACGACGTGTTCCTGCGGGCCCAGAGCGCCCTCGGGCTACCGGTCGGGACCGTTCGCGCCACGGTGCTCTGCGAGCACATCCTCGCCGCCTTCCAGATGCACGAGATCCTCTGGGAGCTCCGCGAGCACTCCGCCGGGCTGAACTGCGGTCGCTGGGACTACATCTTCAGCTTCATCAAGACCTTCCGCAGCGACCCGGCGTTCCTGGTGCCGGATCGGGGCACGGTCGGCATGGATCGCCACTTCCTGCGGTCCTACACCGAGCTGGTCATCCAGACCTGCCACCGCCGAGGTGTGCACGCCATGGGGGGCATGGCGGCCCAGATCCCGATCAAGCGCGACCCGGTCGCCAACGAGGCCGCCCTGGCCAAGGTCCACGCCGACAAGCACCGCGAGGTGACCGATGGCCACGACGGCACCTGGGTCGCCCACCCGGGGCTGGTGGGCCTCGCCAGGGAGGTCTTCGACGCCCACATGCCGGCCCCGAACCAGCTCGACCGCCTGCGCCTCGACGTGCAGATCGACCCCGAGGACCTCCTGGAGGTACCCGAAGGGACCGTGAGTCCCGAGGGGCTGCGCCTCAACGTGCGGGTCGGGCTGCAGTACCTGGAGGCCTGGCTGCGCGGCAGTGGCTGCGTGCCCATCGACGACCTCATGGAGGACGCGGCCACCGCCGAGATCAGCCGCGCCCAGGTCTGGCAGTGGCTGGAGCACGGAGCGGTCATGACCGATGGCCGGACCGTGACCCGGTCCCTGGTCGCGGAGGTCCTGGACGAGGTCGTGGGAGAGCTCCGCACCGCCGGCGGCGTGACGGGCGGTCCCCTCGGGCGCCTCTACGAGGCCCGCGAGCTGTTCGAGACCGTGGCCACCGCCCCCGTCTTCCCCGAGTTCCTCACCCTGCCCGCCTACCAGCGGATCCTCACCACTCCGGAGTCCTGAGATGTCGTCCGAGCACGAGAACGAGACCGTGGAGCGCCCCATGACCCCGGACGAGGCCCTGCGCCTGGTGGCTCCGGAGTCCGGTGAGCTGCCCGTGGACCGCTACGCGGGCGTGTACCGGCCCTACTCGGCCGAGCAGGTCCTGCGACTACGGGGCCCGACCCGAGTGCGCCACACCCTGGCCGAGCGGGGGGCCGTCAAGCTGTGGAGGCTGGTGGAGACCGAGCCCCCCGTGCGGGCCCTCGGCGCCCTGACGGGCGGCCAGGCGGTGCAGCAGGTCAAGGCCGGGCTGAAGGCCATCTACCTGTCGGGCTGGCAGGTCGCGGCCGACGCCAACCTCGCCGGCGAGACCTACCCGGACCAGTCGCTCTACCCGGCCAACTCGGTGCCCCAGGTCGTGAAGCGCGTCAACGCCGCGCTGATGCGGGCCGACCAGATCCGCTGGTCCGAGGGTGACACCACCACCGACATGATGGCGCCGATCCTGGCCGACGCCGAGGCCGGCTTCGGCGGTCCGCTGAACGCCCACGAGCTGATGAAGTCGATGATCGCCGCCGGCGCGGCGGGCGTGCACTTCGAGGATCAGCTCGCCGCGGAGAAGAAGTGCGGCCACCTCGGTGGCAAGGTGCTGGTGCCCACCAGCCAGTTCATCCGCACCCTGGTCGCGGCGCGGCTGGCCGCCGACGCGATGGGTGTGCCCACGGTGCTCGTCGCCCGCACCGACGCCAACGCCGCCCGCCTGCTCACCAGCGACATCGACGAGCGGGACCAGCGCTTCACCACCGGCGAGCGCACGCCCGAGGGCTTCTTCCGCTTGCGGTGCGGCCTCGACCAGGCCATCGACCGGGGGCTGTCCTATGCCCCCTACGCCGACCTGGTCTGGTGCGAGACCTCCACGCCGAGCCTGGAGGAGGCCAGGACCTTCGCCGAGGCCATCCACGAGCGGTTCCCGGGCAAGAAGCTGGCCTACAACTGCTCCCCGAGCTTCAACTGGCGCAAGCACCTCTCCGAGGCGGACATCGCCCGCTTCCAGCGGGAGCTGGGCGCCATGGGCTACGCCTTCCAGTTCGTGACCCTGGCCGGCTTCCACGCCCTCAACCACGCCATGTTCGAGCTGGCCAGCGCGTACCGGGAGGAGGGCATGACGGCCTATGCCCGTCTCCAGACCGCGGAATTCGCCTCCGAGGTCCACGGCTACACGGCCACCCGTCACCAGCGCGAGGTGGGCACCGGGTACTTCGACGTGGTGCGCAACGTGCTGTCCGGGGGACTGTCCTCCACCGGCGCCATGGCCGGCTCCACCGAGACCGAGCAGTTCGACGCCGCGAAGTAGCTCCCACCCCCCGGCGGGCTAATCGGGGGCGCGATGGGACCGCTCTCCGCCCTCCAGCGCCTCCGCCGTGAGTTCCGGCCCCGGCTCTGGCCCACCCTCGGCGCCGGGGTCTGCGTGGTCGTGCTGCTGTCCCTGTGCACCTGGCAGGTCCGGCGCGATGCCTTCAAGAACCGCCACCTGGACCAGGCCCGCGCGGCGGCGGAGCGGCCGGTGCTGGAGGGGAGCGCCGTGGTCGACTCGGGGCAGCAGGCCTGGTTCCGCGACGTGCGGCTCGAGGGTCGCTTCGAGGAGCCCGTGTGCCTGGAGGGGGGCCGCAAGGTCGCCGGTGTCATCGCCTACGGCGTGCTCCAGCCCTTCGAGACCGTGGACGGCTGGCGGGTGCTGGTGGACCGCGGAGAGCTGGCCCGCGGCGACCTCGAGGAGGGGCTCGCGGCACTGGGAGCGGACGGTCCGATCACCCTGGAGGGACAGCTCCGGCCGCTGCCGGAGTCACGGGACGAGCCACCGGTCATCTCCGACGCCCTGCCGCCGATCTGGGGCTGGAAGCACATCGGCGCCATCCACGCCTGGGTGGGGGAGGTCCACCCCGGGCTCTACGTCCGGGCCGGGCCGCGGCCGGGCGAAGGCGAGCGGCCCGAGTCCGCCTCTCACCTCACGGGGGGCTACGGCCCAGCGGTCCGGAACAACACCAGCGCCCACTATGCCAAGCAGTGGTTCGCCTTGGCCGTCATCGTGTCTCTGCTGTGGGGCTGGGTGTCGCTGGAGGGCAACCAGAGGCGCAGGTGAGGGGGCGGGTCACCAACCGTCACCCGTCGTCACCAGCCGCGCCCGGGCTGCCAGGCGGCCGTAGACCCGCCGGTAGGGCCCCTCGGCCTCGATCAGGTCCGCGTGGCGGCCGACCTGGAGCAGGCGGCCACCCTCGAGGACGGCCACCGCGTCGGCTCGCTCGATGGTGCCGATGCGGTGGGTCACCACCACGGTGGTCAGCTCGGGCAGGGCGTCGCCGAGGCCGTCCCAGAACGCGGCCTCGGTGTCGGCGTCGAGCGCGGCGGTGGCGTCGTCGAGCACGAGCAGGGCGGGTTGACCGACCAGGGCTCGGGCCAGCGCGACCCGCTGACGCTGACCGCCGGACAGGGTCACGCCGCGCTCACCCACCCGGGTGTCGAGCCCCTGCGGTAGCTGCGGCAGGTCCTGGGCGAGGCGGGCCAGCTCCACGGCCCGTGCCAGGGAAGCGCTGGGGACCTCCCGGCCGAGCAGGATGTTCTCCCGCACCGTCGCCGAGAGCAGCACCGGGTCCTGGGGCACGTAGGCGACCCGTCGAGCGATCTCCGCCGGGTCGACCCTCGACCAGGACACGCCGCCGATGCGTACGTCTCCGGTCGCGGGGGGCCACAGCCCCATCAGGGCCCGGGCGAGGGTCGTCTTGCCCGACGCCACCTCGCCGACCACGGCGAGGTGGGTGCCCGGGGGCACGTCGAGGGAGATCGCGTCCAGCAGGCGAGGCCCACGCGGAACGTCGACGGCCAGCTCGCTCACCTGGAGGCCGGCGTGGGCCGGGCTCTCGGGCTCCGCGGGGTCCTGGCGCTGCGGCAGGTCCACGATCTCCTGGAGCCGCCGCAGGGCCACGCCGGCCTGCTGGTAGCGGGAGAGGAAGATGCCCACGTCGAACATCGGCCACACGAGCGTCATGGTGAGGCCCTCGAAGGTCACGAGCTGACCCAGGGTGATGGTCCCCTCCAGCACCCCGTGGCCCCCCGCCAGCAGCAGCGCCACCACGGCGAGCTGCCAGCCGTAGCCGAGCAGCATGTAGACCGCCTGCCGCATGGTGGCCGCACGGACCTCGGCGCGGCGCTGGGCGTCGGCCGAGGCGGCGAAGCGCTCCGACGCGGCCCCCTCCAGGCGGTTGGCCTGGAGGATGCGGATCGCCGAGAACAGGGTGGTGAGCTGGTCGTTGATGGCCGAGATCGCCTGCTGGACGTCCCGGTAGCGCCCGGCGAGCACCCCCTGGACGCGGGACTGGGCCACGATCAACAGCGGTAGGGGCAGCACGACCCAGACCGTGAGCCCCGGGTCGAGGCTCACCATCACCACCAGGCAGGCGACGACCACCAGCGCCGCCTCCAGGGCCCGAAAGACGCCGCTGCACAGGAACCAGAGGGTCTTCTCCCCCGCGTCGTCGGTGAGCCGGGTGACGAGATCCCCCACCCGCCAGCGATCGAGCCGCCAGGCCGGGACCTCGGACAGGTGGTCGAAGAGCCTCTGGCGCAGCCGCCAGCCGATGCGGGCGTTCATGATCGTGCGGGCGCCCTGGAGGCCGACGTAGAGCGCGGCCTGGGCCACGCCGATGCCGAGCATCCACAGGGCGACCTCCGAGATGCGCTCCGGCCGGGCATCGCCCCGCACCTCGTCGACCAGGAACTGCCAGAGCCAGGGGAAGCTGGCGACCAGGGCCGCGTTGACCACGCTGAAGAGCACGATGAACAGCAGCCAGTTCCGGCTGTCCAGCCAGACGTGGCGGAACCAGGCCCGCACCAGCGCGAAGGTGCTGCCCCTCATGCGGCGTCTCCCTGCTGGAGCTGGAGCATCGCGGCGTAGAGCCCTCCGCTGGCGACCAGGTGGTCGTGGGTGCCTTCCTCCGCCACCTGCCCGTCGCCGTCCAGGACGAGGATGCGGTCGCAGGCGCGGACGGTGGCGAGGCGGTGGGCCACGGTGAGGGTGGTGCGGCCCTCCTGAAGGGTGGCGAGGGCGGCCTGGACCCGCGCCTCCGTGGCCGGGTCGATGGCGCTGGTCGCCTCGTCGAGCAGCAGGAGCTGGGGGTCGTGGACCAGGGCCCGGGCGAAGGTGAGGAGCTGCCGCTCTCCGCGGCTCAGGTTCTGGCCGCCCTCCTCCAGCAGGTGATCGAGGGGAAGCTCCACGCCCAGGGCGTCCAGGGCGCCCTGGGCTCGGTCCGGCTCTCCACCGAGGTTCTCCAGGACCGTGCCCGGCAGCAGCAGCACGTCCTGGAGGACGAGGCCGACGCGTCGGCGCAGCTCGGCGAGGCGGATGGTGCGCAGGTCGACCCCGTCCACGGTGATGCGCCCGGCGGTGGGATCGCGGAAGCGGAGCAGGAGGTTGAGCACCGTCGACTTGCCGCTGCCGGTCACGCCGACCAGGCCCACGTGCTCCCCGGCCCCCAGGCGCAGCCGCAGACGTTCGAGGACCGGGGCCTGTTCGCTGTAGTGGAAGCTGACGTCGTCCAGCACCAGGGCCTCGCCCAGGCCCGGCCAGGCCACGGCGTCCGGAGCGTCGCGGATGGTCGGTGTGCGGTCCTCCAGCTCCGCCAGGCGGATCGCCGCCGCTCGGGCACGCTCCAGCATCGTGATGTTGAAGCTCAGCCGCATCAGCGGGTTGAACATCTGCCGGAGGTAGCCGAGGCCCATCAGCAGAGCGCCGACGGTCAGGTCCCCCGCGGCCACCGCGCGACCGCCGAAGAAGAGCACCCCGGCCACGCCCACCGTGCGCACCAGGACCACGGCGTTGAGGTAGTAGACCGGCAGCAGGTGGGCGCGGGTCTCCTGGTCGTAGATCTCGGCGTTGAGCTCGTCGGCCATGCGCCGCGCCCAGGGCGTGCGCCCGAGGAGCTGGAGGGTGGGCATCGCCCGGAGGTGCTCGGTGGCGAAGCCCGTCAGGGAGGCCTGGATCTTCCGGACCGCCAGGAACCGCGGCGGGGAGACCTTGCGAAACCAGAGGAAGAGCAGGGCGTAGGGCGGCAGCACGGCCGCCACCCAGCCCACGAGGTGGGGGGCCTGGGTCCCCAGCACCCAGAACATGCCGACCATCAGCAGCAGGTCGGCCGGGATCGAGAGGATCACCTCCGTGAACAGCACCTTCAGCGCCTCGGTGTCTCCCTGCACGCGGGTGATGAGGCGCCCCGAGGGGTGGGCGTCGTGGAAGGCGAGGTCGTGGTGGACCAGGTGTCCGAAGAGCCGCTGCTTGAGCTGGAGCATCGCCCGCTGGGCGGCGACCTCCAGGCCGACGCGACTGGCGTAGGTGGCCAGCAGGTTGAGCAGCAGCACCGCCAGGTAGAGCAGGGCGGTGTTGCGCAGGCCCGTCCAGTCCCCGCCGGCGATGTCCTGGTCGACGGCGACGGCCACCAGGTAGGGGCCGGCCAGGTTCAGCGCCGTGCCGACCAGCAGTCCGACCTCGCAGAGGCCGAGGAGCCGCCACTGGGGCCGGAAGAGGGGTGCGAGGCGCAGCAGCGGGTTCATGCCTGAGCCCTCTAATCCAGACCCGGGGGTCGCTGACGTGCCCTTGACGAACCGGAGGCAGAGGGTGGCTGTCGGTTGGGAGAGACCCCTTCCTGGAGCCTTCGATGCCTGTCCTGCCCGAGTGGTTCACCCGCGATCCCGCCCCTGGTCCCGGCCAGCCCGTCCTGGAGGTGGCGGCCCTGTGGGGTGACTGGCTGCTCGACGTCCGCCACCTGTCGGGAGACGCCACGGTGAGCATCGGCGGAGAGGGCCTGCCGGGACCGCGGGAGGACCTGTTGATCGACCACGGGGAGCTCGAGGTCCCGCGGGGCTGCACGGGCGAGCTGTGGGACGGGTCGTGGCGACCGCTGGAGTCGTCGGAGATCTCCGTGGGCTGCCGCTACGTCGTGCGTGACGGCGGCTTCTCCTGGCTGGTCCGCCTGGTCCCGCCGGGCTCGACCCTGCCGGGGGTGCGCAGGCGCGAGCGGGAGACCGGGCTGCTGGCCTCCTTCGCCTTCCACGGGTTCGTGGCGGCGATGATCGGGGTGGTCGTCGCCACGGCGCCGCCACGTCCCGAGGTGACGGTGGAGGAGCTCCAGGACCAGTTCGCTGAGGTCCTGCTCCGGGAGCCGGAGCTCCCTTCGCAGGAGGCGCGGCCGGCCTCGCCACAGCGCCCGGAGAAGACGGTCGAAGGCGCCCGCGCCAAGCGCAAGGAGGGCAAGCGCGGCCAGGTCGACGGGCGCATGCGCCGGGCCCTGGAGCGCCGTCGCAGCGATCGGGAGACGGCCGAGGGAGCCGGCTTCATGGACATGCTGAACCAGGGCGACGTCTTCGGTGGCCTCTTCGAGAGCGCCTCGCTGGGCTCGGACCTGACCACCGCCCTGGGCAGCAGGGCTGGCCCCAAGGGGACCCAGTTCGGCACCGGCCTGGGGTGGTCGGGCGACGGACCCGGCGGCGGTGGCAGCGTGGAGACCCTGGCCGGGGGGACCGGCACCAAGGGCTGGGGCGGCGACGCCTCCAGCCTGGAGGGGGGTGAGCCCACGGGCCCCAAGCAGCAGGGCACGATCCGCCGCGGCGAGGACGTCCTCCGCGTCGGCGGCCTGGACTCGGCGCTGATCGACGAGGTCGTGCGCCAGAACCTCAACCGCTTCCGCTACTGCTACCAGCGCGAGCTGCAGCGCGACCCGGCGCTGCAGGGCAAGGTCACCCTGAAGTGGGTGATCGCCACCGACGGGAGCGTCTCGACCGCGGCGGTGAAGCGCGACACCCTCGGCAACCCGGCCGTGAGCGGCTGCATGCTCGACGTGACCCGGAGGATGAGCTTTCCTCAGCCCAAGGGCGGCATCGTGATCGTGAGCTACCCCTTCCTCTTCGCTCCGGGGTGAGGGGGGGCGCCCGCAGCGGACCGGAGCGGACCGGTCAGACCCACGAGCCAGGGTCGGCATAGCCCAGCTCCGCGGCCAGCTCCCGGGTCCGCGGCTCCGACAGCACCGGCTCCAGGAGCGTCGCCTTGGCAAACCAGCGTCGCCGTCGCGGCGCCTGGGTCGCCATCACGGGGGGGATGCCGTGCTCCACGATGCGCTCCAGCGCCGGCCCCTGTCGGACACCGAGCCAGTCCGTGACCCGCCCCCAGGCCCGTCGTCGTCGGGCTCGCTCGCCGACGAGGTCCTCGAAGCGCACCCGCAGCAGCTCTGGCCGGTTCTCGGCCGCCCACTCGAGGGTGGCGCTGTGGGCCGCGCGCCACTGAAAGCCACAGACGGCCTCCAGGGGCTCCCCCCGCCAGGCCTGCCACCCGGGAGGCAGATCGTACTTCCACCAGCCCTGCCCCCCTGGGACGGCGTCGCTGTACCCGGCGATGTCCAGACCGCCGACCCGGTGGGCGTGGAAGCCTCGGAACCGCCAGCCGTCGTGCAGTCCGTTGATGGCGGCTGCTGGATTGCGGACCAGGTGAAGCACCCGCAGCCGGGCCCCAGAGAAGAGGGTCCGGAGGAAGGGCAGGCGGTAGGCGTTGCTCGGGGTCTTGATGATCAGCGGTCTCTGGTCGAGGTCCGCAGCGGTCGCCGGACGCCAGGGCCGGGTCAGCACGAAGGGGGGCTCCTCCAGGACGACGGGTCCCGGTGGACCCGTGGGAGGCTCGAGCTCGGGGAAGGCCGCGCGGATGCGAGCGGGGTCGATGTCGTAGTACCAGGGATCCACCTGGGGATGGGCCGCCCGCACCTCGCGCAGCAACGCCAGGTGGAAGCCAGCGAGGTCTTCGAGACCCCACGCGGCCAGGGTGGATCGGGTCCACGCCACCACCTGTGCGGGGTCGATGGCCAGCGTCGGCCACTGGGCCGAGAGACGCCAGGCGAGGTCGAGACCGAACGCCCGCTCCCCCCGAGCTTCCAGGGGCGCCCGACCGCCGACGTCGAGCGCCAGCTCGGCCTCCAGCAGGCCCCGGTCGTGTGGTGCACCGGGGGAGAGCCTGTCCGAGTCCCCGCTGTCCGGGGGTGCGAGCCCGGCCAGGGCGAAGAAGGGGTTCACTTCGGCGCGAAAGTGGGTGAGGACCGGGCAGAACCGCAGCATCTCCGCGAAGACACTGGAGCCGCCGCGGGAGCTGGAGGCGATGATCACGACGTCCCGAACGCGCTGGAGGAAGTCCGCCGCTTCCGAGGGGCGCAGCTCCCGCAGGGCGGCCAGTCGCCGCCGAACCGGCTCCAGCTCGGAGGTGTCCATCAGAAGAGCTGGATCGGCTTCTGACGCAGGCCGAGGTAGTCCTGTGGATTGGTGCGCGTCGCAGCCATCCACTCCCTCAGCGCCTGCTCCATCTCGTAGGTTCGTCGCGGCTCGCTGGAGCTGAGGTCGTGCTGCTCCTCGGGGTCGGCGGACAGGTCGTAGAGCTGCCGGGAGCCGTCCTGGAGGTCGAGCACGAGCTTCCAGTCGCCCTGGCGGACCATGCGCTGGTGGACGAAGAGCCGGTAGTCGGTCTCGGCGAACACGGGCTGGGCCTCCAGGGTCCCGCCCTGGAGCAGGGGCAGCAGGCTCTGGGCCTCGACCCCCGCGGGGCCGTCCAGGCCCATGGCGTCGAAGAGGGTCGGGAAGAGATCGATGGTGCGGACGGGCACGTCGATGAGGTGCTGGCGGGCATAGCCGGGGAAGCGGACCATCATCACGACGCCGAGCTGGTGCTGACAGAGAGAGGCGCCGTGGTCGACGTAGCCGTGCTCCATGAACTCGTCACCGTGGTCCGAGACGATGGCGATGACGGTGTCGTCGTAGAGGCCCTGGCTCTCGAGCTGGGCGAGGAAGCTGCCCAGCCGTCCGTCGGCTACACGCACCTTGCGGTCATAGACCGCCTCCAGGAAGGCCGCATCGGCCGCGTCGAGGGTGGCGCTGAGGTCTGCGTCGTCTCCCGGATCGACGATGGCCGCCAGTCCCTCTTCACGAAGCTCGCCCTGCTCGGCCTTCGAGCCGTCCAGAGTCCCGTCGTAGCTGCCGATGGCGCTCAGCTCGCTGGCCGGCAGGTCGTACTGGCCGTGGGTGTCGTAGCCGTGCAGGAAGAGGAAGAAGCGCTCGGTGCGGTGCTGCTCCACCCAGGCGAGGGCGGGGGGGATCGAGTAGTCCAGTCCGCCGAAGTAGCGATCGTCCAGGTAGGTGTCGAAGCCGCGGCCGAACCCGTACCGGGCCTGCACACCGGCCCCGCCCGTGAAGCCTGCGGCGATGAAGCCCTGGCGAAGGAGCAGATCCGGGTAGGTCTCGATGCCTGGACTCAGGGAGGTCTCGACCATCTGGTCCTGGCTCAACAGCTTGAGCTTGTTGGTGACCCCGTGGACCGACGGCCACCGGCCGGTCCAGATGGTCATGTGGCTGGGCAGAGTCCACGGGGCGGCCGCTGTGGTGTCGGTGAAGACCACGGCCTCCTGGGCGAAGGCGTCGAGGTTGGGTGTCAGGCCATCGGAGTTGCCCGAGATCCCGGTGCGATCCCAACGCAGGGCGTCGAGGCTGATGAGGATGACGTTGAGGTGTCCGCGCCGATCTCTCAGGTCGTAGCGGGACTGTTCCATGGTGTTGTCGGCGACGAGGCTGTCGACCACGGCTCCCAGGTCCTCGGCGGGACCCTCCACCGGGCGGCGCAGGAGGACGTAGGCCACGACCGCCAGGTTGAGCAGCACCACGAGCACGAGCAGGGGCTTGAGCTGCCTCATGGGACCTCCTGGTCGCCCGGGAGGGGGAGCACGAGCACGGTCTCCGGCCGCGCCACCACGATCTCCACGCGACCGCCGATCGTCTCCAGGCTGCGCTGCCTCAGCTCCAGGCGAGTGGCCTCGGCGGCCTCGGCGTGGGCGGAGGCCAGCGCCTGGAAGCGGGAGATGTCCGCCTGGGCCTGGGCGATCCGCTCGCTCGCGGCGGCGTGGGCCTCCTCGACCCGCCGAGCGGCGTGGCCCCGAGCGTCGGGGACCACCTCGGAGGCGTAGGCGTCCGCGGACAGGGCCAGGGTCTCCTTGTCCCCTCGGGCGCTGCTGACGTCGTTGAAGGCATCGAGCACGGGCGAAGGCGGCGTGAGGGCCAGGACCTCTACCGAGGTCAGGCCCAGTCCGGCGGACAGGGCGTCGAGGCGCCGCTGGGCCAGCCCCCGGATGCCTCGCTCCAGCGCGGCCCGCCCCGTGGTCAGGAGCTCCTCGACCTCCATCGTGGCGACCAGCTCCGTCGCCGCAGCCAGGGTCTGGTCGGTGACCGCACCGGCCGGCTCCTGCAGGCTGGTGCTGAAGGCGACCGGATCCACCACGACGTACTTGGCGGCCACCTCCAGGTCGACGACGTTGGTGTCTCCGGTGAGGAGGCGGAGGACGGTGGGCTCCGTGCGCCGGGAGGCGGTGACGACCACCCGTTCGTCCCACTCCAGGGGCCCCGGCAGGCGATAGCCCAGGCCCGCACCGGCCGTTCGAGAGACGGCCCCGAAGCGGTAGATGACGGCGACCTCGTCGGGGCCGACGACCAGGGTCCCGCTCACGGCCCAGGCCAGGGCGGCCAGCGGGATCAGTCCGAGCAGACGTCGACTCAAGGGCCAGGCTCCGTCAGTGCCTGGAGCAGGGGGTGTTGAGGGTCGAGCACCAGGATGCTGCCGTCGTCCAGGACCGTTGCGGCCGCATCGAGGGAGCGGAGGAAGCGGAAGAAGTCGGGGTCCTCGGAGTAGGCCTCTGCATAGAGCCTGGTCGCCGCTTCCTCGGCCTTCGCTGTGATGGCGGCGGCTTCCTTGTCGGCCCCGGCCAGGATCTCGGTGGCCTTCCTGTCGGCCCGGGCACGAATGGCGATGGCCTGCTCCTCCCCCTCCGACCGGTAGGCATTGGCGATGCGTCGACGCTCGGCTCGCATACGCTCGTAGATGGACTGCTCGTTCTGGAGTGGCAGCCCCAGGTGTCGCAGGCGCAGCTCCTGCACCTCGATACCCAGCCGCGTCGCTGCCCCCTCGCGCACCTGATCGAGAGCGCCTGCGGGCAACAGCGCGTCGGCCTCGGAGCGGACCGAGAGCAGGTCGGCGTAGGCGACGCGGCCCAGGCTGGCAGCGAGGCGGCTGACGGTGAGGTCCGCCAGGCGAGCCTCTCCGACCTCGGCCGTACCCACGGCCTCCATGAAGCGCTGGGGGTCCTGGATGCGCCAGACGGCGAAGGCCTCGACCACGAGGTTCTTCTTGTCCTGGGTGAGGACCTCGATGGCGTCGACCTCCAGCAGTCGGGAACGGCCATCGAAGCGGTGGACCTTGTGCAGGGGCCACGGGGCCCGGAGGTTCAGCCCGGGCTCCAGCACGGTGCGCACCACGGCCCCGAAGGACGTCACCACGGCCACCTCGCGAGCGTCCACCGTGTAGACGGAGGCCCCTGCGAGGGCGAGGGTGACCAGGGCGGGAAGGAGCACGTTGAGGCGGCTCATGGGGATCCTCCTGGGGAAGGGAGCGGGGCGTGGTCTTCGATCCAGATCCTCACGCGAGGATCGGCCACGACGAGCTGGTTCGGTGCGAGCGAGGCCTCCTGGTACTCCAGCTCCAGGCGTTGCCTGGTGAGCTCCGGTGCGGTGTCGCCGCCTCGGAGGAGCGCGTCGAAGAGGGTCACATCGGCGGCTGCCCTGGCCTCGAGGCTCGCCACGCCTCCCTGGGCGACCTCGATCCGGGCCAGGGCCTCTCCCCTCGCCAGGGGGAGGACGCTGGCCGCGTAGGCCTCGGCCTCGTTGATGGACCGGGCTCGCTCCTCGTGGGCCGAGATGACGTCCAGGAAGGCGGCGAGGACGGGAGAGGGCACAGACACCGTCAAGAGGTGCACCGCCTCGACCTCCAGGCCCAGGCCGACCCGGTCCACCCCCGCCTGCGCCAGGCGCTGGACCTCGGCCTCCAGCTCGCGGCGCCCGGTGGTCAGGACCTCCTCCTGGGACCGTCGGCTCAGGGCGGCGACGAGAGCCGCGCGGCCCAGGCCCGCGAGCGCTGTCTCGGGCTCGGTCGCCGAGTAGAGGGCCTGTCGGGCCCTGGCCACGCTGTACTCCAGCACCGCCTCGATCGCGACCATGGACTGGTCCCCGCACAGCAGCGCGGCGTCCGGGGTGGCCAGCTCCAGGGTCCGGACGGAGTCGACGTCGATCGGGCGGATGCGCTCCAGTGGGGGCGGGAGGCGGACCAGCAGCCCGGGGCTGGCGACCTCCGCCAGGGGCTCCCCCAGCCGCTCGACGACCGCCTGGTGTCCCGGGGGCACGACCGCCACGCCTCCACTGAGCACCACGAGCGCGGCGAGGGGGACCCAGCGCCGGGGGGCGGCCAGGCGCCGGGGCAAGGCGTCCAGCGGGGCCTGCTCCGGGGTCTGGTGGACCTGGGTCCCGTGCAGCCGGTCGCGCACCGCCGCCAGGAACACACCCCAGGCCTCCAGGGCGAGGGCTGCTGCCGCCGCTGCGTTCAGTGCGACCGACGCAGCGTGGCCCAGGATCCCGAGGAGCTGTCCGGCGGCGAGCAGGCCGAAGGCCAGGGAAGCCAGGGGGCGCAGGTCCCGGTCACGCTCCGCCTCCCCCCCGGCGAGGCCACGATCCGCCCACAGGGCGGCGAGGGCCAGCCCGGCGACCGCTCCTGAGGCCCCCGGCCGAGCCCAGCCACTCTTCAGGGCGAGTCCGCCGAGGGCCACGGCCGCCAGGGCGGCGAAGCCCCAGCGCAAGGCCAGGGTGAAGCGGCCCTCCAGCAGGTCCGAGCTCGGTGCGTGACCGAGTCGCAGGACCCCGACCAGACCGCCCCACGCCAGCAGCGCCCCGCCGGGAGCCGACCCCCACAGAGCGAGGGCGGCGCCGCTGTTCAGGAGGACGAGGCACAGCGCCAGGCGAAGCCAGCGGCGGGTGAGCGTCTCGGGAGGGAGCGTGCCGATCGGGTCGGTCGGTGACGGGTCGTCGCCCGGGAGGGCCAGCGGGTAGAGCAGCCCCAGGACCACGAGCCCACCGCCCAGCCAGCCGATGGGCGCGAGATGCTCGCCATAGAGCCCGACCCCGATCAGCGTCACGAAGACCACCTCGGACATCGACAGGACCGAGGCCAGCCCGGCCGACAGGTCCTTCATGCTCAGGTTGAGGAGCCAGAAGGGGAGGTTCGTGCTGACGACGGCCAGGCCCAGCACCCACAGCCAGGCCGAGGGCGGCATGGCCAGACCTTCCAGGGGAAGCGCCACCAGGACCAGCACGGCGGCCGCCACGCACCAGGCGACGAAGAGGGTGCCCAGGATGGGCGTGTCCTCCCGACGGGTGGCGCGTGTGCAGACGAGGACGGCGGCGTAGCCGACAGCCGACACCAGGGCCGCCAGGTCCCCGAGGAGGAAGCGGGGGTTGGTCATCCGGCCGAACTGCAGCAGGGAGACGCCGCTGAGCAGTGCGACTCCGACGACGGCGATCATCGCCCCGGTCATGGCCGAGGCCGTCGGGCGCTCCCGGAAGGCCCACCACGCGAGGGGGAAGGCCGCCACCGGCGCGAGGTTGTGGAGGAAGATGGTGTTGGCTGCGGTGGTCAGCGCGTAGCCGGCGACGAAGGTCGAAGAGGCCAGGGCCAGGGCCAGCCCGTAGAGCACGCCGAGCTTCAGGGTGGTGGGGGTGGGCCTCAGCGCCCGGGGTCCGCCCTCCGCGGCCATGGCCCAGCCGCCGAACACCAGCGCGACGAACACCGCGCGCCACGCGGCGATCGCCACCACCGGGGCATGAGCACCCCGGGTGAAGACCGGCATGAGGGAGAAGGCGAGGAAGGCCGCGAGGGCCAGCAGATGACGCCGCGCAAGCATCGGCGGGAGTATACGAAGCTCATGCCTCCGCGACCGCGACCCCACGGCGCCTCCCGATGGCTGTTGCTGGCCATCGGAGCGCTCGTGCTGTCCCAGGTCCTGCTGCTGGCCTGGTTGTCGACCCGGCCGATGCCCGACCGACTGGCGCGCCCGGGACAGGGGGGGGCCGACACACCGACGATGCCCCGACCTCCGTGATCGGGTCAGTCCGGCCCTTCGACCCACCAGGCGGGGTCCAGGACCCAGACGGACGCCTCCACCTCGCCGGGCCCCAGGCGACCGTCGCCGTCCAGATCGAGGGCTTCGAAGTCCAGGTCCGGGCCGCCGCCCTGCGCGGCCTCCTGGAGGCGGACCCAGCCGTCTCCGTCCAGGTCGATGAGCTCGAAGAGCGGCGCGATGCGATCCGGGTGGGCAGCGGGCATCGGCCGGACCAGCCACCAGACGGCGACGAGCCAGGCCAGCGCCGAGCACAGCAGCGCGGCGCGCCTCACCGCGGGTACTCCTGCTGGAGGTGCCGCCACAGGCCGGCCACCATCGGGTCTCTCCAGGGGCGCTGCACACCGTGGTCGTCGAGGAGCAGTGCCCCGGGCGGTTGCTGCGCCGGGAGGCTGGAGGTGAGGCTGGCGGCGTCGACCACCAGGCGGCCGGCCCGGCTCCTCGCGCTGACCTGGCCCAACATCGACTCCGAGGTGACGACCCGGTCAGGGTCCGCCCCAGCCAGGGGGCGGCCGCGCCCCACGGGCTCCAGCCCCGCCAGGTCGCGGAGGGTGGCGTAGACGTCGATCAGGGCCACGGGGGCGCCGACGACCGCGGGAGACTGCCCCGGCACGCGCGTGACGAGCACCACCTGGGTGCTCTCGTCGTAGAGGGCCAGGCGGTGGTTGTAGTGTCCGTGGTCTCCCAGGTCCTCTCCATGGTCGGACAGCACCACGACGATGGTGTCGTCTCCACGACCGGTCTCGTCGAGCGCCTCCAGCAGCACGCCGACGAAGAAGTCCGCCTGGCGCACCGCGACGTCGTAGGCCCCGTGGAGGAAGGCCACGTCCTGCGGGTCCAGGGGCCACCGCACCACGCCCTCCAGGTCGGCGTACTGCTCCAGGCTCCGGAAGGTCGAGACGTCGAGGAAGGTCAGGCCATCGCTGGCCGTGAGCTGGGGGGGGCGGTAGTGCGGGTAGTAGACCCCGTCGAGGATGCGCTCATAGGTGAGGGGCTGCCAGGCCTCGGAGAGCAGGCGACCGTCATAGCCGGGGGTCTCGGCGCGGAAGAAGAGCCCCGGCTTCACGTAGGGGGTGTGGACGTCGTAGCCGTGCACGAAGAGGAGGAACGGCTCCTCGCTCGCCGTCAGCCGCTCCAGGGCGCCGAGGGCCTCGGGCATGGTCTGGTGGAAGGTGCTGAAGGGCTGCGCCGTCTGGTAGTGGTCGAACCCCTCGCCGACACCGAACCTCGGGTCCAGGTGCCCTCCAGCGACGTAGGCCTCGGTCCGGTAGCCCCGGAAGCTCAGGGCGCCGGCCAGCGTGGGTGTGCCGGGAGGGAGCCTGAAGGTCTCGTAGGACAGGGGACCCAGCTCGGACGCGTACCGGCCCGTGAAGAGCGCGGCGTGAGCGAAGAGGGTCTCGTTGGCCTGGGTGTAGGCGCGGACGTAGTTGCGACCCTCCCTGGCCAGGGCGTCCAGGTTCGGGGTCAGGCTCCGACCGTCTCGCCCCAGGCGTCCCAGGCGGTCGGCCCGCATGGTGTCGATGGACACGACCAGGAAGTTCGGAGGATCCGGCGCGTCCACCGGCCCACAGGCTCCCAGCGCGAGGGGAGGCAGCGCCAGCAGGGACCACCGAGGGCGCACGACGTCCAGGCTCAGGCGGGCACGGTGCCCACGGCCAGGCCGAAGAGCATGTGGTCGACGATGCTGTCCTCCGTCACCTCGGCGGCGTGCAAGGCCTTGAACGCTGGAGAGGCCTCCCGGTAGATCCGCCGAATGGCCTCCCTGCGACCGTCGGTGATGGCGCCGTTGGCGGACCAGGCGTCGACGTCTTCCGTGGAGACGTGGTCGTGGACGGTGGCCTCCTCGAAGCCCGCGCCCTCCAGCAGCTCCCGCAGGTCCTCCCGGAGGTAGAAATTCCGCCGCGCCGGGTTCCGGAGCCGGAGGATCTCGAAGTACTCGCTCCGGTCGCGCTCGCCATAGGCGCAGAGATTGACGACGAGCACCCGGCCGCCCGGCCTCAGCACGCGGAACATCTCGCCGACGGCCCGCGCGTCGTCCATGAACTGGATCCCCTGGCGGCAGACGCACCGGTCGAAGGAGCTGTCGTCGAAGGGCATGTCGTGGGCGGAGCCCAGGACCAGCTCGTCGGTGAAGCGGCGTCCCTGATCGGCCATCTCGGGGGTCAGGTCGAGGCCGACGAGGTGGTCGACTCGGCCGTGGAAGAGACGCGACACCAGTCCCGTGCCGCAGGCCACGTCGAGGACGCGGTGCTGGGGCTCGGCGGCCAGCAGCTCGACGGTCTGCGCGGCGATGACCGGATCGGTGCACCAGTGGCTGGAGGCGTCGTAGGTCGGTGCCCGGGCGGCGAAGTGGGCCCGGACGTCAGGGGTGTCCACGAGGTTCATCGGCGGGTCGGGTGGGCTTGCGGGCCGAGAAGATGCACCATCTCCACCGGTCGCGAATTCGACCGTCGGGGGTGATCTCGAAGGGGTGGACTCGCCGGACCTCGTCGGGAGCCTCGTAGTAGAGGTGCCGGATCTCGTGGCGGTGCAGGCTGGTGGTCTCGTGGGTGTCGATCCAGCGATCGATGGACTCCCAGACGAAGACCTCCTTCATCTGGATGTCCACGAAGCCGGCACCCTCGAGCATGGCGACGTAGTCGGAGTCCAGGGGGTTGTTGAAGAACAGGGGCTGCTTCTTCTTGAAGATCCGGTACATCCAGGCGGCATCGGCCTCACCGTAGGGCAGGATCTGCCCCACCACGAACAGCCCACCGGGCTTGAGCACCCGGAAGATCTGGGCCACCGGGCGCTGGGGCCTGGGGAGGAGGTGGAGCACCTCGCGGGTGCAGACCACGTCGAAGGAGCCCTCCTCGAAGGGGATGTCGTAGACGTTGCCCTGGTGGACCTCGTCGAGACGGGTCTCGGCCTTGGCGACCATCTCCGGGGTGAGATCCAGCCCCACGATCTTGGAGACCTTGGACCGGAAGGCCTCCCCCACCACACCGCTCCCGCAGCAGACGTCCAGCAGGACGGCGTCCTCCGGGACATCCGCCATCGCCGCATGGGCCTCCAACAGGGGCTGGCTCGTGAGCCACGAGCAGGACTCGTGCCAGTTCGCGGACCGGATGCCGAACTGCTCGATGTAGACCTCCTCGGAGACCTTGGGGTCGATGATCCGGTAGCTGGCCCGCTCGCTGGCCCGCCGGGCGGCCAGGCGGGCGCGGGACGCCTCGAGGGCCTTGCCCACGATGCGCAGCGCGATCTCCCGGTGGCCTTCCAGGAAGTCCAGGAGTCCGGCGACGACGACAACCTCCACCTGGCGGGTGACCCGGCTGGCGAGCAGGCTCTTGGTCTGTCCTCCGAATTCCGGCTCGCTCATGCGCAGGGACAGGACAGCCGTGAGCCCCTCCCGGATGTCGTAGCCGGCGATGTCTTCGCCAGCGTCCCGGCTCAGGAGGTGGTGGTCCTCGGCGTAGCGGTTGACGGCGTAGGTCAGGGCCGCCTGGAGTCCGGCGATGTGGGTGCCTCCCTGGGCGGTGTGGATGCTGTTGACGTAGCCGGTGAGCCGCTCGGTGTAGGCCGTGGTCCACTGGAGCGCGACCTCGAGCTCGACGCCTTCGCTGACGCCGTCGAAGTGGATCGGGTCGGCATGAAGGGCGACGCGGCCATGGTTGAGGTGGTGCACGTAGCCCGCGAGCCCGGTCTCGTACTGCCACCGTCGTGTCTGGTGACCACGGCGGTCGTCCAGCAGGATCTCGATGCCGGGGTGGAGGAAGGCGAGCTCCTCGAGCCGTGGGGCCAGGACGGCGGGGTCCAGGTCGTGGCTGAAGATCTCGGGGTCCGGCAGGAAGTGCAGCAGGGTGCCGCTTCGTTCCGAGGGGCCCAGGTCCCGGACCTCGCTGACCACCCGACCCCTCTCGAAGTGCTGGCCGTGGTGCCGACCGTCCCGGTGCACCTCGAGCCGGGTCCAGGCACTCAGGGCGTTCACGCAGCTCACACCGATCCCGTGCAGTCCTCCGGAGACCTCGTAGGCTTCGCCGCCGAACTTGCTGCCAGCGTGCAGGGTCGTCAGGACGAGCTCGCAGGCGGGCCGTCCCAGGTCGGGGTGGAGATCGACGGGAATGCCCCGACCGTTGTCCGACACCGCGCAGGACCCGTCCTCGTGGAGCACGACCTCGATCGCGGTGCAGAAGCCCGCGAGGGACTCGTCGATGCTGTTCTCCACGACCTCGAAGACGAGGTGGTGGAGGCCTTCGGAGCCCGTGGAGCCGACGTACATCGCCGGGCGGCGGCGCACCGCTTCGAGGCCCGGCAGGACGACGATCTGTCGGGCGCTGTAGCTGCCGGTGGGATCACTCATCGGGTCTGGGTGCTCGACGGGTCGTCGTGGTCGTCCAGGACCTCGCGGACGCGGCTGGCGTGGTGACGCTTGCTGTGGGCGAGGGTCTCGAACCAGCTCGCGATCTCCGGGAAGCCCTCGGAGTGAGCCGTGCGGGCCATCGCCGGGTAGTCCTCGAGCCCGGCGGCGTTGTCGCCGGAGAGCACGGCCAGGAGGTTGTCGTCGGTGCTGCCCACGGGGAGGCCGGTGGCCGGGTCCCCCACGAGGCGGAGGTAGTCCAGGTGCCCCTGTCCCAGGAACCGCTCGGCCTGTGCCAGCTCCCGGAGTGCGTCCGCGGCGTCGGGATAGCCCTCGATCTGGGCGATCCGGGCGTAGTAGTCGAGCAGCAGGTGCGCCTGGGCCTCCCGGGCGAAGGCCTCCAGCAGGTGCTGGTGGGTGTGTGAACCGCGGAGCTCGACCAACTTCCTGTCCTCGAGACCCCCCGGTATCGTATGGAGGGTGGGCAGTCCAAGGAGTGGTCGTGGTGACGAACAGCCTCGCTGGAGCTCGCTGGCTGGAGAGGCCGCAGAGGGCACGGGCCTCGGCTGGACTCGATGCCGTCGGCGTGACGTCGGCCAGGGCATCCGTCCAGGCCTCGCCGGAGCAGGCTCCTTGAGGGCCGAGGTCTCGCTGTTGGTGGCCCACGCCGTGCTGCTCGGGTGGCTCCTGGTCCAGGGTCCCCTCGCCGGTTCCTACAGCACTCCCTGGACGGGTCAGGACCCGAGCGCGTCGGATCACCGGTTCGTCGTCCGCGACCCCCACAGCCACCTGCCGCTGGAGGGCATGCCGGGGTTCAGCGGTGACCGGGCGGATGCCTGCCTGCGCATGGAGGGATTCCTGGTCACGGCCGCCGAGGCCCTCGCGCGAGCCGGTGTCTCGCCGCCCCTTCCTCCTCACCAGGTCCCTGGCCGGGTCGAGGGCACGAGCTGCGCCGTCTACGACCCGGCCCTCACACCCCTGATCCGGGAGTTCGATGCCGCCTGGCGCAGGGCGGGCCTGCCCGCCGCGGGTCCTCTCGGAAGGTAGCCGGGGAGGACCCCGCGCGTCACGGCCCGTCCTCGCCGGCCAGGTGCCAGTGCGTCAGGGCCATCTCCTGCACCCGCCAGGCGTCTCGCAGCGACACGTGGTGCGAAGCCAGCGCCAGCGACAGGAGCCCGCTGAGGACCAGCAGGACCCAGAGCGTCCACGGCTCCTGGCTGCGCCGGGTGTCATCGGCCACGACCGATGCTACCTCGAGGCCAGCGCCGCCAGCCGCGCCGCCACCTCCGGACAGGCGAGGCTGTTGGGCAGGACATCGCACGCGTCCACGCGCTCCACGCGGTAGACGCTGTCCTGCTCGTCCCCGAAGCGCACGCGCCAGTCGACCACGCCACGGGCCGGATCCACGGCGAGGATCTCGGAGTAGCCGGCCTCGTTGCCTTCGATGCAGGGCACGTGTCCGCGAGCGGCGAGGATCCGACCGTCGGGCAGGTGGTCCACGTCCCCGAGGGCGGCCTCCCAGAACCCGTCCTCGGTCCAGGACCAGGTGCGGGTGTAGGTCCCGGCCGCGGTGTCGATCGCGAAGATGGACAGGCGGCTCTGCTCCCGGTCGACGCCGTTGTCGAAGGTGAGCACCTGCCCGCCGAGTATCTCCAGGCCGTGCTGACACTGGGGCCAGTCGTCCTCGTCCAGGGGGGCCCCGGCGTCGTCCACCAGGGCCAGGTCTCCCTGCGGGCCGGCCACCCAGGCCACCTCGTCGGTGTCGATGTCGACCGCGATGAGCTGTCGGGGCTTGCAGAGGGCGATGGTGGCCCGGCGGGCGTCCAGGTCCACGTCGGCCCAGTTGGCGTGGTAGGCGTCGCCGTGGCCCGGCTCCAGGCGGCCTGCGTCGACCCCCTGCTGGCTGTTCCAGGTCCAGGTGAGCTGGCCGGTCTCCGGGTCGTGGACGTGCAGCACGAAGCCCGTCCACTGGGTGTCGGCGTCGTGGTTGGGCGCCTCGGCCAGCGTGAGCAGGGAGCCGTCGGAGAGCTGCCGTGCCTCGTGGTGGAAGCGCAGGCCGTCCGAGCCCTCGAAGGCGGACCGGTAGACCACCTCGCCGCGGAGGTCCACCAGGGTGGCCGCCCCCTCGGTGCTGTCGCCGCCGCCCCAGAGGAAGACACCGGCGCCGAGGTAGTCGACTCCCAGGCCGAGCGCGACGCCGTCGGGAATGCCGCCGTAGGACCAGCGCAGCCTGCCCTCGGCGTCGTAGAGGAGCAGGCGGTTCGGCATCGCCCGGCTGCAGACCTGGGCGTGGTTCAGCAGCAGGTAGGGGCCGTCCGGCGTCCCTTCGAGGGTCAGCTCGGGGAGCGGCTCGTCCTGGGTGTCGGTGGTCAGCAGGTGCCCCGACGAGGCGCCGTCGAGTCCACCCTCGCAGAGGGGCGTGGCCACGCAGTCGTAGGAGGTGTCCGCCAGCAGCCCCGCCAGCAGCAGGTCGTGCTGGAGGGCCACGGCCTCGCGCTCGACGAGGTGCTGCTCCTCGGGTCGGTCGACGCGGGTGCAGACCAGGCGCAGTCCCGCCGCGGCGTCCAGGGCGACGCTGAGGTCCCGGGCCTGCGGCAGGCCTTCCACGGCGGTGTCGGAGAGGGAGGAGACCGTGGACTCGCAGGTGGGCGGCGGGTCCACGGAGTCGGTGGGCGGCGGGTCCGGGGCGGGGGGGCGCTCGTCGGCGTCGCACCCCGGCTGGCCCAGGACGACCAGCAGGGAGACCTGGGTGAGGACGGTCAGCTCTCCCTCGGAGTGGTGGCTGACTCCGCGGGTCCAGGTGCGGGGCAGGAGCAGGTCGAAGCCACTCCGCCGAGCCTACACCCTGGCAGCTCGGCGGTGGCGGGAGACCCTGCCGGGTAGGATGTCCGGCATGCGGGTCATGCTCATCAACACGCCGATCGACACCGTCCTGCGGGACGGCCACGTCGACCCGGTCACCAGCTACCTCTTCTACAACTCGGCGCCGCTGGGCATCCTCTACATCGCCGCCGTGCTGGAGCGGGCCGGGCACACCGTCGCGGCCATCGACGCACCGGCCCAGGGCCTGGACGTGGCGGCCACGGTGCGGGCCGTCGAGGCCTTCTGTCCCGACGTGGTGGGCCTGTCCACCAACACGGTGGTCTTCGAGAGCGCCAAGGAGTTCGGCGAGGCCCTGAAGGCGGCCCTGCCGAGCGTGCCGCTGGTGCTCGGCGGCTACCACGTCACGCTGTTGCCGGACGAGGCGATGGCGCCCCGCTGCTTCGACGTCGGCGTCATCCACGAGGGCGAGCACACGATGCTCGACCTCGTCGATCACTACGCGGGCCGCAAGCCGCTGGACGCGGTCGACGGCGTCGTCTACCGGCTGGACGACGGCACGGTCCACCACACGCGGCCCCGGGCCAAGTTCCGCAAGCTGGACGAGCTCCCCTTCCCGGCGCGGCACCTGCTGCCGCCCGACCTCTACAAGCCGGTGCCGGTCGACCAGCACGGCATGCCCAAGTTCTCGATGGTCACGAGCCGGGGCTGCCCCCACGCCTGCGGCTTCTGCCAGAAGTCGCGCTCCGGCTACCGCAGCCGTCGCCCGGAGCTGGTGGTCGACGAGATGGAGCACCTCGTCCGGGACTTCGGGGCTCGGGACATCGCCATCGTCGACTCGCTCTTCTGCGCCAACAAGAGGCGGGTGATGGCGATCTGTGGCGAGATCCTGCGACGCGGCGTGAAGGTCTCCTGGACCTGCTCCTCGCGGGTCGAGGTGGTCGACAAGGAGATGCTCCAGACCATGAAGGACGCCGGCTGCTGGCGCACCCGCTTCGGCATCGAGAGCGGCAGCGACCGGGTGCTGGACTTCATCTCCAAGGGCATCACCAAGGAGAAGATCCGCAACGCCATCACCTGGGCCGACGAGGTGGGGCTGCGTCCCAAGGCCTTCCTGATGGTGGGGCACATGCCCGACACGCCGGAGACCATCCGCGAGACCATCGACTTCGCCAAGTCGATCCCGCTCCACGACGTCACGGTCCAGATCAACACCCTGTTGCCCAGGACCCCGCAGATGGAGATCTGGGAGCGGGAGGGTGAGAAGTGGGGCCGGGTGGTCAACCAGACCACCGACGAGAAGTCCTTCTGGGAGCCCACCTTCGTGCCCTGGGGCATGGAGCCCGAGGACCTGATCGAGCTCCACCGGACCTTCTACCGGGAGTTCTACTTTCGCCCGATCACCCTCCAGCGCCACTGGGACGCGATCGGCAGCGTCCACGACCTCTACAAGTACGCCGCGGCGTCGAACCTCTTCTCCTTCCTCTTCTACAACGCCGAGGAATTCGCCTCCAGGAAGATGGTGCGGGGCGCGCTGCGGGAGGTCCGGCGGCTGCTGGGTCGCGGTGGGGGAGAGGAGGCGGTGGCGAAGTAGGGGGGTCAGGCCCGCAGGCCGGAGTCGGCCAACAGCTCGTGGATCTCCCACGGGCGCCGGAAGCGAACGGGGACGCCGTCCAGGTCCAGGTCCAGGCGAAGACCTCCGTTCACCACGCCCAGGCAGGCGGGTCGGTAGGCGGCGCAGAAGCTCCGCGCTGCGCGACTCAGGGTGGGCCGGGCGGGTCGGCCGGCCTTCACCTCCAGCGCCAGGAGGCGCTCGCCGCGTCGGACCACCAAGTCCAGCTCCGCGCCGTTGGTGGTGCGCCAGATGCGGACCTCGTCGAGCAGGCGGGAGGCCTTGAGCACCTCGGCGAAGACGGCGTTCTCCCAGAGCTGCCCTCGGTCTCCCCGCCTCGGAGATGGGCCCAGGCCGCCGAACAAGGTGTTTCGCAGACCGTTGTCCAGGAAGAAGACCTTGGGCCGGCGGGTCACCTCGGATCGGCGGCCGCCGGCGAAGGGTGGAACGAGCCGGAGCAGGTGGGCGTCCTGGGCCAGCTCCAGGTACCGCAGCGCGGATGTCCGGGAGATCGAGGCGACCGAGGCCCACTCGCTCAGGTTGACCAGGTTCCCGACATCTGCAGCGGCGAGCTCGAGCAGCTTGCGGAAGGCGTCGGGTCGATCCATGCGGTGGAGGTCTGTCACGTCCCGCAGCACGAAGGACTCGACGAGCTGACTCAGCTCGAGGTCCGGCGCTGGGGCGTGCCAGACCCGGGGATAGCCGCCCGTGACGAGCAGGCGCTCCCAGTGCTCGGCCAGCCGACCTTCGACAATCGCGGGGGACAAGTCCTCGTCCAGCCCACCTTGGATCTCCGTCAGCGAAAACGGCAGCCGTCGGGTCCGGAGTGCGCGACCCGCCAGGGACTCCCGCGTGCCGGACCCGAGCTCGAAGGACGCGCTCCCCGTAGCGACCACGCGGCGGTCGGGTGCCAGGTCGACGAGTCCCTTCAAGAAGAGTGCCGGCGAGGCCAGGTGCTGGACCTCCTCCAAGAAGAGCACCGTCTCCGGCGCCAGCACGCTGTCCAGGGCCGTCAGGGCCTGGGCCGGGGAGGTGCAGAGCTCCCGCACGCTCGGCTCCTCGGCGTTGAGCAGCAGGACAGGCGCTGCGAGCAGGCAGAGCTGCTGCCGGATCCAGGTGGACTTGCCGGCCTGGCGCGGCCCGACGACGAGCTCCAGGCGCCCGGCTGGGAAGCTGAGGGAGCCGCTGCGGGGCAAGAAGGGCCGCGGGAGGGTGGCCTCGAGGAGCTGAGCCGCCCGTCGGGGCTGGTCCAGCCAGGGATTCCAGCGACGGAGGGTGGTCAGGAGCGCTGGGTTCACAGTGTCACAGTGGTACGACCCGGGTCAAAAGTCAACTATCATGACATTTGGCATGGTTGACCGGAACCTCGCCCTGCTGCCACCCGCCGGTCCGGGTGGTCCCGGACCAGGAGCTCCCCCTGCCGGTACACCTCGACGATGCACCCGTGGACCGCCTCAGGTGGCATGCGAGACACAGGCAGCTTGGATGTGGTTGGAGGAGGGGGATGTCTGGGGTGTGGCGCCTCGCCAGCCTCCGCTCGCCTCACTCCTTCAACGCCCGCGACGTCCGCAGCGAAGTGGACCCGGCGGTCCTGGGCTGTACCACGGCCGAACGCCGGCTCGGTCCGTGGCTGCTGGCGTTGCTCCTGGTGGGGTATCGGCGGGGCCAGGAAGAACGGAACCCGGCGCTTGCGCCCAGAGCGATAGTCTGCCTTTGAGGTGCTGTTTTACAGGATCTTGCCCCCCCCCTTCCACGGGGATGGGCTACGGTTCGTCGACAAGAGCCTCGACTCCGAGGCTCTCCCCACCGGCACTCACCTTGGAGGTCCCGTGCCCGAGCATCCCGGGCTCCCCTCTGTCTCCGGCCGCAAGGTCATCCTGATTCCCCTGCTCATCGAGGAACTCCTCCAGACCAAGGGCGACGCGAACAACGTGAAGCGCTACGTCGACGTGGGCCCGGTCTCCCGGCTGGGGCCGATGATCGAGAAGATGCGGGTCCACTGGGAGGGCACGGACTTCACGGCGAACTTCGTCGGCGAGGTAGACGCGGAGTGGAGCGTGAGCGGTCAGACGTGGTCGCCGAACTTCCAGCTCCTGGGCAACCAGACGAGCGACGGGCAGACCATCGGCGCGTACTACACGACAGACACGAACTTTGGGCTGAACCTTCGCTTCACGGTGGAGTGCCGGAACGCGACGGGCACGGCCGTGGAGGCGGGTATCGTGACGGCATGGTTGGAGGTGGTGCTCAAGAGCTGACCCTCTCTCCCCGAGCCTCTCGGAGTCCGTCGATGTCCAAGCTCGTGCTCACGCCGGGTGTCGTCCAGCAGCTTGCAGTGGCTCGTTGGTCGGGCGGTGTGGGCAGTGGTTGCGGTGCGACGGCGGGGTGCGGCTCGATCACGCAGACGGGAGGGTCGCCTCCGCCGGACCCGTGGACGGACCTGCCGGGCTTCTACGACTGTGAGGCCCAGGGCAAGGTCACCTCGCCGTGGGGGACGTGCTGCTCGCCCCGGCCGACGACACCGCTGGACCCCCTGGGTGGGGGAGGTGGTGCGCACCCGCTGGGGCGGGGCTCGTTCCCGCTCGGAGTCGACGTGGGCAACTTCGTGGCGTCGCTGGGGCTGGACCTCGAGCCGAAGTACGGCTTCTTCGAGCCGGAGACCTACCCGCTTCCGGACTGGGCGGGTCGCCCTTCGGGGGGCCAGGAGCGGCTGTTGTCGGCGGCGGTGGAGGTGCTGACCTCGGGGCGCTCGCGGGACATCTTGCGGATGATCGGGGACCTGTTCCTGGACAGCCTGAGTCCGTTTGTCGAGGAGGTGGGGCAGGCCTGATCCATGAATCGCGAGACGGATCCCAGCGCCCCCCACCTCCGCG
>CAZCVP010000074.1:0-32901 GCA_964501915.1 uncultured Enterobacterales bacterium
GGAAGTCCTTGACAGGACTTCCCCGAGCGCTATCGCGCTCGCCGCTGCGCGGTGGGGCGGCACGAGTTTCTTGTCAGGGGGGCGATGCCCCCCCCGAGAGGAAGCCAGCGCCCTTGCACAGCGCAGCGGCGAGCGCCCCGCCTACTCGACGAAGGCCCGTCAGGGACTTCCGGGCACGGGCACTGGAGCGGCGAAGGGTCGACTCCCGTCGCCCACCGGCGCCCCCCGCCCCCTGCACGGCGCCTCCTCAGTCGGCTGCTACAGCAGCCTCCCTCGTCGGCACCGGCCGGCCGCTGGCCGGCCTCGGCACCAGGGACTGCGCGGCGCGCGGTGGAGGTCGCCAGATCGTGGCGCGGGTGGCGCTCAAGGGGGAGCATGACCGTGGCGCCCTACCTCTTCGCCGCCTTCCAGCGTCGCGAACCTGGCACCACCGAGCTGTTGCCGGACGACCCGCCGCCCTCGCTCGGGGGGTCGCCCCCAGCTCCGTAGGTCCCTGGCTCTCCGTCCTGCCGTCCTGGAGGCCCCGGTCAGTCGGGCACCTCCGACCACCCTGGATCAGGCTCGCTCCCCGCCGCGAGCGCCGCCGCGGAGCCGTCGGTTCCAGCGGCCTGGCCGTTGCATGTCGAGCAGTCGACGCGCACACGGCCGTAGCCTCCGTTGCCGCCCTCCCTCTTGCAGTCGCTCATCCCGGCACCACCGGTGGCCTGGATCCCGTCCTCGGCCAGGTCCAGCTCTCCGGCGATCAGCCAGACGGTCCCGCCGGATCCGCCGCCAGCCCCGTAGGTCCAGCTCCCCTCCGACCAGTGCTCCGTCGAGCCACCCCTGGCCGAGATGCCACCCGTCGTCTCCACGACGAGGTGGGCTGCGGCGACGAAGAGGATGCCGGCGCCGGCGCCACCCGGTCCGGGGTCCTCGTCCTCGTGGAGCGTGGCCCCGCTCCAGACACCCCCTCCTCCGGACCCCGGGAACAGGGTTGCCAGGTCGGCCACCCCGTAGACCTCGCCCGCCTGTGGAGCGGAGTAGTCCTCGGGATTCCAGGCCTCCGCGGCGGTGGCACCGCCGCCGTAGTTGCCGCCGCCGCCCGTGATGTTGGCACCTCCGCCGCCCCCGTTCGGGAGGTAGCCCGCGATGCCCTCGTTGTAGGGGGGGCCGCTCTCGTTGCCTACCCCGGGCCCCATGAAGCTCTCCCCCTGGTAGGCGTCACACTCGCTGCAGCTCCCGGTGTCGCCCGCGGCGTAGCCGCGTTCGTCGACGGTCACGACTCCGCCGGCCTCCACCAGGACCGTCCCCGTGGCCCGGAAGGCCAGCACCCCTCCGCGCTCCCCGTCCCATCCCGACGTGGTGAGGGTGCTGCCGGCGGAGACCTGGACGTCCGTGTACTGGGGCACCCGCTGGACGATGACCACCTGCTCGGCGAGGTCGGAGTTGCCGAGCTCGCCGAAGACCGTGTTCAGGTCCGAGGCCAGGGTGAGTACTGCGCCCGAGACCGCCGCCACGCGTGCGAATTCGTAGCGGCCTGCCGAGCCGTGGAGGTCCTTGCCGCCCTGGAGGTTGAGGACCAGGACCTCGTCGCCCTCCGCGATGCCGGTGACCGGCTCCCGGGTGGTCACCCGGTCCGTCGCCAGGGCTTCGACCCGGTACGAGATCCCGTCGGCGACCGAGCGGGATCCCGACGTGTCGGTGGCCAGGTCGAGGGTCCCGGTCACCACCAGCGGACCGTCCGCTCCGCTCCCCGTCCATGTCCAGCCCTCGGCCGAGGCGGTGTCGACGCCGCTGTCGGGGCTGGTGTCATCTCCGCTGTCCTGGCCCGCGGTCCCGGGACCGCTGTCACCCACCTCGAGGGAATGAGGGACACAGGCGACGCCCCAGAGCAGGCCGCCCGCGACTGCGGGTGCTCCCGATCGCGGGTGTCGCCGTCCTCACCTCGGTGACCGGCTCCCTCGTCACGTTCGCGGCCGGCCTGGCCGGCGGCGAGACCGCTGGAGGGGTCGTCTATGTCGCGACCGTGATCGCCGGCACGGCGGGCATGATCTGTCTCGTCGATCGGAGGGCCTACTTCCTGCCGGCCGCGCTGGGTGCCATCGCCGGGAGCCTGGCGGCCGGCGCCCTGCTGCTCGAGGCGGTGATCATCGCCTTCGACGGAGGGAGCGAGCGGCTGCTGATGGCCATGGGGGTGGGGGCGATGATCGCTCCCGGCCCGGGGGCGACGGGGGGCGCCCTGCTGGCCGGACCGAGGGACACCCCGGTCGCCGTGCTTCCCTGGGTGAGCCCGGGGAGGGACGGTCAGCCGTCCGCTGGCCTGAGCCTGGCGGTTCGGATCTGATCGAGACGATCAGGGCTGACCCACAACGGCGGCCGGTGGCCGGACACCCCCAGATCGTGGCGGGCTACTACGACAGCGGGGACGGCAGCAGCTCGGCCGCGTCGGAGGCCGCCACCATGACGCCGCTCGTCGGCTTCAGCGGACAGATGTACACGACCTGGCGCGGGGACTACAGCCAGCTCGAGGCCTACGCGCAGGGGGCCGCGGCCGGCCGCTGACACTGCAGACCGGTCAGGTCGATGGCGTCTCGCTTGCCCACCGCCGCCCTGCCTCGCCTGGCAGCCCTCGGGAAGGGTCACGTGGGCTCCCCGGGACGACGGGTCCAGGTGCCTCGTCGCGGTGGCCTGGCAGCACCGGGCCGTCCCGGGCTGGCGACTGGAGCCGGAGTGCTACCATCGCGCGTCTGCGTCCTCGATCGGCAGGAGACGAGATGACACCCGTGAGCCTTCCGACCTCGTCGCTTGTGGCCGCCTTGGACGCCTTTGGGCTGTACTCATCGCTGAGTCCCTCCACCCTCGAAGGCGTCGTCAAGAAGCTCCTGGGGGTGACCAGCCTCCCTTCGACGGTGACCTGCGCTCAGAGCGACTGGTGGGAGGCGGTGCCCGTGGGCACCCTGGGCACGCCCCGGCTGTACCTGGTCCTGGAGGGCTCGGTCGACGCCTGGCGGGGCCGCATCCGCCTCGCGGTCCGCGGCCCGGTGACCTCGTGGGTCTCCCCCAGGCGCTGGGGGGCGCCACGACCATGCCCCTGGAGTACCGGACGCGGGAGAGGTCCAAGCTCATCGAGCTGAAGCCCAGTGGCCTGCAAGACGCCATCGCCACCTACCCGAGCTTCCGTGCCCTCGTGCTGGACCACCTCGCTTCGCTCGTCGAGGACCTGTCCGACCCGACGAGGGAGGACTTCGAGACCCTGCACCAGTACTTCCCGCAGTTTCGCCCGCTGCCGCTCACCTGGCGCATGGAGGCCGACTCCACGGTGCGCGTGCTCGCCTGCACCTGCAGCTCGACCGGCAGCACCCTGTCCCAGCAGACCTACGACGCGATCTCGAAGCGCTTTCCCCCCAAGGTTACCTGGAGGCCGGACGGCAAGTACCTGCTCTTGATGAGCAGCTTCAGCGAGGGCAAGCACGAGACCATGGTGGTGCCGGGTGTGTCGCACTTCCGCTGGCACGAAGTCGCGGTGGTGGTGCCGGTGGAGGTCGAGGACAGCACGGGGCTCCACCTCTATGTGGCGATGATGAGCCCGGACAACGTGATGGTCACCTTCCAGGGTCGGGAGCTGACCGGTCTCCCCAAGGTGGTGTCCAAGATCTACATCGACAGGCTGGACCCGACCCAGGAGCTCCATCGCCTCGTCTGCCGCTTCGGCGCCGACAACGCCCTCGAGGTCGCCTTCGAGCGGATGGGTCTCCTCGCCCTCGCCGCCTCGGTGTTCCTGAGCTGGCTCTCCTTCGTCAACGCCCTCAACGGCGCTCCGCTCGGCTGGAAGGACTCCATCGCCTACGAGCCCAAGCGCCTCAACCCGGTGGCGAAGCGGATGGTCGACGACTTCATCGACCAGGCGCCGCCGGACTTCCGGCCCATCGAGCCCTTCCGCCAGCTCCTGTACGGTGTGTCCTTCGTCACGGACGTGTTCGAGCTGTTGAAGGTCGTCTCCTGGAAGCGCAGCTTCAACCCGAAGACGATCTGCACGCTGACGTCCCCCGGGACCGTGACCTGGAAGAAGAAGCACTTCCACATCGATCAGCTCTGCCGGACCCGCTTCGAGACCGCGCTGTCCTGGATCTGGCCCCCGACGGCCACGGGTGCCTTCAAGGTCGTCCACGGTCCGGAGACGAGCAGCGACCTGTTCCCCATCGACACCGTGACCGACTACGGCTGGGAGGTCACCACGAAGATGACGGTCGGCAGGGGCAAGACCCTCTGGGACTACATCGCGGCCGCTTCGGGGCTGTCGGGCTCCGAGAAGAGCCTGCTGGACTGGGGATACTGAGGGGGTGGCACCCGGCTCTCCCGGCGTGGTCGTCGTCGGTGCCGGCCTGGCCGGGCTGACCGCGGGTCGCCTGCTCGCCGAGGTCGGGGCTCGCGTGACCGTGCTGGAGGCCGACGCCATCGTCGGGGGTCGCATGGCCACGTCGACCCACGTGGACGTGGACCACGGCGGCCGGACCACGCGCCTGCCTGTCGAGCACGGTGTGCACGGCGTGTTCGCGCCCTACCGCAACCTGAACGGGCTCTTGGACCGCTGGGGACTGTCCCGGGAGCTGGGAGAGGTCCTCGACCACGAGGTCATCTTCGCCTTGCCGGATCGACCCATGCGCCACATCAGCGTCGGCCAGCGCATCCGCTCGAGTCGTCTCCCGGCCCCCCTCTGTACGAGCCGTCCCTTCATGCAGCGAGCCTTCATGGAGGCGACGGGCCTGGACCTGCGGGGACACCTGCAGTCCCTGCCGGGCATGCTCCACATGCTGGCCTACGACCCGATCCGCGACGAGCCCTCCCACGACCGCATGACCCTCGCGGACCTGGTGCGGGGCTGGCCGGCGGGCCTGGTGACCCTGTTCACGGCGTTGTCGCGCTCGGGGACCTTCACGGAGCCTCACCGGGTGTCCCTCGCCGCGTTCCTGGCCGGGACCCAGCTCTACGTGTTGGCGGACAAGGAGGCCACGGCCTTCCGTTCCTTCACGCGCGACGCCGAGACGGCGCTGTTCGCGCCCCTGCGACGCGTCATCGAGGAGGCCGGTGGTGAGGTCCGGACCCGGTCCCCGGTGACCCGAGTGCTCCTGGAGGGAGGACGTGCCACCGGGGTGCTCCTGGATGATGGGACCCGGCTCGGGGCCGACGCGGTGCTGCTCGCCGTCGACCCCGTGGGCTTCGAGACCCTGCGCGGGGGCGACCTCGCCGCGCTCTTCGATGGCTGCGTCGTGCCGAGAGGGCTGTCCAGCGTGTCGGTGCGGCTGTTCTACGCCGCACCTCCTCCCGTCGATCGCGCCCAGACCGCCATCCTCGCTGGTACCACGGCCGATGCCCTGTTCTGGCTGCACCGGGTGCTGACTCCCTATGCCGCCTGGACCCGGGCGACGGGGGGGGCCGCCCTGGAGCTGCACCTCTACGCGGACAACGCCGATCGGGCCGGCGAGCAGAGCGACGAGCAGCTCATCCAGTGCACCGGTGGCCTGGTCGAGCGCCTCTTTCCGAGCCTGGCGGGCCACAGGCTCCAGGGACAGGTCCAGCGCAACCCCCCTCGGCACACCGAGCTGGGGCCCGGCACCGGCGCAGGGGCGCCCGAGGTCTCGGGGCAGGTCCCCGGCCTGGCCCTGTGCGGGGACTGGATCCGCCCACCCTGGCCCTGCTTCAACCTGGAGCGAGCGACCGTCACGGCGGTCCTCGCCGCCCGGGCCCTCGCCTCCCAGCTCGGGCTCCACACCGAACGACTCCCCGCCCCGCTCCCCTCGGCCCCTCCGGCGCGGCTGGTGCGACTGGCCAGCCGGGGCTGTCGACTGGCCTTCACGTCGACCGGACGCTGGCCTGCCGGACCTCAGGTGTGACCCTGGACCCGCTGTTCGGGTTCGCGCCCCTGCACCTGCTGCGCGCCCTCGGACCGCTCCCGGAGCACGGCGAGGCCCCGGGAGTCGTGCGCTTCCCGGCCGTCGGGTTCTTCGCCGACCTCACCGACTTCACGGCCCTGGCGGTACGGCTGGGGGAGGAGGGCCCGGTGGGCACCGAGCGGCTGAGCCGGCTGCTGGCCGCTGCCTTCGAGGCCCTGGTGGGGTCGATCGCGGGCTGCGGCGGCGAGGTGGTCAAGTACGCCGGGGACGCCCTGTTCGCTACCTGGACGGTGGAGGGGGACCCGGGGGCGTTGGTGGCGAACACGGTCGCCGCAGGGGTGCTGGCGCGGCGGGCGCTGTCGGCGGTCGCCGTGTCCCAGGAGGGCGAGCTGGCCGTTCGGATCGGCGTCGGCCTCGGTGAGCTGACGGCGACGCGGCTCGGGGGCTACGCGGGGCGGTGGGAGCTGCTCGTCGGGGGGCCCGCGCTGTCCACGGCCGTCGAGGCCCAGGGGAGCGCGGGCCCGGGGGAGCTGGTCCTGGCCCCGCAGGCGTGGGCTGTGGCTCCGGACTCCTGGACGGGCATCGCCGTTCCGGCCGCGGGGATGCGCTTCGAGCAGGGCCGCATTCCGACCGGTGCGCCGCGCCCCAGGCGGGGCGAGCTGGAGGACTGGGAGCGGGCACTGTTTCGCGCCCACGTCTCCCCCACCGTGCTGGCCGAGCTGGCGCTGGGCACCGAGGTCTGGCTGTCGGAGCTGCGGCGGGTGTCCGTGGTGTTCGTCCACCTCGAGCGCGGCGAGGTGGGCGCGGGTCTCCAGGCCCTCCACGAGGCCACCCGGGTGATCCAGGCCGGACTCGATCGCTACGACGGGACCCTGGACAAGCTGTCCGTGGACGACAAGGGAACGGTGGCCATCGGCGTCTTCGGGTTGCCACCCGGGCCCAGCGAGCGGCGGGCCGACCGGGCCGTGCAGGCCGCCCTCGTGCTGCACGAAGACCTGGCGAGCATGGGGTGGTCGCCCTCGGTGGGGCTGACGACCTCCACCCTGCTCGCCGGTCCCGTGGGCCCGCCGGTCCGGCGGGAGTACACGCTCCTGGGCGCCGGCATGAACCTGGCTGCTCGCCTGATGCAGGCCGCCAGCGGCCGGGTCCTCTGCGACCGCGACACGTGGGAGGAGGCCCGGGGCACGGTCCACTTCCAGGGCCCGCGCCGGCTGGAGCTGAAGGGGTACCCGGACGCCGTCGAGGTCTGGGACGTCGAGGGACTCCAGCCCGCGCCGCCGCCGCTCGACGTCCTCGTCGGCCGGGACGACGTGACCCTGGCGCTCGAGTCCTGGCTCTCCGCGCGACCCAGCGGGCCTGTCCTCGTCCATGGTCCTGCCGGGATCGGGAAGTCCTCGGTCCTGCGCCGGGCCGCGCGGGCCGCCGCCGACATGGGGATGCGGTCCCTGTGGGCGTCGGGTGAGCGGGTCCACAGGAACACGCCCTACCAGCCCTGGCGGTCGCTCCTGGAGCAGCTCTTCGACCTGTCCCGGGACCTGGACTCCGGCGCGCGACGGGAGGGGCTCCGGGAGAAGCTGGCCGCCTGGCCGTCGGTGGCCCAGCTCGCTCCGCTCCTGGCGCCCTTCATCGAGCTGACGGTGGACGCCACGCCGCTGACCGAGAACCTCGAGGGGGTCACCCGGGCCGAGCGGACCAGCGAGGCTGTCACCGGAGTGGTGCGGCGCCTGGCCTCCGAACAGCCCGTGTTGCTGGTCCTCGACGACGCCCACTGGGTGGACAGCGCCACCTGGGACCTCCTCCACGAGCTGTGCCGCGGGTCACCGCCCCTCTGGGTCCTCGCCGGACACCGGCCGTTCGAGGGACCGCCGACACCCGGTCTCCAGGCCATCCTGGAGCTTCCCTCCACGCGCCAGCTCGAGCTGGGGGCGCTGTCGCCAGGGCAGATCGCGGAGGTGATCGCTCTCAGGCTCGAGGTCCAGGACGTCTCCGAGCCCATCGCGAGCTGGGTCGTGGAGAAGAGCGGCGGCAACCCCTACTTCGTGGTCGAGCTGGTGAAGTCCCTGGCCGATCACGGAGGCCTGCGGATCGAGGGCGCCACGGCGCAGGTCGGACCTCGGGAGCTGGAACCCACGCCGATCCCCGGCACGATCGAGCAGGTCATCAGCAGCCGGGTGGGCACCCTGAGCCTCATGGGACAGCACGTGGTCAAGGCGGCGAGCGCCATCGGAGAGCACTTCGAGGCCCCGCTGGTGGCGCAGATGCTGCACGTCGACGAGGGAGTGGTCCAGGACAGGCTCGCCACCCTCGCCAGCGCCGGCCTCGTGGTCCCGCCGTCCAACGGCTCGGGCACCTGGGCCTTCTGCCACGCCCTGACTCGAGACGTCACCTATGGACTGCTGCTGCAGGCCCAGGCTCGACCCCTGCACCGTGCCGTCGCCCTCTGGTACGAGGCGCAGAGGGACCGTGGTCCCGCCGTCCACGCCATCATCGCCCATCACTGGGAGGCCGCCGAGGACTTCGAACCGATGGTCCTGCACCTCGGGGCCGCGGCGGAACACGCCGACGCCGAGGGGGTCTACGCCGAGTCGCAGCAACACCTGACACGACTCCTCGCGCATGTCCGGGAGCCCGAGGACCCCGCCGCCCGCCTGGACGTCGTGCGCTGGGAGCGCATGCTGGCCACGGCCGGGTTCCGCCTCGGGGACCTGGCCTCCTGCCTGGAGCACGCCCAGAGGTCCCTGGAGCTGGCAGGTCAGGCCGTGCCTCGGCGCACGGCCGGTCAGCTCTGGGCGCTGTCGACCTCGCTGGTGCGGATCGGGCTGTGGCGCCTGGGGATTGGACTCCGGCGCCCGGCCCCGGGGAGCGTGGCGGGCGGACTGGCGGCCGAGGCCTCCCTGGCCTGGGGGCGCATCGCCGAGCACGGCTACTTCATCGGTCCCTTGCCGTGGCTCCTCGCGGCCTTCCGGTCCCTCGACCTGGGCATCCGGGGCAGCGAGCCGGCGGACCTCGCGCGCCAGATGGGTGTGGTGGCCGTCGTCCTGGCGCCGGCCCGGCGGCCCGACCTCGCCGGGCCCTGGGTTCGGAGGGCTCAGCGCGAGGCGCGGCGCTCGGAGAACCCGCGCGCGGCCTGCTTCGCCCAGTGGTGCCAGGCGATGGTCGCGGCGACCAGGGGTCGCTGGGCCCTGGCCACCGACCTGTCGGAGCGTGTCATGCTCACCGCCCAGGCCCTCGGGGACCGGGAGACCCTCCAGTACGCGCGGGTGGTCGGCTCCGTGAGCGCCTACCTGACCGGTCGCTTCGACGAGGCCCGGCGGATCTTCGCCGAGCTCGGGCAGGCAGCGGGGGGAGCGAAGAACCGCCAATTCCAGGCCTGGGGTGCCTACGGCCAGGCCGAGTGCCTCCTGCCCCAGGGACGCTTCGACGAGGCCGAGCCGCTCCTTCGAGAGGCGCTCCGCCTGCTCGACGAGGTCCCGGAGATCCCCTCCGAGATGGTGGTGTGGGGGCTGCTCGGCAGGGTCCATGCCCACCGCGGCGAGTGGGACTGCGCCTGCGCGGCGGCCGACGAGTGCCTGGAGCGGGCCGAGACGTTCAAGCCGATCATCTGGGCGATCCTGGAGGGCTTCGCCTCGCCCCTGGAGGTCCACCTCGAGCGCTGGGCGGCCACCGGCCACCGGGATGCAGGACGGCTGCGTCGAAGCGAGAGGGTGCTGCGCAACTTCGCGGTCGTCTTCCGCTTCGCCCGGCCACGGCTGTTGCGCCTGCAGGCCGAGCGCCTGCACCTGGACGGCAAGGCGCGACAGGCCAGGAAGAGGCTCGCGCGTGCGGCACGACTCGCCGAGTCGATGGACATGCCCCACGAGGCTTCGATGGCGCGAACCCTCCAGGAGGAGCTAGGACACGGCGGCGAGTAGCGCGCTCGGCGCCACCAGGGCCGCGGCGGCGTGCACCCCCGGCGGCGGCCGGCGCTCGACGAGGGCCACCGCGACGTCTGCTGCCACCCGCGCCGACGCCCGGTAGGGACACCCTGCTCGGACACAGGCCCGTCGGCGTCGCCCGTCGAGGCCCACCGCCTCCGCCAGCAGCTCGAAGGGCGGTGGGGTGACCCCCTCGCGTCGACCTGGGGAGCCGATGGCCACCCAGGTGCCGACCGTCTCGACCTCGAGCAGCCTGGGCACCAGGACCTGTTCCACGGCTCGGATCCCGATCGCCACCCTGGACGCTCCGGTGCCGTCGAACGTCACGCGCCGCACCCTCGGGGTGGACAGGGAGAACCGCGGGCTGAGGGCCAACCGTCGCAGGGTGCGGCGGGATCCCCCGCTGAGGCTGCGCCAGTGCCCCAGGCCGGCCACGTCGAGCCGGCGAAGGGGACCCAGGCCCTCCGCCGCCCGCAGGGCCAGGGCGCCGGTGCAGGCGCCCAGGAGCGCTGCCGCGGGCACCAGCCGCACGCCGGCGTCGCGCGCCGGCCCGTCGAGGTGTGAGAAGCACCGGGCGACCCAGGGACGCTCCGCCGAGAGGTCCAGCAGGTCGACGCCCACGGCGCAGGCCGCCCTGGCCACGGGCTCGCCGGTCCGGAGGTAGGGACCCACGGCGTTGATCCAGGTGGGGGCGCGGGCCAGGGTGGCCCTCAGGGATGTCCGGTGGCGGAGGTCGAGCGCCTGCCAGGACGCCCCCGTCGCCGCCGCGAGGGCCACCAGCGGGCCAGGCTCGCGTGCCGCCAGCACCACCTCGAAGCCTCGCGCCGCGAGGACCCGAGCCAACAGCGACCCCGTGGTCCCGGTGGCTCCCAGCACGCCTATGGTCGTCGACACGGGACCTCCGGGTCCGGGGGAGTACAATAGGAGGGAGGCATGATGACAGTGGACGTCGCCATCGTCGGTGGGGGCGTGGCGGGTCTCACGGCCGCCCACGAGCTGGTGACTCGCGGCCTGACCGTCACGGTCTACGAGCGGGGTGGCGCCTGCGGCGGCAAGGCGCGCAGCGTGCTCCTCGCCGGGACGGGGCGGGACGGTCGCCAGGACCTGCCCGGCGAGCACGGCTTCCGTCACTTCCCCTGGTTCTACTCGAACCTCAGGGACACCCTGGGACGCATCCCCACCGGGTCGGGGGAGAGCGTGCTGGACCGCCTCCAGCCCGCACCGGCGCTCCACTACGCGCACCCCGTCCGGCGTCACCTCCATGTGCCGGGTCGCTTTCCCGGCGATCTGCCCGCGGTGGTGGCCACGCTCAGGGCCGCAGTCCGCAGCCTCGACGGCATCTCCCCCCTGGAGAGCCACCACTTCGCCAGCCGCATGGCGTGTTTCCTGACGAGCTGCGAGGCCCGTCGCCACCAGGACTACGAGGAGCTGTCCTGGTGGGACTTCATCGGCGCCGAGACCCGCTCGGACGCCTACTGCCAGACCCTGGCCCGGGGCATGACCCTGATGCTCGCGGCCATGAAGGCCCGGCAGAGCAGCACGCGGACGGTGGGCCGCATCCTGGTGCAGCTCCTGCTGAGCATCGCCCTCCCCGGTGCCCCCGCCTCGACCTGGGTCCTCGACGGCCCCACGAGCGAGCGGTGGGTCGAGCCCTGGCGGCGGTGGCTCGAGGGTCGGGGCGTGCGCTTCCACACCGACACGGCGGTCACCTCGCTCCTCGTCGAGGGCGATGGTGTCGTGGGCATCCGGTGTGCGGGCCCGGGAGGGACGCGACGACAACGGACCGACGCCGTGGTGCTGGCGGTGCCCCTGGACGTGGCCCAGGCCCTCGCGACACCGGAGCTGGTGGCGGTAGCGCCCTCGCTGGCCGGTCTCCGCCACCTGGAGACCCGCTGGATGAACGGCCTCCAGCTCTACCTGCGCCGGCCGGTCCCCCTCCCGGTGGGCCACAGCCTGTACCTGGACAGTCCCTGGGCCCTGAGCAGCATCGCCCAGGCCGCCCCCTGGAAGGCCGTGGACCTGCTGGCACGAGGTGACGGGAGAGTCCGCGAGGTCCTGAGCGTGGAGGTGTGCGACTGGGGCAGTCCCGGACGCTACTGCGGCAAGCCGGCTCGGGCCTGCACCGCCGCCGAGGTCGTCGAGGAGGTCTGGGCCGAGATCCGCCTCCACCTCGAGCAGGAGGCGGGGCTCCGCCTGGCGCCGGACGACCTGGTCCACCACGCCCTCGACCCGGGGCTCTCCCGCACTCCGGAGGGTACCTGGCACAACCCCGAGCCGATGTTCGTGAACCTGGTGGGCTCCTGGCCCCACCGTCCCGGTGTCCGCGTGGCGCCGGGCCTGTTCCTGGCCGCCGACTACGTGCGCACGAACGCCGACCTGGCGTGCATGGAGTCGGCCAACGAGGCCGCACGCCGGGCCGCGAACGCTGTGCTCGGGCACCTGGCAGCCGACCGCCCGCCCGTCCCGGTCCACACCCTCCAGGAGCCGGCCTGGCTGGAGCCGCTGAAGGCCATCGACGAGCGCCGGCACGCCAGGGGTCTCGCTCACCTGATGGGATGAGGCTGGGGGCGTCTCCCGGTCGGAACTCGGTAGTTCCCATCCGGAATAGGCTCCCGTCGCCGGCCTCGCCCGGGACCGTCGCCAGGCGACTCCAACTCCGGCCTGCGGCCTCCGTCTCGCTGCGCTCGCGGCCATTGAAATGACCATGCCATGTCTGCGGCTTGGCGAAGCCACCTGGCTCGGACGCGGGCTTCGCCGACTCGGTCCGCCTCTTCCGGATGGGAACTTGGTAGAGTGTCTCCGAGGCACTGCGGCGAGGCGGGTATGAGAGAGGAGATTCGCGTCCTGATCGCGAAGCTGGCGGACTCGGGCGCGCCCCAGGACGCCATCCAGTGGGCCGCGCTGAGGCCCTACGAGGACATCCAGGGTGCGGGTGGCCTCTACTACCTGGCGCGGAACGACCTGGTGGCCCAGCTCCTGGAGGAGGTCGAGAGAGCTGGGCACGGGCCGCTCGGGCTCGGCGAGCAGAGGCAGGCGGTCCGGACGCTGGGAGGAGCGATCGCCAGGGGGCCCTACAGCAACGACATGGACGTGGAGGTCTTCCACTGGTTGTGGCGGGTCCACCCCTTCGCTGCAGATCGGGCCGTTGCCGCGCTGGAGGACAGCGCCAAGGAACCTGCGAACCGGCGCCTCGAGCACTCCTGGGCCGCCTGGCTGAAGCGGATGCTGGGCTACGACGTCTGGGACGACGGTCCCGACCTCGACGACCTCCGGCACCACCTCCTGTTCCTGGCCGGTCCCTTCACCGCGGCCTCGCTGCCCTGGTCGGCGGAGACCCTGGCCCAGGCCAAGGACGACTTCGCCGAGCGGGGGCTGGACCCCGTGCTCGTGGTCTGGAAGGAGGAAGGCCTGATCGGGGCGGTGGACCCCTGCGACCGGGAGGACGTCGTCGATGTCTTCTGGAACCATGTCCTGGCGTGCCTCGTCCGCTGGGCCGTCGATCGCTCCAAGGACCTCGAGAGAGCGAGGGAGTTCGTGGACAAGACCGCGGGGACCGCCACCGCCGTCGTGGGCTCGGAGGTCTTCCGCGTCCAGCGTGACATAGACCACGTCGCGGGCGACCTCGCCGTCGTCCAGGCCCTGCGGGCCCTGGCGCTGCCCCGCCTGCCGTGGCCCCTGGACCGGCTCCAGCAGCTCGCGGAGACGGCGGCCGGCGGCTGGCCACCGGATCCCTCCGGTACCGGCCGCCCCCTGCCTGCCGGGGGCCGTCTCGACGCGCTGAGGGCAGCCGCGGACCTGTTCACCGGCGACCGGCGCCGGATCTACGGAGAGCAGGACGGCGACGGGGACTGACGGCGTGCCGCGCCGCACCCGGGTTCCCGGCTCCACCCTGCGACGCGGCCTCGTGCTGGGCCGAGCCGGGGGCCGAGCCGCCTGGAGCGTCGGGCGGCGCCCCCTCGACCCCCGTGGTCGGCAGGACGCCGCCGCCATCCTGGTCGACGCCCTCGGGCAGCTCAGGGGCACCACTCTGAAGCTCGCCCAGATGCTCAGCCTGGAAGGCGACATGGTGCCGCCGGAGCTGCTCGAGGAGCTTCGGCGCACCTGCAGCCAGTGCCCTGCCATGCGGGGTCTCCAGGTCAGGGAACGCCTCCGGTCCGAGCTGGGCCCCGCGTTCTCGGAGCTGCGGGACTTCGAGGACGTGCCCTTCGCGGCGGCGAGCCTGGGCCAGGTCCACGGTGCCCGGCTCCCGGACGGCACGCCGGTCGCCGTCAAGGTCCGCTATCCCGGCATCCACAGGGCGATCCGCTCCGACGTGCGGGTGCTCCGCCAGCTCTTTCGGGCCTTGCCCGACGCCCGCTTCGCCCTCGGGGCCCTCGAGGAGTTCCGTGCGCGGGTGATGGAGGAGGCGGACTACCGAGCCGAGGCGGCCCACACCCGCTGGTTCGGCACCTACCTGGACCACGACAACCTCGACGTCCCGGCGGTCTGGGACCGCTGGTCGGGGGACACCGTGCTCACCACCACCCGCATGCCTGGGCAGCACCTGGAGGCCTGGCTGGCCACCTCGCCCTCGCAGGCCGAGATCGACCGCGCCTGCCAGACGCTCTACGACGTCCTGGTGGTCGGTCTGCGGTCCCTCGGGCGCATCCACGCCGACGCCAACTGGGGGAACTCGCTGTTCGCGACGGGTGGGCGGACCTCTCTGATCGACTTCGGCTGCGTGCGCGCCTTCCCTGCCGCCCTGGTCGAGGCGCGTCTCGGGATCCTGCGGGCCGCGCTCCGGGGCGACGACGCCGCCTTGCTCGACCACTGCTGGGACCTGGGCATGCTCCCGCCGGTCGATCGCCGTGACGCCCAGCGCCTGCGGGAGCGGACCTTCGGGCCGCTGGAGCGCTGGCTCTGTCAGCCCTTCCGCGAGGAACGCTTCGACTTCGGGGCCGACCCCGGCTTCTGCGCGGAGGGGCGCGAGGCGTACCGGGCGCTGGCGTCGGACCGGAGCCAGGTCCGGATGCCCGTGGAGGTGCTCTACCTGGACCGCACGATCTACAGCCTGTACCGGACCTTCGCGCGGGCTGGGGCGAGGGTCGACGTGCGGGGCTTGATCGCGGGCGGCTGAGGCCTCGGTCGCGGCGGCCGCGGTGAGGAGGCGCTACGGACGCACCCCCCAGCCCATGTGCCTCTTCTCCGACGCGGTCGTCGGCGGGTCCACCAGGTAGTCCCGCAGGGGCGTCCCGGGACCCTGGCGCAGCGTGCCTCGCAGCGCCACGCCGCCGGGCAGGGCCTGCTTCACCCAGGCCGGCTTGACATACACCGTAGGAGTGGACGTGGGCCACATGCGGGTGTCCTCGTCGAAGGTGAAGGGCACCTCGACGAGCTGGTCAGCCTGGAAGTCCGCTGCCTCCCAGGACTTGAACGGACCATGGGTGTCGGGGTCGTAGGACGACCCGACCCGGAAGACGCGCTTGTGGAGCCACAGGCGGATCGGCGAGCCGGCGAAGAAGCCGGCGACCGAGGAGTGGGGGTCCTTCTTCGCCTGGTAGTGGAGCAGGTAGCGGAACCCCTCCAGTGTCCGACAGCATGCCTGCCACCTGCCCGTGGAGCCCACCCGGTCCAGGCTCGTCGCCGTGAGCACCTTGGGAAAGCCCGACACCTCGCGACCCAGCACCACCGCGAGGCTGTTGTCGATGTCCAGGTGGGTCACGAACCAGCCGGTCCGCCCCTCGTCGTCTTCGACGGACACCGCCAGCATGGACTCGTCCCACACCACCTCCAGGGCCAGGTGCGGTGCGTGGACGTGGACCGGGTCCGCGAAGCTGGTCATCATCAGGAGTGCCGGTGCACCGCCCTCTCGGAAGCGGACCCCTGCGGGAAGGTAGCGGTGCTTCAGCTCGCGGGCCACGGCCACGGGGAAGGCCACGGCGTCGAACCGCAGCCGGTAGGGCCCCGGGATGAGGGTCGCCGGATCGATGCGCGGCAGGCCGTGAGCCGGAGCAGGCCCCTCGTGGGGGACCACCACCTCGTTGACGAAGGTGCTCGGGACCTGGCCGGCGTCCTCGGCGTAGACCTGGGCGGCCGCCGCGGCCGCCCTGCAGGCGCGACGTGCCAGCTCGTCGTCCAGCTCCACGAGCCGCCGGAGGTCGTCGAGGCCCACCTCGACCGCCGTCACGCGGCCGCGACTGCAGGCCTGGGACAGAGACCGCGGCGCCTCGTCCCAGAGGTGCTGCACGGACAGCCAGTGGCCTCTCTCCCGGACGCCGAGGCGGTACACGCTCCGCCACTCGTCCACGAGCCCCGTCGTGAGGAGGTGGACCTCGTCGATGGCCTGGCCCTGGTCGGCGATCAGGGTCGCGGGCTCCCAGCGCACCCGTCGGAGCCTGACGCCGTGGTTCTTCGCCGCGGCTTGGAGGACCTGGAGATCGGTCGCCATGTGAGTGATCCCGCGCTCCCGGGGATGGTACACGTCGGTGATCGAGCTCCGGGGGGGGCAGGTCCTCGACACCCCGTGACGGATGTCCGGCCAAGCTGGCACGCCGGAACCGATGCCGGTGACGGCCTCGCACGCGTCCGCGTTGACGGTCCCGACCGGGCGCTGTGAGGCCCTGCACCTGCTCCGCGGCGCTGCGCCCTCGCTCAGGGCTCGAGCCGCCGGTGCCTGAAGGTGCGCCCCCCCGCTCCGTAGTCCCCGGCGCCCTGACCGCTGCCGCGCAGCAGCCAGCGGGTCGTGAGCAGGCCCTCCACGCCCACAGGACCCCGGGCGTGGATGCGGCCCGTGCTGATGCCGACCTCGGCGCCGAGACCGTAGCGGAAGCCGTCGGCGAAGCGCGTCGACGCGTTGTGGAAGACCGACGCCGAGTCCACCCGGGCCAGGAAGGCCGCGGCGGTGTCGGGGTCCTCGGTCACGATCGCGTCGGTGTGGCCGCTGCCGTGGCGGTGGATGTGGGCGATGGCCCCGTCGAGGTCGTCGACGACCCGCACGGCCAGCACGAGGTCCCCGTACTCGGTGCGCCAGTCCGCCTGGGTGGCAGCCTCGGCGGCGGGCAGCACGGCCCGGGCATCGTCATCGGCCCGCAGGGTCACGCCGGACTCCGCCAGGGCCCGAGCCACGCGGGGCAGCGATGGCAGCAAGGCCCGGTGGACCAGCAGGGTCTCCGTCGCGTTGCAGGCCGAGGGGTAGTCGCACTTGCCGTCCACCGCGAGGCGGGCCGCCATCTCCACGTCCGCGTGCTGGTCCAGGTAGAGGTGACAGATGCCCTCGGCATGTCCCAGGACGGGGATGCGGGTCGACTGCTGGATGTGGCGGACGAGCTCTCCCGAGCCGCGGGGGATGACCAGGTCGATGTCGTGGTCCAGCTCCAACAGCGCCGCGACGGCCTCCCGGCCCTCCACCCCGGCCACAGCGTCTGCCGGCAGCCCGGCTGCCTCCAGCGCGTCCCGCAAGCAGGCCACCAGGGCCCGGTTGCTGGAGGTCGCCTCCGAGCCACCCTTGAGCAGCACGGCGTTGCCCGAGCGCAGGGCCAGGCTGCCGATCTGGATGACGGCGTCGGGCCGGCTCTCGAAGATGATCAACAGGACCCCGAGCGGGCTCGCCACCTGGGTCAGGACCAGTCCCTCGTCCAGCTCGGTCCGTCGCAGCGCCCGGCCCAGCGGGTCCTCGCTGGCCGCCAGCACCTGGCAGCCCTCTCGCAGGGTGCGCAGCTTCTCAGGGGTCAGGCGCAGCCGCGACACGAGCGGCGCGGCCACCTGCGCCGCCGCTGCAGCCTCCAGGTCGCGGGCGTTGTCGGCCAGCAGCGCGTCCTGCCGCTCCTCCAGGAGTCGGGCCAGGTGGTGCAAGGCGGCGGTGCGGAGCTCCGCCGGAGCGGCCCCGAGGACCCGCTGGGCGTCTCTTGCGGCCTGGGCCGTGCGCCTCATGCCTCCTCCCCGGCGACCAGCACCAGGTCGCGGCGGTGCACCAGGGCGTGGCGCCCGCGGGCACCGGCGGGTCGCAGACCCTCCCTCCAGCGGCGGGCGGTGGCGGCGTCGCAGTACACGATGCCGCGGCCGACGTGGGCGCCGCTGGGCCCGTAGAGATCGACCACGTCGCCCTCGTGGAAGTCGCCCTCGACCTCCTGCACCCCGGCGGCCAAGAGCGACGCTCCGGCCACCCGCAGGGCCCGGACGGCGCCTTCGTCGAGGTGGAGGCGGCCCCGTGTCGCGGTCGCGTAGGCGATCCAGCGCTTGCGAGCCGCCAGGCCAGGGCGGGCCCTGACGTGCGTGCCCACGGGCTCGCCGGCGAGCACCCTGGCCAGCCCGCCGGGGGCCAGGCCGGAGGCGATCACGGCGTGGCAGCCGTTGCGGGCGGCGATCGACGCCGCTTCGAGCTTGCTCGCCATGCCGCCTCGACCCGGGCCCGAGCGCGAGCCGCCGGCCTCGGGCAGGGGGTCGTCGGGGTCCAGGGTGTCGATGAGGGTGGCGTCGGGATGCAGGCTCGGGTCCTGGTCGTAGAGCCCGTCGACGTCCGTGAGCAGGACCAACAGGTCGGCGTCGAGCTTGGCGGCGACCAGCGCCGAGAGGCGGTCGTTGTCCCCGAAGACCTTGCCGTAGAGCGCCAGCTCCTCGGTGGCGACGGCGTCGTTCTCGTTGATCACGGGCACGACCTGGCGCCGCAGCAGGGCCGTCAGCGTGCGACGGAGGTTCAGGTAGCGGGCGCGGTTCTCGAAGTCCGACTCGGTCAGCAGCACCTGGGCACAGCACAGGCCCTTCTGCTCGAAGCCCTGGGCGTAGAGCTGCACCAGGCGGGGCTGGCCCACGGCGGCGCAGGCCTGCCGGGCCACCAGCTCCGAGGGCGTCTCCTCCAGGCCGAGGGCCTCGGTGCCGAGTCCGACGGCGCCGGAGCTGACCAGCAGCACCTCGGTCCCACCCCGCACCAGGGCGGCGGCGGTCTCCACGACCTCGAAGAGACGGGCCAGGGCCGGCCGCCCGTCGGCATCGGTCAGGACGCGGGTGCCGAGCTTGACGACCACGCGCTCGGCGGCCGCCACCTCGGTCCGGCGGCTGTCAGCCACGGGACTCAGCCCTCGAACCGGGCCACCGAGGCGATGCCCTCCACCGAGGCCTCGACCACGCCCCGCTCGGTGATGATCCCGGCGACGTACTCGGCGGGCGTGACGTCGAAGGCGAAGTTGCGGGCGGTGGACGCCGTGGGCGCCGTGCGCACGCGGGTGAAGACCCCCTCGTCGGACCAGCCCCAGGTGTAGAGCACCTCGTCGGCGCTGCGCTCCTCGATCGGGACGTGGTCGCCGGACGGGCAGTCGGGGTCGATGGTGGTGGTGGGGGCGGCGACGAAGAACGGGATGTCGTTGGCGCGGGCGACCACCGCGGAGGAGTAGGTGCCGATCTTGTTGGCCACGTCGCCGTTGGCGGCGATGCGATCGGAGCCCACGATGACCATGTCGACCTGGTCGGTGCGCATGAGGTGGCCGGTGGCGTTGTCGGCCACGATGGCGTGGGCCACGCCCTCCTGGGCCAGCTCCCAGGCGGTGAGGCGGGCCCCCTGGCTGCGGGGACGGGTCTCGTCCACCCAGACGAAGGGCTGCTTGCCGGCCCGGTGAGCCACGTAGATCGGCGCGATGGCGCTGCCCCAGTCCACGAAGGCCAGCCAGCCGGCGTTGCAGTGGGTGCTGACGCGGGCGCCGTGGTCCACGAGGGGAGCGCCGTGGGTCCCGATGGCCTCGCAGCAGGCCGCGTCGTCGTCGGCGATGGCCTGGGCCTCGGCCACGGCGGCCTGGCGGGCGGCCGCGAGGGCATCGCCCTGGGCCTCGATGGCCCGCAGCACGCGTCGCACGGCGTAGAAGAGGTTCTGGGCGGTCGGCCGGGTCGCCTGGACGAAGCTCGCGGCCTCGGCGACGTAGGCGTGGAAGCCGTCGTCGGGGGCCTCCAGCGCCGCCTGGGCCATCGCGAAGCCCGCCGTGCCGCCGATCGCACCGGCCCCGCGCACGATCATCGTGCGGATCGACTCCCCGGTGGCCCGGTGGTCCGGCAGGTCGATGACCTCGAAGCGGTGGGGCAGCAGGGGCTGGTTGATCATGCGCACCACGGGCCCATCCATCCAGACGGTTCGAGTCGGCCTGCCGTCGACGAGCATCGGGACTCCCTGAGAGAATCCCGGGTCCTAACGTCGCTAGATGACCACGGCGGAAGAAATGTACCGGTGCGCGAGGCAGCTTCCGTCCCTGTTGGTCTGGCGTCGTCGCCGGCATGGCAGGGTCACTCCAAGGCTCCGCCAGGCCGACAGGGGCGGGAGGGGTCCGCGCGACGGTGCGTTGCCTGTGCCGGGGGCATCCAGGCTCAGGGTGCGGGGATGTCGTAGTTGCGGAACACCTCTGTCACCACCCGGGCCTGGAAGCCGTGGGCGAACGCCTTGGCCGCACTCTCGATGGCCTCGGTGCGGGCTTCCTCGGGGCGGTTGCCGCGCGCGATGTAGGAGACCCTCACCGGTGCGCCGCGGCTCGAGCGCTGCTTGAACTTGACCGGCATCGACTCGAACTGGACCTCGAACTGGTGGAAGGTGAGGGGACCCTCCACGACCTCCTCGGTGAAGAGCGAACCCTCCAGCATCACGATGATCGCCGTCTCGCCGGCCTCGGCGGTGTGGGGCAGGGGGACCTTGAACCCCATGTCCCCGACGAAGCGGCGCACGTTCTGCTCGAAGGACTCGTACAGCGTCGGGTCGAGCTGGGACTTGTTGAGCCAGCGCACGGTGACCGTGCGCACCGAGGCCAGGTTCTGGCGGCTCTCGTTGTCCACCAACAGACGGTGCCAGTGGGCGTCGATCAGCTCGAAGGGGAAGGTGGCGTCCGGGTTCTGGGCGACCGTGGCCAGCACGATGCGGGAGTAGAGCAGCGGGTCGGAGCTGTCGTAGCGCCCGTAGTCGCGGCGCGTCTGGGCGTGGATGAGGTGACCCCGCAGGATGGGACCGAGCTCGGCGTAGCCCCGGTGGCTGGCCTCCTGGATGCAGTCGTGCCAGACCTGGATCGCCGCTCCGGCCCGGTCCTGCTCCCACTCCAGCTCGGCTGCGGCCTCGCAGTACTTCAGGTGGTGCTGCTCGGGGGTCAGCGTCTTGAAGAGCCCTCCGGCCTGGGCCGGGACGGCGAGGGTCAGCGCGGCGCAGGCAGCGGGCATCAGGGTTCGCATACTCATCGCGTGCTCTCGTCTGCCGGAAGGAGGCCGGGGCGCCAGGGGGGCACCTTACCTCGGCTCTCCTCTCCGCAGCGATAGCGGAACAGCCCCATGTAGTGCTCACGCCACCAGTCATCGAAGGTCTTGTGGTCCAGCTCCCCGCGCACCAGGGGTCGGTACAGCTCGTCCGTCCACCGCCGGCCGGTGAGCCAGTCGTGCACCTCCGGCCCCTCGTCGGCGGACCAGCGCAGGTAGCAGGCCGAGGTGAAGGTCCAGCTCCCGGTGTTGGCGTAGAGGCGTCCGTCGACGCCTGCGACCACGCCGGGCAGGTGGCTGTGGCCGCAGACCCGGACCTGGTGGTGGCCGGCCGCCAGCGAAGCCATGGCCGGGTGGAAGAGGCAGCCCGGGTCGCCCATGTTCGAGCGGATCCAGTAGCCGACCTTGGCTTCGGTTCGCGCCAGCGAAGCGCCCCCGTCGATGGGCTTGAGCAGCCAGCCCTTGAGTCGCTGGGCCCACAGCGCCTTGTGGCCCAGCCAGAAGAAGAGCCGGTTCGTGCGGGTGTAGAAGTGGCCGAGGGGGACGCGCAGCCACGTCCGCAGGACGCGCTCGAAGAGGTGGTGGACGAGCGTGGCGAGCTCCGACTCCCGCAGGTGGGGCCCGATCTCCGGGTCCAGCTCGTGCCCGTGGGTGATGTAGAGGACGTCGCCTACCTCCACGCCGGCCACGACCGGGAAGCTGAGCACCTCCTTGTAGAAGCGCATGTCGTGGTCGTGGTTGCCGTAGACGTAGAGCAGGTGGCCGGCCTCGGCGAGCTGTCTCAGGGCGCTGAAGAGCTTGCCGTGGGCCTTGAGCACCCGCCCGAAGGCCCAGGCCTGGGAGAAGTCGATGGCGTCGCCGGCGATGACGAGCATCGCCTGCTCCTGGCGGACGCGCTCCAGGAAGGCCAGCAGCGACTTGTCCTTGGCGAGGAAGATGTCCGACCGGGTGCCGTCGCCGACGTGGAGGTCGCTGATGACGTAGACGGTCCCCTCGGCGGGGATGCGACGCACCTCTTCGTGGGGGTCGGCGCGGGACCAGGCGAAGGTCGGCATCGGCGCCCAGCATAGCTGCTCCGGCGGTCGGCGTTAGCATTCCGGGATGAGCGTGGCCGTCATCCTGGGGAGCGCCTTCGACGGGCTCCCGGGCCTCGGGGCGGCTCCTGTCGTACACCCGACCCCCTACGGCGAGGCGGAGCTCTGGCCGTGTCGGGGCGGCCACGTCGTCTTCCGCCACGGCCGCCCCCACCGCTGGCTGCCCCACCAGGTGCCCTACCGTGCCCACGCCTGGGCCCTGCGCGAGGCGGGCTGTGGCGCCCTCCTCGTCACCAGCTCGGCCGGCGTGCTGGCCGAAGACGTGCCCCTCTTCGAGCCCCTGCTGGTCTCCGACCTGGTGATGCTCGACAACCGCCTCCCGGACGGCACGGCCTGCACGCTCTTCGAGCGGCCCCGGGAGGGCCAGGGTCACCTGGTGGTCGAGCACGGACTCTTCAGCCGGGACCTCACCGACCAGCTCCACGGCATCGCCCGGGACCTGGGGCGGCCGCTCTCGGATCGCGAGGTGGTCTTCCTCTACCGGGACGGGCCACGCACCAAGACCGCTGCCGAGAACCGGGTCTTCGCCGGTCTCGGGGTCGACGTGAATTCGATGACCCTGGCCCCGGAGGTCGTGCTCGCCAGCGAGCTGGGCATCCCCTGCGCCGGCCTGGTGACGGGGCACAAGGTGTCCCGTGCCGGGCTGGCGGCTCCCGACGAGGACGCCATCTCCGCCTCCCTGGTCGCCTCGCGGGCCGCCCAACAAGCCCTGGTGCTGGGCTTCCTGGAGCGCGGCGAGCCGGTGCCGTTTCGCAACCACCTCTACCGCTTCGATTAGGAGGCCGCGGTGAAGCCACGCATCACCACCCGCAAGTCCCTCGCCGGAGGGCGCATCGTCTTCCTGGGGAGCTTCCCCGATGTGGTGCCGCGAGTCGGGCTGCCCGAGGTCGCCTTCGCCGGCCGCAGCAACGTGGGCAAGTCCTCGGCGATCAACAGGCTGCTGAAGACCGGCAAGGCCGCCCGGGTCTCCAGCACCCCGGGCCGCACCCAGGCCGTGAACCTCTTCGAGGTCGAGAAGCGCCTCGTGCTCGCCGATCTGCCCGGCTACGGCTTCGCCAAGGTCCCCGAGGCGGTCCAGCGCCGCTGGAAGGCCCTCGTGGAGGGCTACCTGGCCGACCGGCCCGATCTCCGCCTGGCCGTGCTGCTGCTCGATCCCAGGCGCGAGCCCCAGGACATGGACGCCACGCTCTTGTGGGGACTGCGCCAGGCCCGCATTCCCGTGCTGGTGCTGGCGACCAAGATCGACAAGGTCAAGAAGTCCAAGGCCAAGGCCGCCGTGCGGCGCCTGCGCGAGGCCTACCGCCTGGCGCCCGAGGAGTGCCTGGCCTTCAGCGCCCTCAGTGGCCAGGGCGCGGACGAGGCCTGGGCCGTCATCAACGGCGCGGTCCGTTGAGCCGTCGCAGGCGCGGGAAGAACCCCTACGAGAAGCCGGACCGCTTCACCCAGGAGGCCCGGCTCAAGGGCTACCCGGCCCGGTCGGTGTTCAAGCTGGACGAGATCCAGCGGCGCACGAACCTCCTGCGGCCCGGCCACCGGGTCGTGGACCTGGGCTGCTACCCGGGGAGCTGGTCCAAGTACGCGCTCCAGGTCATCGGGCGCCGTGGTCGCCTGGTCGGCATCGATCTCGAGGCCCCCGAGGGGCTGCGCGGGACCTACCTGGAGCAGGGCGTGGAGGACGTGGACCTCTCGGAGCTGCGCGCGGCCCTCGGGGGGCCCGCCGACCTGGTGCTGTCCGACATGGCGCCGGCGACCACCGGTGACCGCTTCGGCGACCACGTGCGCCAGGTGGCCCTGGCCGAGCAGGGTCTCGCCCTCGCCCTGGAGCTGCTGGTGCCCGGTGGACACTTCTGCGCCAAGGTCTTTGACGGCGAGGGCGCCCACGCCTTCGTCCAGAGCGTCCGGCCCCACTTCACCCGCACCCGCCGCATCAAGCCCGAGGCCACCCGTGGCCGCAGCGTCGAGTTCTTCGTGGTGGGCCTGGAGCGGCGATGAGCACCGACTTCGAGCGCCTGGGGGGCACCGAGGGCCTCGTGCGGATCATCGAGGACTTCCTCGACACCGTGATGGACGACTTCATCATCGGCTTCCTGTTCGTGGGCAAGGACCGCGCACGTCTCGTGGCCAAGGAGGTGGAGCACGCCTCCGCTCACCTGGGCGGTCCCCACACCTACACGGGTCGTCCCCTGGAGCGCGTCCACGAGCCGCTGCCCATCAACCGTGGCCACTTCCGCCGGCGGCTGGCCCTGATGCGCAAGACCCTGGTGGCCCACGGGGTCGACGAGGACATCATCGAGCGCTGGCTGGTCCACGAGGCGTCGCTGATCGACCGGATCGTGGGCGGGGACGTGGACTGCGTCGAGTAGATGACCACGGCGCAACGGCTTGCCAATCGTGCCGAGGGCATCTAGCTAGCGACTCTCCAGCCACCGCAGCAGGGTCCGCACCATGAACCCCGTGCCGCCCTTGTCCAGGTAGCGATCCTTCTTGGACAGGAAGGCGGGCCCGGCGATGTCGAAGTGGGCCCAGGTGTGCTCGCCCACGAACTCCTCGAGGAAGAGCGCCGCGGTGATCGAGCTGGCCTCGCGGCCGCCGACGTTCTTGATGGCGCCCCACTCGGCCTTCAGCATCTCCTTGTAGAGGGGCTCCAGCGGCATGCGCCACAGCGCCTCGCCGGCGTCCTCGCTCGCGGCCTGCCAGCTCGCGACGTAGTCGTCGGAGTCGGAGAAGAGCGCACCGTAGTGCTCCCCGAGGGCCACCACGGCGCCGCCGGTCAGGGTGGCCATGTCGATGATCGAGTCCACGCCGAGCTCGGTGGCGAAGGCGAGACAGTCCGCGAGCACCAGCCGCCCCTCGGCGTCGGTGTTGTGCACCTCGACGGTCTTGCCGTTGCGCATGGTGAGCACGTCGCCGAGCTTGTAGGCGTTGGCGCCGAGCATGTTCTCGACGGCGCCGAAGATGGCGTGGACCTCTACCTGCGGGTCGAGCTCCACCAGCGCGGAGAGCATGCCGACCACCGCGGCCGCGCCCCCCATGTCGCAGCGCATCGTGAGCATGCCGCTGGTCGGCTTGATCGACAGGCCGCCGGCGTCGAAGGTGACGCCCTTGCCGATCACGGCGATGCTGGCCTTGGCCGGACCGCGCTTGGGGGTGAAGCGGGCGTGCACGAAGCGGGGCGGGCGGGAGCTGCCGCGACCGACGCCCCAGATGCCGCCCATGCGGGCCTGTTGGATGCGCCCCTCGTCCCAGACCTCGACCTTGAGGTTGTCGGCCGCGAGCTGCACGACCTCCTGGGCCAGGGTGGCCGGGTAGATGTCGTCGGCGGGAGCGTTGACCAGGTCGCGGGCCACGGACTGGGCCTGGGCGTGGAGGCGCCCCCGGCGAGCGGCCGACTCCTGGCCCTGCACACCGAGGAGCCGCAGCTCCGACAGCGGCGCCTTGCGCTCCGTCTCGGGCTTGTAGCGGTCGTAGCGGTAGTTGCCCGCGCCGACCCCCTCCACGGCGGCCTGGACCCACCGGGCGGGCTCGACGCTGGCACCCCCGCCGAGATCCAGCTCCAGGGTCTCGGCTCCCTTGGTGCGAGCGAAGTCACCGGCGATGCCCGCCGCGTGGCGCAGGTCGTCGGCGGTGCCGGCGCCCGTGCCGACCACGAGCAGCCAGCGTCCTGCGAGGCGCCCCAGGGTGGCGACCTCGAGCTTCTTGCCGACCTTGCCCTTGAATTCCTCGTCCTCCAGGTGCTCCACCAGGCCGGGACCGAAGGTGGCCAGCAGGTCTTCGGACAGGTCGTGGGGCTGGGCCTCCGAGAGACCGACCGCGAGGACGTCGGCCCCGGCCGGGCTGGAGGTGAGCTCGATGCGCATGGGGGCTACTCCGAGAGGACGGCGAGGAGGACGACGAAGATCCCGATCAGCAGGATGCCGGAGAGCATCAGCGCCAGGTAGGCGTCGCTGCGGACCAGCTCGAAGAGCTGGGCCAACGGGCCGGGAGCCGCGGGCTCCGGGACGTCATCGGGATCGGGGAGGGTGTCGGGAAGGTCCTGGGTCTTGCGGGCGCCGGGCAGGGGCAGGTCGCTCCAGGTCCCCGGGTTCAACACCTGGTCCAGCTCCGGCTCCTGCCGGGCGGCGGTCGCGGCCGGCTCAGGGGGGGGTGGTGGCTCGGCGGGGGGCGGGGCGACCACCGCTGGACCGACCGGGGGCAGGGCGGCGGGGGGCGGCGGGGGCGGCGCGGGGGGGCCGCCCGGCGCGACGGGGGTCGGGCTGGCGGCCTCGAGGGCGGCGAGGGCGGTGTCCTGGTGGTCCTCGCGGCGTATGGGCTGGGCGTCGGTGGAGGGTTCCTCGGGGGCTGCCGGCGGCACGTAGCCGGGAGCGGCCTGGACCGCGAAGGCGACCTCGGTGGTCACCGGCGGATGGCCCGAGTCCCGGCTAGCGCAGGCGCGCCGCCCCCCGGAGGCGCCCGGGGGCCGCGCCGGCCGGCGGCACAGGAAGCGGAACCGCCCCGAGGGGTGGCGGTCCACGGTGTAGGCGGTCTCCAGGTCCCGGATGCGCTCGCCCGAGGGTTCCTCGAAGACCGCGATGCCACACGAGATCTCCTCGTGGGCCTCCACGCCCTGGCTGGCCCCGACGGACACCGAGAACGTCAGCTCCTCGTGGGTCTCGAAGGTGTCGACGCCGGGGGGGCGCGACAACAGCGCCTTGCCCACGGCCGTGACCTCGGGCCGGATCAGGGCCTGGACCTCCTCGAGGCGGGGAACGAGGTCGATGACGCGGTTGAAGCGGTACGGCGGCGACGGGCTGGTCTCGTAGCTCAGCGCCCGGTTCAGCAGGGCGGCGATCCGCTCGGCCAGGCGGAGGTGGAAGCGGGGGTTGGAGTCCTCGCCCTTCATGCGGACCTTCACGCGGTCCTTGAGGTCCAGCAGCACCGTCTTGTCGAGGCCCTTGACCGGCAGGTCCGGTGGTGCGGGGTCATCGCCGTCGCGAGCGGTCAGCACGCTCCGGCAGAGGATCATGCCCGCGGCGTAGGTGTCGGCACAGGGTCCGAAGGGCACCTCGGACAGCGACCCGAGCAGCTCGGGGGGCAGGTAGGGGACCGGCTCGTTGGCGATGGCGTGGAGTCGGCCGGCGACACGGGCCCAGGCGGGGGTGACGGGGTCGGCGAGGAAGACGTCCCCCCGGTCGTTGAGCAGCAGGTTGCTGGGCTTGAGGTTGCCGTGCAGACCGGGGCCGTCGGCGAGCTGGCGGACCTGCTCCAGGGCGAGCAGGAGGGTGGAGAGCACCTCGGCGAGACCGACACCGCCCTGGATGCGCTTCTCGAGGGTCGAGGTGTAGCGGGGTGTCACGAGGACCGGGATGCCGGCCGTGGTGGTGAACCGAGCGTGGAGGCGCGGCAAGAAGGGCCAGCGAGCCTGTTCCAGGAGGCGGCCCTGCTCCACGAGCGCCTCCCGGCAGGCGACCAGCAGCTCCTCGGAGGCGGGCACGTCGCCGCGAAAGTCCTCCCGGGTCAGCGGTGCCTTCAGCACCAGGTCCTCCCCCTGGTCCCCGACGCGGACCGCGTAGGACTTGCCCCAGAGTCCACGTCCCAACAGAGGGCCGACCTGGTAGGCCTGACCGTTGGGATCCCGAACGACATCTCCCGTCTTCATCAGAGCCCCGGTCCTGCGATCTGCGTGGGCGGAGGGTATCGGCCCGCTGGACCCCTGTCAAAGGGCCGGCTCGGCCGTCGACCGGCGCCCCTTGCGCAGCTCCAGGTGCCCCGCGAGGTCCCAGGTGACGTCGTCCCCGGTCGCCCAGTGCCCGTCCGGTCCGGCGTGGGTGCAGCTCAGGGCCAGGTCCAGGAGCAGCGCCTCCTGGATGGCGAGAAGCGCCCCTTCCACCGCTGGATTCCGCTCGGTCTCCAGGACCTCGAGCTCCCCTCGACACGGGGCGGGCTGTCCCTGCTCCGGTGCCTCCTGGGAGTTGACGGTGTAGGTCGCACTCCAGAGCTCGTCGGCCTGGCGCCCCGGGGTGCCGAGCACGACCTCCTCCAGCCGCAGCCAGAGGTGGCCGCTGTACCCGGTCGGATTCCAGGGGAACACGGGCTCCCGGAGCGCCGCCTCGCCGGTGAGCTCGAGCCCGCCGACCACGCCCTCGCTCGGCCGCAGCTCGGTCTCGAGCAGCAGGGCGTCCTGGCCCGCCACACTGACCTGCAGCGAGCCCTCCAGCCAGCCCTGGGTCCCGAGGGTGCGGTCGAGGATGAGCTGGAGGGCGTAGACCCCGGGCAGCAGGGCCCCCAACAGCGCGCCCAGCGTGACGCCGAGCATTCGCCGGCTCCGGCTCCGGGGCACCGGGTCTGCTCAGCGCCCCGGCGACGGGGTCTCGGTGAGCGGGGTCCGTGTGAACTTCGCCGCGAGGACGTCGCCAGGTGGAGAGGGGGGGACCGGTCGCCGGAGAGCGGTGCAAGGCACTACTTGCCCCCGGGCCGGTTGCCGGTGGTCAGGAACTCCAGGGAGCGGCGAGCGAGGTCCTCGTCGCTGTTGGTGAACACGTGGGCCGAGCGCTGGGCATCGATCGCCCAGCCGGTCTCGCTCCCCTCCAGGGCGGCCAGCAGGTCGAGGTAGTGCTCGTCGGGGAAGGGCACGGAGGGGTCGGTCTCGGAGTACACGACCGCCGTGCGGATGCCGTCCAGGTCCCCCCGATCGAGGGCGCCGGCGATGCTGAACTCGGTCCAGTCCGGCGGATCCCGACGCTCGGGATCCGTGTCCGCCGGGTTGTAGTTGAAGATGCGCTCCAGGCCCCTGGCGCGATCGCTGAACTGCTGGTTCTCGGCCCACAGCGAGAGGTCGTCGACCGGGGCATCGAAGAGGGCGCCGATGAGGTGCGGGCGGTCGTCCCGGAGGACCAGGTCCAGGGCCCCGGTCGTGGCGTCGCCGAGACCGAGCACCATCAGGCGGTTCAGGTCGGGCTCGAAGCCGAGGGTGATCTCCTTGAAGGCTGCGAACTCCTCGTCTTCGACCAGGCGCAGCACGCGCGAGGCGAAGGCGTTGCCGTTGCGGGAGAAGAGATCGGAGGCCTCGTCGTTGGGCTGGACGCCGGCCTCGTTGTGCCAGAGATCACCCCAGCAGTTCGCCGGGTAGACCCCGGCGATCTCCCGGTCGACCAGCAGGGCGGGCAGGGCGCCGGTGTTGACCTCGGTGGCGTCGACCCGCGGGTACATGCCCAGGGTCTCCCAGACCTTGGCGATGCCCCAGGCGCGGTGGAGCCGGGTGTAGTCCCCCAGCCCGGGCGCGAAGTGGTTGCCGACCGGCGGCGAGCCGGGCTGCGGTCCCCGCACGTAGTCGAAGACGGAGGAGTGGAGCACCAGGGCGGTCGCCACCGGACCCGTCCACGCCGGGTCGTAGACGGTGTAGAAGCGCGCCGGCTCACCGTCGGGGCAGGCGAGGTCGTACTCCCAGGTGTCGACGACGGCACCGGTCGTCCGCACGTGGTCGTTCTCGAAGGACACCAGGTCGAAGGTGATGGCCTCGGTCTGGGTCCAGCAGCCGGAGAGGAGCAGCAGGAGCGACATGGCGGCCAATCTACCAGGACCGGGCTGTTCTCGCGTCAAGGGGTGGACATCACCGGGTTCGAGGGTCCGCGACCGTGCGGAAGCCGATGGGGCCCAGCCCCGGCGCCGGCCGGATGCCGAACACCGGGTCCTGCTCGGCGACCGCGCCGGCCACGGTGGCGTCGTCGAGCCAGTGCCAGAGCCACGCGCCGAGGTCGTAGAGCCCTCGAACGGGCGGGTAGAGCCCGATCTCGTGGCGCTCCCCGTAGCGAACCGGACCCACCCGCCCCGCGCCCGGGTCGGCGTGCTGCCCCCAGGGCAGGCGCTCCGCTCCCCACAGGGCTCGAAACTCCGCGAGGGTCGGCAGCCGACGCCCGTGTGCGGCCGCCCACTCGGCGGCCTCCTGGTGGCGCAGGCCCAGGCGGGGTTCGCTGGCGTCCTCGGAGTCGGGGACACGACCCTCCGGGCCCACCCACCGGCTCCAGCTCACCGGCCAGCAGTCCACGAAGAGCGGATCGTCCAGCCGCACCAGCACCATCTCCGGGTGGTCTCCGTCGGGATTCACCCAGCCCTCCAGCTCGTGGGGCTCCGAGGAGATGAGGGGGCGCGGCTTGCGGATCAGGAGGGTGACCTCACCTCGCGCGACGCGTCGTCCGGAGGTGAGCCAGACCCGCGCCGACTCCACGCGCCAGGTGGCCTCCTCGATCGAGAGGTTGGCGGTGGCGAGCGCTCGCGAGACCGCGTGTCGCACGTGCACGCCCATGGCGCTCGTGAGGGGCACAAGTCCTCCATCCCAGGCGCAGCGTACACACCACGGCCAGGGGTACAACCCCCCCGTGTCAGTCCGACTTCCAGGAGCCGTGGGCGGGGGCGCTCCCCGGGCTGCGTGCTACATTCCCCGCACCGTGGACATCCTCTTCAGGAGCGGGATCCCCCTTGCCTAAGGCCGACGGCGCGCGGCGATTTCACTTCCTCCGAGAGATCGCGTCGGGCGGCTTCGGCTCCGTCTACCTCGCCAAGCTGATGCACGCCGACGGCTTCTCCCGCCTCGCTGCGGTCAAGCTGCTGCACCGGCGGTGGTCCGAGAACGAAGAGATCGCCCAGCGGATGCGCGACGAGGCGCGCCTGCTCGGCTGGCTGCGCCACCGCAACATCGTCGACGTGGTGGACCTCACCTCCATCGATGGTCGCGCTGCGATCATCATGGAGTACCTCGAGGCCGTCGACCTCAAGATCATCGTCCACGAGCTCACCGCGCTCGGACAGCGCATGCCCGTCCGGGCCGCCCTCGAGTCCTGTGGCTTCGTGGCCTCGGCGCTGGACGCCGCCTACAACCGGCCGCCGGTCGCCGGCGAGAAGCCCCTGCGGGTCATCCACCGCGACATCAAGCCATCGAACATCATGGTCGATGACGCCGGGCTGGTGAAGGTCCTGGACTTCGGCGTGGCCCGGGCGGAGTTCGATGCCCGTGAGTCCCACACCCGGGACCTGCAGTTCGGCTCGGTCGACTACATGCCGCCCGAGCGGCTGTTCTTCGAGCCGGAGACCCCGGCGTCGGACGTCTACTCCCTGGGCTCCACCCTCTACGAGCTCCTCACCCTGGAGAAGCTGGGCAAGGCCCGCGGGCGGCCCGAGCGCCACGCGGCGCTGATCGCCGATCGCATGAGCTACCTCAGGGCGCTGTTGGCCCTGCCCGGACCGCTGGCCAACGAGCTGGACGACCTGCTCGCCCACTGCCTCGCCTACGAGCAGGAGCGACGTCCGACCTCCGCCGAGGTGACCACACGGACCCGGGCCCTCGCCCGGGCGATCGGCGGCCCGACGGTGGCGGAGTGGGCCGAGGTCAACGTGCCTCCGACGCTGCAGAAGGTCCGGGAGATCCCGCGTCGGCCCAACCCTCTCACCGACACGATCCTCAGCGAGGACTCCCTCAGCTTCACGCGGGAGGAGGCCGAGACCCTGGACCAGGACAGCGCCCTGCCGCCCCTCGAGGTGCGGCCCGACGCCACCCTGGTCTCCGACGACGATCCCCGCTGGGCAGCGCTCCGCGCGGCCGCGGTGGCGGAGATCGAGTCCGAGGTCACCCCCTTCGGGACCAGCGCGCCCGTCCAGGCCGACCTGCCCCCCGATCCCTCCATCTTCGGGCCGCCGTCCGAGCCCGCCCTCACACCCGTGGAGGAGGATCCGGAGCCGACCCTGCCTCCGGAGCCTCCCGTCGCGGAGCCCCCGTTCGCGGCACCGCCGCCCGGGCCGAGCCACGACCCCTACGACGCGGAGACCCCGGGTGCGACCGACGCGATCTCGGCGCCCTACCTCAGGAGCGAGCTGGCGTCCGGCCCGTTCACCGCCACCCCGAAGTCCAGTCCCCCGGTCGAGCTGGATCCACTGCCTCCGCCGACGCCGCCGGCACCCGCCCCACCGCCCGTGCCGTCGCCCGTGGAGACCGAGCCGGTGAAGCTCGGCGGCGGCGGCTTCGACGACGACTGGGACGACCTGCCCACGCGCATCGCCACGCGGGAGGACCAGAAGGAGATCGTGAGTCGTGTCCGGGAGCGGGAGGACAAGCTCGATGCCTTCCTGCCGCCCCCGGAGCTCCGCGAGGAGGTGCCGGACCAGGTGGTGCGGGTCGAGACCGAGGACGCCCCCACGGTGCCGAGTCCCGACGGGGGGCTGCTGGACCAGGAGACCCGGATCCTCTCGGACTCCGACTGGGCCGAGGACTCGCTGGCCGGGCAGTCCTTGCTGGAAGATCCGCAGGCCGACGGGTCGGCGAGCGTGCGCCCCGCCGAGGCCCCAGACCTCGCGGAGAACCTCGGCTTCGACGACGAGCAGCCGACCCAGCTCCTGCCGGAGGGCGACGGCGACCCCACCCGGATCCTCGCCCCCGTCGACGAGGAGCTGCTCGACGACCACGGCGCGGTCGGCGTGGACGCCACCCAGATCCTCCCCGAGGGCGGCGAGGGACTGCTCGACGACGAGTCGGGGACCGCCCCCACCATCGAGCCGGGTCACCCGCCCTCGCCGAACACCTGGCCTCCCTACGACGACCAGGTCCGGGACGACGTGTCACCGACGGAGCGCGGCCCCCGCTCCAAGCTGTCCTCGATGACCCTGATCCCCGACAGCTTCGGTGCGCCGCTACCGCCGCCACCCGGACCGGCCGCTCCCCCGCCCGAGCCGGCTGCCCCGCCGGCCCCGCCCAAGGTGGAGGCCTTCTTCGACGATCCCGGCGACACCGAGCCCCCCCCACCCGTCGGAGCCCCCCCCCCCCTCCCCCCCCCCCCCCCCCCCCCCCCAACCCCCCCCCCCACAAAAACC
>CAZCVP010000075.1:0-32583 GCA_964501915.1 uncultured Enterobacterales bacterium
GGCACCCCCAGACCAACAGGGACGGAAGTTGCCTCGCGCACCGGCTCACCACTCACGCCGAGGGCATCTAGGAAGGTGAGGTAGCCCACAACTCCGCCGGTGGGCCGCCACCCCGGGCGTTGTGGTTCACTGGAGCCCACAACTCCGCCGGTGGGCCGCCACCCCGCACGTTGTGGGTCCCAGTGACCCACAACTCGGCCGGTGGCTCGTCACCCCGAGCGTTGTGGGCCCGCTACCAGTGCTCGTACCACCCCGCCTCGCCCGACGGCAGCTTCTTGCGCTTGTCGTCCGGGGAGACCTCATCGTCGGGGTCGATGAAGCCGTACTCGATGTACAGCGCCCGCACGACCTCGGGCGGCGTGAGATCGGACACGAACACGTAGGGATACTTCAGGACCAGCGGGTCCTTGCTCGGCTCCGGGAAGCTCAGGGCCTGCAGGGCCTCCAGCACGCAGCCGGTGACGACCTCGTCCCGCACGGTGTTCAGGACCGTGCGCACGCTGGTCACGGTGCCGTCGCCAGAGACCTCGATGCGGGCCACCAGGTCCCCGTAGAGCGACGGATCGCGCTGCACGCCCTCGGCGTAGCAGGTCTGGGCGGAGGGCTGGGAGCTGTGCAGCACCTCCAGGACCTCGTCCCGCTCGGTGGCGTTGGCCTCGGCGACCTCCTCCGGGGTGGGGGCGTCGCGCCCGGTCTCCACCGTCACCAGGCCGGCCGTGCCCTCCTGGGCGGTCTCCAGCGGCTTGCGCTGCTTGCCGCAGGAGACGGTGAGCAGGAGGAGGACAGCGCCGAGAGCCCGTGGGTCCATGGTCCACAAGGGCTAACGCGGGGACTCAGGGAGGGTCCTGTTCGAGCCAGATCATGCCGCCGTCCGAGACCGTCGAGCTGACGCGGGCCAGCTTGCCCCACTGGCTGACCCAGGGCTGGGCCGTGTGCCGGATGTCGACCTGGAACGACGTCTCGTAGAGGGGCCGGAAGCCGTCGAGCTGCTCGTTGGCGGTCATCAGGCGCAGCCAGTCCCGCGACAGGTGGAAGTGGTCCTTGTCGTCCTCCGGACGGCAGATCAGCGCCTCCTCGAAGCGCATGTCCTCGGTCCGCATCGTCTGCAGCCAGATCAGGACCTCCTCGTGGACCGCCGCCGCCTCCAGCACCGGAGCCTGCCCGTGGATCTGCCAGGCCACCGAGATGCCTCGGGAGGTGGGATGGTGCAGCACACCGGCCTCGGTGTGGTCCACGGTCGGCCGCCTCAGGGTCAGCTCCGGGCCGACCAGGAAGGCCTCCTCGATGGTGAAGGCGTCCAGCTCCAGGTCGGGGTTGCCGTCGACCACCAGGTCGAAGACCTCGCCGAAGGGGTAGGACTCGACCTCGCAGTCCCGCAGCTCGTAGTAGACACGCCCCTCCGCGTCCTCGGTGCGGTCCAGCCAGACATCGTGCTCCACACCGACGAGCAGGACCTGGTGACCGAAGTCGTAGGAGCCGCGGATCGACCAGTTCCCCTGCCAGGGCCCCTCACCGGCCTCACCCCCTTCGGGGTCTCCCCCTTCGCTCTTCTCTGCCTGCTCCCCGCGCTGGATGTCGTAGTCGAAGACCGAGAGCACGCACTGGCCGGGCTCCGTGGGCATGGTGAGGGGCTCGCCGTGGCGGGCCACGGTGACGGACTCCTCCCCGTTGCCCGGGCCCTCCGGAGCCTCTCCCCGATCCTCGGCCGTCTGACCCAGCCCGTCGCTCTCGTACTCCACCAGGAAGGCGAGCTGGATCTGGCACCGCCCGACCTCCTGGGAGAAGCTCACCCGCTGCAGGGCGACGTCGAAGGAGATGTCGACCGAGGCGAGGTCGAGGGTCTCGATCACCTCGGGGTACAGCGCGGCCTCGTCCGGGTGGATGTTCAGCCCGTAGTCAGGCGTAGTGCACCCGGCGGCCAGCAAGGTCGCCATCCATAGGCAAGCAGCGGGCATGGAAGGAAGCCCCCTACGATCAGGGTGCCAGAGCGCCCGAGCGGCGGTCAACGAGAATCTGACCCTGATTCCGAGGGCTTGGACAATTTGGATCTACTCGTAGTCCTCGATGGCCGGGCAGGCGCAGACCAGGTTGCGATCGCCGTAGGCGTTGTCGATCCGTGAGACCGCCGGCCAGAACTTGTGCTCCCGGCACCAGGGCGCGGGCCAGGCCGCCTCGGACCGACTGTAGGGCTGGTCCCAGGTGTCCGCCGTGACCACAGCGGCGGTGTGGGGGGCCATGGTGAGCAGGTTGATGCCCGGGTCCACCTCGCCGCGCTCGACAGCCGCGATCTCCCGGCGGATGCCGATCAAGGCATCGCAGAGGCGATCGAGCTCGGCCAGGCTCTCGCTCTCGGTGGGCTCGATCATCAGCGTGCCCGCCACCGGCCAGGACATCGTCGGCGCGTGGAAGCCGTAGTCCATGAGGCGCTTGGCGACGTCCTCGACCGAGATGCCCGCCGAGGCCTTGAGCGGCCGCAGGTCGATGATGCACTCGTGGGCGACCCGGCCGGTGCGCCCCTTGTAGAGCACCGGGTAGTGGGGCGCGAGCCGCGCGGCGATGTAGTTGGCGCTGAGGATGGCGATCCGGCTGGCCTGGGTCAGGCCCGCGGCCCCCATCAGGGCGATGTAGGCGTAGGAGATCGGCAGGATGCTGGGGCTGCCCCAGGGAGCGGCCGAGACCGCACCGATGGACGCCTCACCGCCCAGGTCCGCGAGGCCGTGGCCCGGGAGGTGGGGGGCGAGGTGGCTGGCCGCACAGATGGGACCCATGCCCGGCCCGCCTCCCCCGTGGGGGATGGAGAAGGTCTTGTGCAGGTTGAGGTGGCAGACATCGGCCCCGAAGTCCCCCAGGCGGGCGAGGCCGACCAGGGCGTTGAGGTTGGCACCGTCCAGGTAGACCTGGCCGCCGTGGTCGTGCACGACGTCGCAGACCTCGGAGATGGTCTCCTCGAACACCCCGTGGGTCGACGGGTAGGTGACCATCAGCGCCGCGAGGTCGTCGCCGTGCCGGCTCGCCTTGGCCCGCAGGTCGTCGAGGTCGATGTTGCCCTCGTCGTCGCAGGCCACCACCACGACCCGCAGCCCGGCCAGGATCGCGCTGGCGGGGTTGGTGCCGTGGGCGCTCCTGGGGATCAGGCACACGCTGCGGTGCCCCTGCCCCCGCGCCTGCTGCCAGGCCCGGATCACCAGCAGGCCCGCGTACTCCCCCTGGCTGCCGGCGTTGGGCTGGAGCGAGCAGGCCGCCAGGCCCGTGATCTCGCAGAGCCAGCCCTCGAGGCGGCGGAAGAGCTCCCGGTAGCCCCGGGACTGGTCCTCGGGCACGAAGGGATGCAGGGCCCCGAACCCGGCCCAGGACACCGCGAACATCTCGACCGCCGCGTTGAGCTTCATCGTGCAGGAGCCCAGCGGGATCATCGAGGTGGTCAGCGAGAGGTCCTTGGACTCCAGCTTCTTGATGTAGCGGAGCAGCTCGGTCTCGCTGCGGTGGCTGTGGAAGACGGGGTGGGTCATGAAGGGCTCGGTGCGATCTAGCTCGCCCAGGCTGAGGTCTACCGCGCCCAGCTCGGCGGCCACGGCCACCGGGTCCTCGCCGCGGAGGGCGGCCACCAGGTCGTCGAGGTCCTCGGGATCCACGGTCTCGTCGAGGGCGATGCCCACCGAGCCGTCGGCGTGGGTGCGGAGGTTGATGCCCAGCTCCCGCGCGGCGGCGACCGGATCCCCCGAAGCCGGACGGAGCCGCAGGGTGTCGAAGAAGCAGGGGTGGACCACGTCGTGGCCCAGGCCCCGGAGCACACCCGCCAGGGCCAGGGCCTGGGCGTGCACCCGCCGGGCGATGGCCGTCAGGCCCTCCGGCCCGTGGTAGACGCCGTACATCGAGGCCATGACCGCCAGCAGCACCTGGGCCGTGCAGATGTTGCTCGTGGCCTTGTCGCGACGGATGTGCTGCTCGCGCGTCTGGAGCGCCAGGCGCAGCGCGGGCTGGTCCTGGGCGTCCCTGGAGAGGCCGACGACGCGCCCCGGGAGCTGGCGGCGGTAGGCCTCCCGGGTCGCCATGAAGGCGGCGTGGGGGCCGCCGAAGCCCAGGGGGACGCCGAAGCGCTGGCTGTTGCCGACCACCACGTCGGCCCCCCAGGAGCCGGGTGTGGACACCAGCGTCAGCGCCAGCAGGTCCGTGGCGACCACCACCAGGGCCCCCCGCGCGTGCAGGCGCTCGATCAGGGCCGTCGGATCCGCCAGGGCACCGCGGGTGTCGGGGACCTGGATCAGGGCACCGAAGAGCCCGCTCTCGGGGCAGGCCTCCACCGGCCCGACCACCACCTCGTAGCCGAGGGGCTCGGCGCGGGTGCGCACGACCTCGACGGTCTGGGGGTGGCAGTGGTCGGCCACGAAGAAGGTCTGGGAGCGGTTCTTTCGGCCCAGGACCCGCTTGCACAGGGTCATCGCCTCGGCGGCCGCGGTGGCCTCGTCGAGCATCGAGGCGTTGGCCACCTCCATGCCCGTCAGGTCCGAGACCAGGGTCTGGAAGTTGAGCAGGGCTTCGAGCCGGCCCTGGGAGATCTCCGCCTGGTAGGGGGTGTACTGGGTGTACCAGCCCGGGTTCTCCAGGATGTTGCGCTGGATGGCCGGCGGCAGGCGGGCGGCGTGGTAGCCGAGGCCCAGGTAGCTGCGGAAGACCCGGTTGCGATCGGCCAGGCCGCGCAGGTCCTCCAGGACCTGGGACTCGGCGACGGGCCGCGGCAGATCGAGCTCGCCGGTGAGCCGCAGGGCGGCCGGCACGGCCTCGTCGACGAGCGCGTCGAGCGAGGGGACCCCCAGCGCGGCGAGCATGTGAGGCAGGTCGCTCCTTCGCGGGCCGATGTGCCGATCGATGAAGCGGTCGGGGTGACGGAACAGCCCCGAGGCGTCGTGGTCGGTGCCTCGGGTCGTGTCGGTCACGTCACTCTCCCCCAGCGCAGAAGTCCTCGTAGGCCTCCGCATCCATCAGGCCGTTCAGCTCTTCGCGGTCGTCCATCCGGACCTTGAACATCCACCCGTCGCCATAGGGGTCCTGGTTGACCTGCTCCTCGGCGCCCTCCAGCTCCTCGTTGACCTCGATGATGGTCCCGGTGAGCGGGGTGAAGACCTCGGACACCGCCTTGACGGACTCCACCTCTCCGACCGAGTCCCCCGCCGCGAAGCCGATGTCGACTTCGGGCAGGTCGACGAACACGACGTCGCCGAGCTGGTCCTGGGCGTGCCAGGTGATGCCGATGGTCGCGATGTCGCCTTCCACGAGGATCCACTCGTGTTCCTGGGTGTAGTGCAGGTCTGAAGGGTTGCTCACGATGTCTCCAGGGGAAGGAGGGTTCACGCAGGGTGACGGGTGTAGAAGGGGGGCTTGACCACGGTCGCTTCGGCGATCCGACCGCGCACGTCGACCTGGAGTCGGGTGCCCGGACGACCGTGGCCCCGGGCGACATAGCCGAGCGCGATGTTGGTCCCCAGCGACGGCGAGCGGGTGCCGGAGGTGACCTCGCCGATCACCTCCCCGTCGGCCAGGATGGCCTGGTGGGGACGGGCGATGCGCTTGTCGACGACGAGACAGGACAGGAAGCGGGGCACGCCGGCGGCACGCTGGGCCACGAGCGCCTCCCGGCCGATGAAGTCGCCCTTGTCCAGGCGGGTGATCCACCCCAGGCGGGCTTCGTACGGCGTGGTGTCGGCGGAGATGTCGTTGCCGTAGAGCACGTTCTTCACCTCCAGCCGCAGGGTGTCCCGGGCGCCGAGGCCCACAGGCACCAGGCCGTGGGACGTCCCGGCCAGGACGATGCGGTCCCAGACAGGAGGAGCCTCCCCGGCCGGCACGAAGACCTCGAAGCCGTCCTCGCCGGTGTAGCCGGTCCGGGCCAGCCAGCACCCCGGCACGCCGGCGAAGGTCCCCTGGGCGATGCCGCCCCGTGGCAGATCCGTCACCGGCAGGTCCGTGAGCGACGCCGTCACAGCCACGCCACGGGGACCCTGGATGGCCACCTGGGCCCAGCGATCGGAGACATCGGTGATGGCGACCTCGCCGGGGAGCGGGTTGCGCTCCGCCAGCCAGGAGAAGTCCTTGGCCCTGTTGCTGGCGTTGACGCAGAGCAGCCAGGTCGTGGGATCGAGCCGGTAGATGAAGATGTCGTCAACGAAGCCACCCGCCTCGTTGAGGATCCCCGTGTACTGGGATCGGCCGACTTCGACGGTGCCCGGATCGTTGCTGGTGAGGTGGTCGATCGCCTCGACCGCGCGGGGCCCGGTCACCAGGATCTCGCCCATGTGGGACACGTCGAAGAGCCCCACAGCCGCACGAACCGCCCGGTGTTCCTGCTGGATGCCAGTGTAGGAGACCGGCAGCTCCCAGCCACCGAAGTCGACCAGGCGCGCACCTGCGGCCACGTGGGCCTCGTAGAACGGTGTCCGCCCGAGCGCCGTCGCCATCTCGAATGCTCCCGAGAGAGGGCCAGCCCCTATCCCGGAGTCCCGGGCGCGGAAAGCCGCCAGGCGGGGGCTATGCTCCCGCGGATGGGCGCACCCTCCAGCGCCGGGACCCTCCGCCGGCGGCTGCTGACCCTCGTCGTGGCCGTCGCCGTGCTGGCGGCGATCGGCGCGAGCCTCGAGTGGGGTGTCGTGCGGGCTCGCATGGCCCGGGTCGGGCCCGCGCTGCTGGTGGTGGCGACCCTCGTCTACCTGCCCCCCTGGCTGATCCGGGGCGTGCGCTGGCGACAGCTCGCGGCCGACCTCGGGGATCGCATCCCGCTGTGGCCCGCGACCTGCCTGGCGACCGTGGGCAACATGCTGAACCTCGTGCTGCCCGCCAAGGCAGGAGACCTGCTCTGGACCCACGCCGCCCACCTCCGCTGGGGCGTGCCCTATGGACGGGGGGTGGTCGGGGTCTTCGGGGGCCGGGTGCTCGACCTCGGCGTGCTGGCGGCGCTGGGCGCCCTGGCGCTGGTCGCCGTGCCCGAGGGGCGCCAGGAGCACGGCTCCTCCGTCACCCTCGCCGTGGGGGCCCTGGTGCTCGGCGGGGGGGTCGCGCTGGCCCTCTTCGTGCGCTGGCGGCTGGCCTCGCGGCTCATGATCGGCCCCCTCGCCCGGCTCCGCCCTCTCCACGACGCACTGATCGACCCCGTCGATGCCCTCACCCGCTCACCCCAGCGCGTCGCCCTGCACCTGGCGACCACGGCCGTGATCTGGCTCAACGAGGGCCTGATGACCTGGATCGTCGTGCACGGGCTGGGGCTGGAGGTGAGCTTCGCGGCGGTGATGTTCGCCGTGATGGTCGCCAACCTCTCCAAGATCGTGCCCGTGACGCCCGCCTCCTTCGGGACCTACGAGATGGCCGGGGCCTTCGCGCTGGGGGTCGCTGGCGTGGGCTACGACGACGCCTTCGCGGCGATCCTCGTCGAGCACGTGCTCAAGAACACCCTGAACCTGGCCCTGGGCCTGGTGGCCCTGTGGCTGGAGGACCTGCCGATCTTCTCGGCCGACCTGAGCGGCGTGAAGGAGGCCTGGGCCGAGCTCAAGCGGGGCTGAGTGCCTGCCGGGCCTCGGCCGAGCGGCAGGTGTTCTCCATCAACATCGCGATGGTCATCGGGCCCACCCCACCGGGGACCGGCGTGTACCAGCCGGCGACCGCTGCGGCGCCCGGCTCGACGTCCCCGCAGAGCGAGCCGTCGTCGAGGCGGTTCATGCCCACGTCGATCACGGCCGCGCCGGGTCGGATCCAGTCCGCGGCGACCACGCCCGGACGTCCCACCGCCGCCACCAGCACCTCGGCCCGACGCACGTGCTGCTCGAGGTCCCGGGTGCGGGAGTGGCAGAGGGTCACCGTGCAGTGCTGCTGCAGCAGCAGGTGGGCCATCGGCTTGCCGACGATGTTCGAGCGACCGATCACGACCGCCTCCTTCCCCTTCAGCGACACGCCCGCGTGCTCCAGCAGCTTCGTGACGCCCAGCGGCGTGCAGGGCACGAAGCGCGGCCGGCCCTGGACCAGGCGGCCGGCGTTGTCCGGGTGGAAGCCGTCGACGTCCTTGTCGGGCGACACGGCGTCGAGCACGGCCTCGGTGTCGAGGTGCCCAGGGAGCGGGAGCTGGACCAGGATGCCGTCGACGGAGGCGTCGCGATTGAGGAGCTCGACCTGCTCCAGGAGCGCCGCCTGGGCGATGTCCGCCGGCAGGTCGATCTGGCGATGCAGGAAGCCCATGCGTCCAGCCACCACGCCCTTGCGGCGGACGTAGACCTGGGAGGCCGGATCCTCGCCGACGAGGATCACCGCCAGTCCAGGAGACCGGGCCAGGGCCGCGCTCCGGGCCTTCACCGAGCCCTGGTTCAGCCTCCGGGCCAGCGCCCGCCCATCCAGCAGGATCGCGCTCACTCCGAGGACCCGCTGGAGGTGGTGGAGGTGGTGGAGGACGAGGAGTCCGAGGCCGGCGTGGAGGGGGTCGTGGAGGTGGAGCTGGTCGAGGCGCCGTCGTCGGAGCTGGACGCGCTGTCCTCGCCGTCACCGGACGACGAGGCGCCCGGGCTCTTCAGGCCGTAGTGGTCCTTGTACCAGCCTCCTCCCTTGAGCAGGAACGAGGTGGCCGAGACCTTCTTCTTGAGGTTGTCCAGCTCGCACTGGGGACAGGTGGACAGGCGCGGGGCCGACACCTTCTGCAGGGCCTCGAACTCGTGGTCGCAGTCCGGACAGGCGTACTCGTAGATGGGCAAGCGGACCTCCGATGGCCGACGCACCTAACCCCACGAGGTCGTCCACGGGACCCCGGGTCGACCCTGTTAGGCTGCACTGCTCCATGCAGGCCCCTGCCCAACTCCGGCTGCTGGACAAGCGGGTCGTGCTCGTCACCGGCAAGGGCGGTGTGGGCAAGACCACCGTCGCACTCGCCCTGGGCCTCGAGGCCGCTCGACGGGGGAAGTCCACCCTGGTGGCCGAGCTTGCCGGCAGCAACCAGGTGGCGGGGCGCTTCGGGAAGCCGTCCGAGGGCTACCGCATCCTGGAGCTCGCCCCCAACCTGTCCACCCTCTCGATCACGCCCAACGCCGCGATCGAGGACTACGTCGTCCAGCAGCTCCGCTTCCGCTCGCTCTACCGGATGGTCTTCCAGAACCGCATCATGGCGCCCTTCATGGCCGCCGTGCCGGGGCTGCACGACCTCGTGCAGCTCGGCAAGATCTTCGACCTGGAGTGCAGGGCGGACCGCTCGGGTCGGCGTCAGTGGGACCTGATCGTGGTCGACGCTCCGGCGACGGGCCACGGCCTGACGATGCTCGGCGCCCCCCGCTCGATGATGGCGCTGACGGTCGCCGGGCCCTTCCACGACAACGCCGATCGGGTCCGTCAGCTCATCGAGGACCCCGATCGGACGAGCCTGGTCCTGGTGAGCCTCCCCGAGGAGCTGCCGGTCAACGAGACCCTGGAGCTGCACCATCGCCTCGGCGACCTCTCCGGGCAGGTCGGACTGTGCGTGCTCAACGAGATCCACCCGGAGCCCTTCGAGGATCTCGACGCCTGGCCGGGCCTGCGTCCCCACTTCGAGGGCGGTCCTCCCGAGCTGACCGAGGCCTTGCGCTTCGCCGATCGGGGCGTCTCCCGCGCCCACTCCCAGCGCAGCGCCCGCGAGCGCCTGCGCACGGGGCTGGACCTGCCGCACGTCGAGCTCCCGTTCCTGTTCAAGCGCTCGCTGGGCCCCGAAGAGCTCTCCGCCCTCGGCCGGCGGCTCCTGGGAGGCTCGTGATGGCCCAGGTCGTGGTCTGCTGCGGCAGCGGAGGTGTCGGCAAGACCACCACCGCCGCGGCCCTGGCGCTCGCCCTGGCCCGCCGGGGGCTCGTCGTCGCGGTGCTGACCATCGATCCGGCCCGCCGCCTCGCCGATGCCCTCGCCGTCGGACCGCTGGGCAACCAGCCCCAGGCCGTGCCGCTCGGCGAGGTCATGCCCGGCGCCACCGGCCACCTCGACGCGATGATGCTCGACATGAAGGCCACCTTCGACGGGGTCATCCGCAGCTACAGCCCCGACGAGGAGTCCGCCGAGCGCATCCTGGCCAACCACTACTACCGCTTCGTCAGCACGCGCCTGGCCGGCTCCCACGAGTACATGGCCATGGAGCGCGTGCTCGAGCTGCACGCCGACGGCGGCTACGACGTGGTGATCGTCGACACCCCCCCCACCCGCCACGCCCTGGACTTCCTCCAGGCCCCCGATCGCCTGGCCGGGGTGATGAACGAGCGGGTGCTGCGCTGGCTGACCCTGCCCGGCACGGCCAAGGGCTTCCGGATCCTCGAGCGCGGCTCCCAGACCATCATGAGCGTGCTGAAGCGCATGCTCGGCTCACAGACCATCACCGACATCGCCGAGTTCTTCACCGCCTTCCAGCCCCTCTGGAAGGGCTTCCGCGAGCGGGGTCAGCAGCTCCAGGAGCTGCTGCGCAGCCCGGCGACCACCTTCGTGCTGATCTCCGCGCCGACGCCGGCGGCCTGCGCCGAGGCCCGGGAGTTCCTCGAGATCCTCCAGCAGCGGGAGCTGCCCTTCGGCGGTCTGTTGATCAACCGGGTCGCCGAGGTCCCCCGCCACGTCGGTGTGCCACCGGTCCCGGCCTGCCCGGAGGGCGTCGCGCCCGACCTCTGGCGGTCCGTCGCCGCCGGCGTGGCGACGGCACCGGGACTGCAGCGCCAGCTCGCCCAGGCCGAGGCCCCGCTGGTCGAGCAGCTCGAGGAGGCGGCGGGAGACAGCCCTTGCTGGAGGGTCCCGCAGCTGTTGACCGAGGTCCACGACCTCGAGGCGCTGCGCCTGCTCTCGGTGCTGGTGGGGCCAGTGGCGGAGGCGTTGGTCGCTGCGGAGGCCACCGCCGCCGGAGGCTAGGAGGGTGTGGGCGCCCGAGTGTCGCCCAGAGCGACACCCGCGGCGGTGCACGCTCCTACTCCTCCCGCTGCGTCGGACTCCCGATCTCGTACTCCACCGACACCGTCGTGCCCCGCGGCGGGTAGTAGTCCCCGTCGAAGCGGATGGTCCAGTACTCCGGGTCGTAGCTCCAGCCGCCCTCCTCACTCTCGGCGATGGCCTCCCCCTCTCCCGAGGAGTCGCCGACCCAGACCTCGATGGTGCCGTCGACGGCGGCGTAGGAGAGCTGGAAGACGAGCTGCACACCGGTGACCGCCAGGCCGAGGTCGTACATGATCTCGGCGTACTCGGCGTTGCAGATGTCGCCGACCACGCCCCCGGTGGCGGCCGCGACGGCGGAGTAGCGGTGGCCGGGCCAGCTCTCGCTGCACCTGTCGTTGGCGTCGGGCCCGACGATGGCCGAAGCCACCAGGCGCACTCCCGGCGGCTTCAGCGACTGGAAGTCCTGGACGTAGTCCACCACCGGCACGAGCTGGTTGGAGGACTGGTAGCAGGCGGCCCCGGACTCTCCGTTCAGGGCCTCCCCGTCGCTGCAGTCGTCCTCGTCGGAGACGAAGATGATCGAGGTGGTCGCGGCCGGACGCATGAAGCCGTAGTTCGGCCCCGAGATGATCGGCTCGGTGAGCGCGTAGAGCGCCGCGGCGAGGCCCTTCTCCTTGTCGGAGCCGTCCACGCCGACCTGGACCCGCTGCTGGAACTCGGCCACGTAGTCGTCCTCGGCGGAGACGAAGGGCGTGCCGCCGATGAGGATCCCCCGGTCGGGGTTGGCCATGTCCATGTCGGTGGTGATCACCCCGACGTGGAAGTCGATCTGGGTGTCCTCGATGCCACCGATGAACGCGGCGAAGCCCTCCGCGACGCGGAGCTGCTCCTCGGCCATCGAAGGGGAGTTGTCCACCACCCAGAGGATGTCCACCTCGGCGGTGGGCTCCTGGACGAAGACATCGTTCTGCTTCTGACGAGACGGCTCGCCATAGTCGATCTGGCAGCCGGTCAGCGCTCCGGAGACGATCAGCGCGGTGATCATCGTTTCGGGTCCCTCCTGTCGACCGGACTCACGGTAGGTCCGGCACACCCCGATCGGCAAGAGGGGGGGCCGACTTCACCCACAGTTGACCCGATCTTGTTGTCTGAGGTCAGGGGGCGCCGGCTCAGAGGGGTGGGTCAGGGCAGGAAGGCCGCCTCGCTGACACAGACGCAGTTGTAGGCCTCGTCGTTGTCGGCCTCCTTGCCCTTGATCACCGCGGTGGCCTTCATCCGCACCCTGGTGGTCGTGACGGGCTGGAACTGGAGCACCTGGGGCAGCATCAGGTTCTTCACCGCGAGCTGCTGGGTGCTGCCGTCGCTGAAGCTGAGCTCTACCGCCGTGACGCGGTTGGACTTCATCCAGAACGACAGGGAGAAGGCGTTGCCGTTGACGAGCTGGAGCCGGCTGACCTGGGTCGGCTTGCCGAAGTCGAACTCGATCCACTCGCCGGTCCCGTCTCCCTCGGCCGCCTCGCACCACATCGAGTCGAGCACCAGGTCGGCGGTGTTCGCGGGCAGGTAGCTGCCGTCGGCGTCCTCCGGCAGGTGCGAGCTGTCGGTCCAGGCCTTCACCGGGATCACGCTGGTGGGCTGATCGTCGTAGATGATGACCTCGCTGAGCACGGTGTCCGGGAAGGTCGTGCCCCGGTAGACCTGCTGGATCTTGAGCTTGACCGTGCTGGTGCGGACCGGCTTGTTGAGCTTGACGACCTGACGGGCCATCTCGTCGACCAGGGTGTGGCTCTCCTTGGTGCCGTCGGAGAAGCTGATCACGACTTCCTTGACCCGGTTGTGCCGGTTCCAGAAGTCCCACGTGTACCAGTTGCCGTTCCAGATGTGCAGCTCGGTGACGGTGTGGGTGCCGCCGAGGTCGAACTCCACGGTGGTCCCCAGCCCGTTGCCCGAGGTGTCGCCCTCCACCCAGACGGTGGACTGCTTGCGGTCGTTGAGGTTCGTGGCTTGGTAGGAGATGCCCGGCTCGCCGGGCAGTGTGCTGCTCGCCGAGACCGACACGGGCTTCAGGGGGGCGGCCTCGACGGTCGGGCCGAGCAAGAGGGCAGAGAGGGCAACAAGGTTCATCGGGTGCACTCCGTCCTGGATGACGCCGTCGGCGGATGTATCACACGGCGGGCCGGGACCGGGGGTTTTGCATCGCGCCGCCCGCGAGGTGCATGATCGGCCCTGGGCACGAGCCGGGTCAGCCAGCCGCGCACCAGCGACCCCCGAGGTGCTGAACAGCTTCCATGGAACTCATCGTCGCCACGCTGACTCCCTTCTCCCGCACGGGGCGGGTGGACACCGACGCCCTGCGAGACCACGTCCAGTTCCTCCTCTCGGAGGGCGTGGACGGCTTCGCGCCCACCGGCACCAGCGGGGAGTTCCTGTACCTGAACCCCAAGGAGAAGCTGCTCGTCCATCGCACCGTCGCCGACGCTGCGGCCGGGGCCGAGGTGATCCCCTGCATCTGGGACCCGGACCCGCGGGTCGTGACCGATCTCGCCCAGCGGGCCGAGGACAACGGCGCCGCGGCTGTCTTCCTGCCGCCGCCGCTCTACCACCCGATCCCCGATCGGGCGACCTCGGCCTTCTACACCTCCGTGCGCGCCATCACCGACCTGCCGGTGCTCGCCTACCACCACCCGCGGGTCGGCAACCCCATCGAGATCGAGCTGCTGGCCACGCTCTTCGACGAGGTGGGCGTGGCGGGCATGAAGGACTCGTCGGGGGACTTCTTCCGCCTGCGCCGCCTCGCCAGGGCCCACCCGGACCGGATCTGGGCCGGGGGCGACAACCTCCTGGACCGGGTCGCCACGGTGCCCGGGATCCCGGGCTTCATCTCCCGCTTCGCCAACCTCTGGCCGGCGCTCACCCGGCGGATCCTGAGCGGGGCCAGCGCCGAAGACGGCGCCGAGCTCCGCCGGCGCCTCGACCTCGTCGATCGAGCCGGCGGGCTGGCGGCGATGAAGTACCACCTCGGCTTCGGGCTGCGGGCGCCGCTGGACTGGCTCGACCCCAAGCCCCTGGCCGAGCTGCCGGCCGCCGGTGCCCTGGGCGGCTGAGCCCGCTCAGAACGAGGTGGTCACCGAGAACCGGGCCCCTTTGAAGCCGGGGAGCTGCCGGCACTGCCCACCAGAGCAGCGGATGCCCGCCTTGTAGGCACCGTAGAAGAGCTTCAGCGTGGTGGCCGAGTCGGGATGGTACTGGACCTCCACCGCGCCGTAGAGGTTCTCCGCCAGGTTGCCCGTGGAGTCGATGAGCGGGTTGTCGGAGTAGTCCTGGTAGAGGACGAAGGTGAAGCCGTGCAGGCCGAGGCCGAGACTGCTGGCGGACTCGGAGAAGTCGCGCTGCTGCTGGGCGTTGTCACCCCAGTGGAAGCGCTGCAGGTCGGTGGAGATCTCGCCGCGCACCGGACCCAGCGGAAACTCCACGGTGACGTCGGCGTGGGCCAGCCGGTCGGCGCCGAAGTCGCCGTCCCGCAGGTCGATCCGGTACCCGGCGTTGACCAGGGCCTGGACCTCGGCGCCCAGGTAGTCGAAGCCGACCAGGGCGTGCACGATGGTCTCCGGCGTGCGGTTGAAGTGCAGGCCGCCCAGCTCCCGGTCCCGGTGCACGCCCAGCTCGACGCGAGGGACGAGCGGCGCCGGCAGGGAGAGGTCCACCCGGGCGCGCAGGCCGTCGATGTCGTTGGAGTTGACCGCCGCCGAGGAGTCCTCGGTGATCACCCGCTCGTACTCCAGGGTCGGCCCGACGGCGATCTCGTACTCCTGGCCCGCGGTGAAGGTGTTGAGGAATTCCGTGTTGCGGTAGCTCTTGGCCTCCACGAGCGCCGTGACCGGACCGAAGTAGCCGGCCACCGAGCCGTAGAAGGCGCGCCCGTTCTCCGGCTCCTCGGCCTCCTCGGCGATCCACTCGGGCGCGTTGTGCGCGAACACGTCGGCCTCCAGGTAGAGGTCGAGTCCGGCGAGGCCGAAGAACTCCGCGGTGACACCGCCGACGACGGCGTCCAGGGGCTCCTGGTAGCGCTGCCAGGCGCTGCCGCCCTCGTCTCCGCGGGCGAAGCGGTAGGCCACGGCGTGGCCACCCAGGCTGGCCAGGCCCAGCCCGTGCCGCTCCACCCGAGCCCCGGTCAGCATGTGGCCGCGATCGCGCTCGATGCGGGTGTTGGGGTTGTCCTGCTGGACCTGCTGGGGGTTGGTCAGGCCGCTCACGGCGGTGAGCGCCCAGTCGCCGGAGGTCCAGGTCGCCCGGGCCCCGCGCAGCGAGGAGTCGAGGTCGATGTCGGTGTTGCGGACGAGGTTCAGGGCCAGGCCACGGCCGAAGCTGACGTAGCTGTCGCCGAGCTGCAGGGTCGCCCGGTCCCAGCGGTGGGCCCACCAGAGCTTCTCGACGTTGGCGTACACGTCGGGCCGCGGGCTGTGGAAGCCAGGGCCCAGCAGCTCCTGCTCGTAGACCAGCACGTCGTTGAGGTAGTACCGGTTCAAGAGCAGCAGCACCTCGTCGACCTGCGCTCCGACCTGGTAGTTGGAGCCGCTGGCGAGCAGGTTGAGGCGGTTGACCTGCTCCACGTAGTCCAGCAGGAGGACCCGGTCCTCGAACCCGCGCCGCACCAGGTCGTTCTGGTGGTAGCGGATCTCGAAGTCCTCGGTGACGGACAGCTCCGCACCACCGAGGTAGCCGTCGCCGACGAGCGGCACGGCGAGGGCGCCTGAGAGGAGGGTGAGGAACACTAGTCCGTGACGCCCAGGACTTCCCGCACCTTGGCCTCAAGGACCGCCTCGTCACCCGCGGTGTAGCCGGCGTGGCGGTAGACCACGTTGCCCTGTCGATCGATGATCACGGTGTAGGGGAGCTGCTTGCCCGGGTTGTACTGGGCCACGACCGTGGTCTCCTTGTCCAGCAGCACCGTGAAGGTGTAGCCCTTGGACCTCACGAGCGGCTTGACCCGCGACGCCGAGCGGGCGTCGTCGGCGCTGACCGCGACCACCACCAGCCCCTGGTCCTTGTAGGTCTTGTACATCGCCTCCAGGTGGGGCATCTCCACCTGGCAGGGGCCGCACCAGGTGGCCCAGAAGTTGAGCACCACCACCTTGCCCTGGAGCGCCGAGAGCCGGACCTCCTGGTTCGTCAGGTCCCGCAGCGCGAAGTCCGGTGCGTTCTCGGCCCGCACGGGCGTGCCGACCAGCAACACCCCGGCCAGGACCAGCGAGAGCAGGTGGAGGACCGTCTTGATCACGTGATCTCCCTCGTTCGAGTCGCGCTGCACCGACCTGGACGGCGGGCACAGTGGCCTATTCGATGCCTCGAGACACGGCCACGTCGCAACCTCGTCCGGTGTTATCGTCCGCCCCCGTGAAGAAACGCCTGCTGATCGTCGACGACGAGCCCAGCATCCGCAAGGTGCTCGCCGCCCACCTCACCCGCGAGGGCTACGAGGTCTCGACCGCCCAGGACGGCGGCGAGGGCATCTCGCTGTTGGGCAGCCAGCCCTTCCACGCCGTGGTCACCGACCTCAAGATGCCGGGCATCGGCGGCCTCGAGGTGCTGCACTGGTGCCGGTCCAACTTCCCGGGCCTGCCGGTGATCATCATCACCGCCCACGGCACGGTCGACAGCGCCGTCGAGGCGATCAAGCTCGGTGCCCACGACTACGTCACCAAGCCCTTCGACCGCGACGAGCTGCTGCGCATCATCGACAAGGCGGTCAAGACCGAGGAGGCGGGATCCCGCTCGCTGACCCCAGGGACCGGGCGCTTCGAGATCATCGGCCACACCCCCGGCATGGGCCGGGTCTACGACCTCATCGAGCGCGTCGCCGACAGCCCCACCACGGTGCTCGTCACCGGCGAGTCGGGCACCGGCAAGGAGCTGGTGGCCCGTGCGCTGCACAACCACTCCACCCGCGCCAGCGAGCCCTTCATCACCGTCAACTGCGGTGCGATCCCCGAGAACCTCTTCGAGTCCGAGCTCTTCGGCTACGAGAAGGGGGCGTTCACGGGCGCCGCTACCTCCAAGCCCGGGCGCTTCGAGCTGGCGGACGGCGGCACCCTGTTCCTCGACGAGGTCGGCGAGCTGCCCGCCGACATGCAGGTCAAGCTCCTGCGCGTGCTCCAGGACCGCACCTTCGAGCGCGTCGGAGGCGTACGCAACATCACAGTCGAGGTCAGGCTCGTCGCGGCCACGAACCGGGACCTCGGGGCCCTGGTGCAGGCGGGCCTCTTCCGCCAGGACCTCTACTACCGCCTCAACGTCATCCCGATCGCGATCCCGCCTCTGCGGGAGCGCAAGGACGACATCCCCCTGCTCGTCGAGCACTTCCTCCAGCGCTTCAACGAGCGCCTGGGCCGGGAGCTGCAGGGCGTGAGCGAGCCGGCCATGGCCGCGCTCCAGGGCCACGACTGGCCAGGCAACATCCGCGAGCTCGAGAACCTGATGGAGCGCTCGGTGCTGCTCGGCGACGGGGTCCGCATCGAGCTCGCCGACCTGCCGGGGCTCGGCGGCGGGCCGTCGCTGCCGTCGAGCGACGATCTCGATGGCATGGGGCTCAAGGAGTACGTGCGCATCCACACCGCCAAGCTGGAGCGCGAGCGCATCCAGCGCGTGCTCGACGCCGAGGACAACAACGTCACCCGCGCGGCGCGTCGTCTCGGCATCAGCCGCAAGTCCCTGCAGACGAAGATGAAGGACTACGGGCTCAGAGACCCGGCCTGATCGCCCCGATCACGCCTCCCCGACACCAGCCGGCCCGCACTTGAGCTACCCTTGCCGCCATGTGGACGCTGCTCATCGCCCTGGCTGGCGCATCCGACGTCACCGAGGTCCCCGACTTCAAGCAGGGTGACGTCGTGGTCGGGTACCACGCCGACCTCGCCCGGTTCTCCCTCTGGGAGGACGGTGACCAGGTCGCGCTGACCACCGAGGAGCACCACGTCCTCTCGGTCGAGGCCGTGGTCGGCGCGCCCTACTCGGCAGCCTTCGTGCGCGTGCCCTATGGGCTGCGCCAGCGCATCGCCTACACCGAGTCCCGCTCGATGATCTACGACCCCATCGAGGAGGCGGGCTCGCTGGCCGCCAGCGACACCGTCGACATCGGCCGTGAGGCCCAGGAGGGGCGCGGGGTCGAGGGCGTCTGGATCGGCGCCCGCGGCGTGCCCTTCCACAGCCAGCGCGGGGATCGGAGCACCTGGGTCGTCGAGCTCGCCTACCGCTTCGCCGACCGGACCAACCTCTACACCGACGATGGCTCCGGCCTCGGCTCGGGTCTCGGCGCTCCGGCGGTCCAGTTCCGCACCGCCTTCTCCGGCGAGCGGCACTCCCACCTCCCCTACCTCGAGGCCACCCTGCTCAAGAGCGGAAGCATCGGTGTCGAGCTGGCCGAGGACGACGGCGGGGGCAGCATCGTCACGATCGCCCCCTCCAGCGCAGCGCAGTTGTTGGCCGGGGTCCAGGTCATGACCCGTCGGACCGCCCAGGGGTGGTTCGCCCTCGACTTCCGCACCCGCGCCGCCTACTTCAGCCATGCCCTGCTGCCGTCCGGCCAGGTGCTCCCGGACGTGCTCTCGGACACCGAGGGCACCGTCGTGACCCGCTCGGAGTTCATGGTCTTCAGCGCCGGCCTGGGCTTCTCCTGGCAGCTCTTCCAGTACCTTCGGCTCGCTGCAGGCGCTGATCTCGACATCAACACGCCCTACCGCGTCGAGCACCCCTACCCCATCCGGGTCGGCTCCGACTCGGTCGGTGTGCGCATCCACACCTCGCTGCGCTTCATGATTCGCTGAGGTCCCTCTCGGCCTCCAGCAGCACCTGGTAGGCCTCGCGTCGGGGGACCCCCCACCGCTCGGCGAGGGCGGCGGCGATGGCGCCCAGGGCGGTGCTCTCGGGAGCCCGGACCGCGGCCGGGGGCGCCACACCCGGGCCGATGACCAGCACCACCTCGCCCTTGAGCTCGGTCCGCGCGGCCAGCTCTTCGGCGAGCTGCGGGAGCGGCAGCCGCAGGAGCTCCTCGTGGCGCTTGGTGAGCTCCCGGCAGAGGCAGGCCTCGCGATCCGGCATCACCTCTGCGGCCTGGGCCACCAGGCGCTGGGTCCGGCGGGGGCTCTCGAAGAGCACCACCACGCCCGGCAGCCGGGCCGCCTCGGTCAGCCAGCGGGAGCGGGCGCCGACCTTGCGCGGCGCAAAACCGAGGAAGTGGTACGGCACGGCCTCGAAGCCCGACGCCGCGAGCGCCGCACCGACGGCGCTGGGCCCGGGCACGATCACCACCGGCAGACCGCGAGCGTGGCAGGCCGAGACCAGGGCCGCGCCAGGGTCGGAGATGCCCGGGAGGCCGGCGTCGCTCACCAGCACCACGCGCTCCCCGTCCGCCACGCGCTCCACGAGCAGGCCCGCTCGTCTGGCCTCGTCCTGGGCCCGGTAGCTCACCAGCGGCGGGGCCTTGGTGCCCAGCGCCGACAGCAGCCTCCGCGTGACCCGTGTGTCCTCGCAGGCCACCACGTCGGCGCCGTCGAGGGCCTCGCGGACCCGGGGGCTCACGTCTCCCAGGTTGCCCAGCGGGGTGGCGGCCACGATCAGCGGCATCCTCAGTCCGGGTCGTCGTAGAGGTCGACGGTCCAGCCCGCGTCGGTCCGCTCGACCAGGGCGACCATCAGGCAGGCCTCGTCGAAGGGCGCCTCACGATCCTGGAGCCAGGCCTCGGCGGCCCGGCGCACCCGGTCGAGCTTGCGGCCGGTCACCGCTTCGAGGCCCACCGGGTCGTCCTTCGCCCGCAGCTTGACCTCGACGAAGCGCAGGCAGCCCGCCCGCTCGACCACCAGATCGAGCTCACCTCCGGCGCCACGCCAGCGGTGAGCGAGCACGAGCCAGCCGCGATCCTCCAGGAAGGCGCCCACGAAGCGCTCGGCACGCTCGCCGTCCGCGAGGGCCTGCCGCCGCCGTGCGAGGTCGGACCGTCTGGCCACGCCCGCGGTGACTCAGGCTTCGGCCTTGGGGGCCTTCTTGTGCTTCTTGTTCTTGCGCCGACCCGACTTCTTCTGGACCGAGACGAAGTCCCGGACCTCCTTGAGCCGCGCCTGCTTCCCGCGACGCTCGCGCAGGTAGTAGAGCTTGGCCCGCCGGACCCGGTGGCGGCTCTTGATCTCGATCTTCTCGACCACGGGGGCGTGGACCGGGAAGATGCGCTCGACGCCGACGCCGTTGCTGATCTTCCGGACCGTGATGGTCCGCCGCGTGCCGCCGTGCTTCATCGCGATGACGGTGCCTTCGAAGACCTGGATGCGGGACTTGCTGCCCTCGACGATCCGGACGTGCACCCGCACGGTGTCCCCGATCTTGATGTCCGGGACGTCGGACCCGGCGATCAGGTCCTTCTCGATCTCGGCGATGTTCGTCGTCATGGCGGTCAACCTTCGGTCAGTCGGGGGCCGTCGCGGCCCGCCCGGCTTGGAAGCCCGGCGATTAACTCTGCGCCTCACCCCGGTCAACCGGCACAGCGAGGGCCGCCAACAGCGTCTCGGGCTCCAGGAGGTCGGGCCGGGTCCGTGCGGTGACCTCCTCCGCGGCCGCCTGCCGCCAGGCGGCGATGGCGCCGTGGTGCCCGGAGAGCAGCACCTCCGGCACCTCGCGGCCCTGCCAGGTCCGGGGCCGCGTGTACTGGGGGTACTCCAGGCCGGGCCGGCTGAAGGACTCGTCGGCGGCGCTCTCGGCGTTGCCCAACACCCCGGGCACGAGCCGAGCGACCGCCTCCACCACCACCAGGGCCGGCAGCTCCCCACCGGTCAGCACGTAGTCGCCGATGCTGAGCGTGGCGTCGATCCAGTCGGCGATGCGGGCGTCGATGCCCTCGTAGTGACCGCAGACCAGCACGAGGTGCTCCACCTCGCGAAGCTGCTCCGCCCGCCGCTGGTCGAAGCGGTCCCCGCTCGGCGTCAGCAGCACCACGCGGCTGTCATCGGTGCGTACCTGCTCGATGGCGGCCGCCACGACGTCGGCGCGCAGCACCATGCCGGCGCCGCCCCCATACGGCGTGTCGTCCACCTGCCGGTGCCGGCCGAGGCCGTGGTCCCGGATGTCGTGGACCGCGATCTCCAGCACGCCGGCGTCCCGGGCCCTGCGCAGGATCGAGTGCTCCAGCGGCCCGGCGACCATCGCCGGGTGGAGGGTGAGGATGTCGAACCTCACGGCTCCACCGCGTCGTCGGCCACCACCGCCCAGCCCCGAGCCGGGTCGACCTCCAGGAAGACCTCCGCCAGGGCGGGCAGGAAGTGCTCCTGTTCGCCACGCACCACCCAGACGTCGACGCCACTCCCCCCGTGGATCTCGGCGAGGCGTCCGAGGGCGCGGCCGGAGGAGGTGACCACCTCCAGGCCCAGCAGCTCGTGGTGGTAGTAGACGTCGTCGTCGGTGTCCGGCAGGTCGGCCTTGGCGATCACCAGCTCGTGGCCGATCAACGCCCGCGCGGCTTCGCGGTCGCCGACCCCGTCGAGTCGGCCGAGCACGCGGCCACCCGCACCAGGGCGGGTCGAGGTGCGCACGCGTCGACGCCCGTCGTCCTCGTCGACGAGCAGGACCTCCCGGCCATCGCTGAGCAGGTCGGAGGAGCGGTTGTGGAGGTGGAGGCGCACCTCTCCCCTCACGCCGAAGACGCCGACCACCCAGCCGAGGGAGACCTCGTCGGGGGCAGCTCGAGAGGGGCGTCTCAGGGGAGCCCTCGTGACGGGCTTCGATGCCGATCCGGCGTCGAAGTCCTACTCCTCGGACTCGGAGGCGCTGTCGTCGAGCAGCTCGAGCACCGCCTTGCGCCGGCCAGCCGCGGCCGCGACGACGGAGCGGAGGTGCTGCAGCGTCAGCCCATCCTCGCCCTTCACCAGGGGGATGTCGTTGGGGTTGACCGACAGCTCGAGCATCACCGAGGCATCGCCTTCCACCCGGTTGACGGTGACGTCGTCGGGGTGGTCCACGAGGCCACGCACCACGTAGGTGACCAGATCGTCCATGTCTACTCCGCTGGGGCCGCGTTGCGGGCCCGTTCGATCAGCTTGGCGACGGTCTCGGAGGGCTGGGCGCCCACGTCGATCCAGTGGTCCACGCGCTCGAGGTCGACCTTGAGGTCGAAGGGGTCCTTCATCGGGTCGTAGTAGCCGAGCTGCTCGATGAAGCGGCCGTCCCGCGGGGAGCGGGAGTCGGCAGCCACGATGCGGTAGAACGGCTTCTTCTTGGCACCCAGTCGGGTGAGTCGCAGGCGAACCATCGGGGTCTCTCGTCGGAAAAGGGGGCTCTATGAGCGGCCGCGCCCCCTATCCTTCGGCGTTGGGTGGTGCAACGGACCACCAACGCGGACTCGGGCGGGGGGCGGTCGGTCGAGCGTCCACCGGGGACCTTGGAGTGGGCGGTGATAGAGAGGAAGTCGGGTGGGATCAACGGGTCGGCGGTGAGGTTCGACGGGGAGGTCCAGAGTCCCCTCGAGGGAGCGGGCGTCGGGTGGTGTGGCGGGCAGGGTGGTCAGGCGTCGGTTGGGGCGTCAGCACCCGGAACGGGCGGGACTGCGTGCCATCGGCGACGTTGTGGGCTCTGGGGACCCACAACTCCCGGGGTGGCAGACCACCGGCGACGTTGTGGGCTCTGGGGACCCACAACTCCCGGGGTGGCAGACCACCGGCGACGTCGTGGGCTCTGGAGCGTGACAGGCGCCGTTCACTCCCGCACACTCTCCAGCCGGGAGGCCCCATGCTCGGTCACATCTCCTTCGGCGTCTCCGACCTCGCCGCCACCCAGGCCTTCTACGACGCCGTGATGCCCTCTCTGGGCTGGCAGCGGGTCTGGACCCACGCCAAGGGCCTGGGCTACGGCCCCGACGCCGACCAGGAGCGGCTGAACCTCTTCGTACAGGCCCAGCCCACAGAGCGCCTCACCGCCGGGCCCGGCTTCCACCTCGCCTTCGACGCCCCGGACCGGGCCGCCGTCGACGCCTTCCACGCCGCCGCCGTCGCCCACGGCGGCACCAGCTACGGCGAGCCGGGACCGCGACCGCACTACAGCCCGACCTACTACGCCGCCTTCATCGAGGACCCCGACGGCCACCGCCTGGAGGTGGTCCACCAGTAGCGCCGCCGTGGTGGGCTACGGGCCGCGAGCCGAGAGGTCGGGCAGCTCCACCCGGACCGGGAGACAGCCGTGCAGGCCGTCGTCGGGGCAGGCGATGCAGTCGTCCCCCAGGGACTCGGCGAGCACACAGGCGTTGGTGCCGTCCAGCTCCAGCTCCCCCACGTCGAGCAGCCCCGTCAGGACGAGGTCCCGCACCTCGGTCGAGCCCTCGACGAGCTGCCCGCCCCAGGCCGCGTCGAAGAGCTCCCGGTCCTCGCCGCTCAGGGGCAGCGCCCAGTCGCGCGCCACGGTCCGGAAGGTGAGGGCCTCCCTCGACATCCCCTTCATGGTGTAGCGGACCGGATCGCGCTCCGGCGCATCGGTCCAGCTCATCGCGAGGTCCAGGTCCTGGCGGCAGAAGTCCGGTGTGCCGAAGGTGAAGGTGAGGTCCGTGAGGTCCAGGAGCCCGTCCATGCGATCGCTCAGCGAGGCCGGCTCCTGCCAGCCGGCGGCGAGACCCTGGTCGAGGCGGGCGCCGTCCACGATCTCCGAGGGGTTCGGCGAGTAGAGCCCGCAGTCCTCGTTGCAGTGGGAGGCCGCGCACTCCGGGTGGCAGTCGTCTTCCGCTGGGGTCTCGGTCCAGGTCCACAGGTCCCAGCTCGAGGTCCGGCAGGGCGCTCTCGGGCGATGCCACGGCAGCCGCAGGTCCCGGCACCCAGGCCTCGCAGGCGTCCCAGTCGGCCGGCGGCGTGCTCTCCCCGAGCCGCAAGGACGCCCCCACGCTCCCGGCGAGGGCCTCGCCGATCCCGAGCTCGAGCGGGCAGAGGTAGGGCTCCAGCGAGGCTGCCATCAGCCACGGCTCCACGAGCCGCCCCTCGTCCAGCCGCAGGGACCAGGTCGCTGGCTCCAGCGGCTCCTCCAGCGGCAGCCCGAGCTGCGAGACCTGGAACGTCCACCCGACCTCCCCGCGGCAGGTTTCGAGACCCGCCTCGTAGGTCCCGAGGGGCTCGATCAGCCCATCGAGGTCCGCCCGGAACCGGGTCGCCTCCTGGTCCTGCTCGACGGGGAGCGAGGCCCCGTCCAGGGTCAGCCTGACCTCGCCCTCGTGCGGCTTGGCGAGGTGAACCTCCAGCGGGTTCCGGTGGTAGACGTCGTCCTGATCGGCCCCCGGGTACGCCGCCCGAATCTCGACCTCGCACAGCGGGTCGGTCCCGGTCTCGACCACGGGCACGTCCCACCACCACCCACACCCCACCACGGCCAGCGCCAGAGCCACCACGGACCCACGATACCCGCCCTCCGACAGACCCACCGCACCGAGTCGATCCCCAGGAGAGCCCCGCGCCCCCTCCGCCCCCAACTCCCTACAGCGGGATGTTGCCGTGCTTCTTGGGCGGGTTCTCGTCCCGCTTGTTCTCCAGCGAGTCGAAGGCCTCGATCAGCCGCGCCCGGGTCTCCTCGGGACGCAGGACCTCGTCGACATAGCCCAGGGCGGCGGCCTGGTAGGGGTTGGCGAAGCGCTCGCGGTACTCCGCCACACGCTCGGCCTTCAGCGCCACCGGGTCCTCGGCCGCGGCCAGCTCCCGCCGGTAGATGATGTTGACCGCTCCGTCGGGGCCCATCACGGCGATCTCGGCGGTGGGCCAGGCGAAGTTCAGATCGGCGCGGATGTGCTTGGAGTTCATCACGCAGTAGGCCCCGCCATAGGCCTTGCGCGTGATCAGGGTGACCTTGGGCACCGTGGCCTCGCAGAAGGCGTAGAGCAGCTTGGCGCCGTGCTTGATGATGCCGCCGAACTCCTGGGCGGTCCCGGGCAGGAAGCCGGGCACGTCCTCGACGGCCAGCAGCGGCACGTTGAAGGCGTCGCAGAAGCGCACGAAGCGGGCCGCCTTGAGGCTGGCGGCGATGTCCAGGCACCCGGCCAGGTGGGCCGGCTGGTTGGCGACCACCCCGACGGAGCGGCCCCGCAGCCGGATGAACCCGATCACCACGTTGCCCGCGTAGGAGCCGTGGACCTCGAGGAAGTGCCGGTCGTCGGCCACCGCCGTGATCAGGTCCTTGATGTCGTAGGGCTTGTTGGGGTTGACGGGTACGAGGTCCGCCAGCTCCGGGCAGGCGCGGTCCGCCGGGTCGTCGGTCGGTCTGCGCGGCGCCTCCTCCATGTTGTTCTGGGGCACGAAGGACAGCAGCTCGCGCAAGAGCGCCAGGCAGGCGTGCTCGTCGGGAGCCACGAAGTGGGCCACGCCGCTCTTCTGGGCGTGGGTGTTGGCCCCGCCGAGCTCCTCCTTGGTGACCTCCTCGTGGGTGACGGTCTTGATGACGTCCGGACCGGTCACGAACATGTAGGAGGTCTGGTCCACCATCGCGATGAAGTCGGTGATGGCCGGTGAGTAGACGGCGCCTCCGGCACAGGGGCCCATGATGGCGCTGAGCTGGGGCACCACCCCCGACGCCAGGGTGTTGCGCAGGAAGATGTCGGCGTAGCCCGCCAGGGACCCGACCCCCTCCTGGATGCGGGCGCCGCCGGAGTCGTTGAGGCCGATCACCGGCGCACCGTTGCGCATCGCGAGGTCCATCACCTTGCAGATCTTGGCGGCGTAGGCCAGCGAGAGCGACCCGCCGAAGACCGTGAAGTCCTGGGCGAAGACGTAGACCAGCCGGCCGTCGATGCGGCCATGGCCGGTCACCACGCCATCCCCCGGCACCTTGCGCTCGGCCATGCCGAAGTCGGTGCAGGTGTGGGTGACGTAGCGGTCCAGCTCGCGGAAGCTGCCGGGGTCGAGCAACAGCTCCACCCGCTCGCGGGCGGTGAGCTGGCCCGCGGCGTGACGACGGGCGATGCGGGCCTCTCCTCCCGCCGCCAGCGCCCGCCGGTCCATCTCGTCGAGGCGATCCAGCAGGGCCCGTCGTCCGTCTTCTTGGGTGGCCACCGGTTCCTCCAGGGTCTGGGAAGGCGTCCATAGCACGCCCGGCGGCCCCGGTTGTGGGCCCGATGAACGCGGGCTACGGTGTGGCGACCCTTCCGCTCCCGGAGATCCCGGGGGAGACGCCGATGACGCTGCTGATCACCTCGACGATCCTCGCCTTGACCGCGTGCGATGGATCCATCCTCCCCGACGACTCGGGCACGACCGACGACAGCGGTCTGGACACGGACCACCACTACGAAGAGGGCTGCCACACGGTCGACGGTGCCAGGGGCTTCGCCTGGCTGACCGACGCGCTGAAGGTCGCCGACGAGGGCAGCGAGATCATGCTGTGCCCGGGGGGCTTCGAGGAGAAGGTCACCATCGACCGCTCCGTGACCCTGGTCGGGTCCGACGACCCCACCGACCCCACCACCTGGATCGCCCCCGTCAACGAGCTGGCCGCCGAGATCACCGGCGCGACGAGCGTGACCTTGCGCGGCTTCTCCGTCGAGTCCACCCGCTCCGGCTTCAGCGTCGAGAGCGCCGCGAACATCACCTTCGACGACGTCCACTTCACCAGCATCGCCGGCACGGCCATCGCCGCCGAAGACACCGAGGACCTGGTCGTCACCGGCTGCAGCTTCACGGCCCCCGAGTTCGGGGCTGTCGAGGTCGACGGTGGCTCGGCCAGCATCGAGGACTCGGCCATCACCGGCGCCCTCGGCTTCGGGGTCAAGGCCCAGGGCCAGGCCGAGGTGAGCGTCAGCGACTGCACGATCAGCGAGACGTCCTACACCGAGCTCACGCCCGACGGCGGCATCGACGACGGCTTCGCCTTCTGGGGCATCGAAGAGGCGACGCTGGTCAGCACGAACAACACCTACACCGACAACCTCGGCACCCTCTGGGCCGAAGAGGCCGACCTCGACAGCTCCGGCGACACCGTGGCGGGGGGCACCTACGGCATGTACTGCGGGTACGGCGCCTGCATCGTCGAGGGCGGGGCCTTCATCGACAACCTCGGCTACGGCATCATCGCCGTCAACCAAGGCGACACGGTCTCCATCGCCAACACCCTCATCAGCGGCGACCCGGAGGTCGTGCTCGACGACCCCGAGAACGGCCTGAGCGTGGGCCTGTGGGTCCAGGCCGACGGCACGGCCGAGCTCACCGACGTCACCATCACCGGTCACAACGGCACCGGCGCCCTGATCACCCCCTTCAACGGAGACCTCGACGTCCTCATCGACGGCCTCACCATGGACGACAACGGGCGACGGGGCCTGTCCCTGAGCGAGGTCTCGGCCACCCTCATCGACGTCAACGTCGACAACCTGCGCGAGGTCGACGACGGCGTCATCTACTACGACGACGGCTCGGCCCTCATCCAGCACGGCTTCGCGGTGTCCGTGTTCGGCGGCTCCTACGTGAGCTGGACCGGCGGCGGCGCCCGGGACTCGGAGCTGATCAACGTGGTCAACCTGCAGTCGACCCTGGTGATGGACGGTGTCGAGCTCGCCGGAGGCACCTACTTCGGCGCCTGGAACATCGAGGGGGACCTCACCTTCAAGAACGGCGTCGTGACGGACGCGCCCTTCCGCGGCGGCATCATGAGCCAGTATGGCGCTTCGGTGACCGTGCAGGACTCGGAGTTCGTCGACAGCCACCAGGACTACACCTGGGGCTACTCCGGGACCGACGGCAACGGCGAGGAGTACGTCTACGAGTACGTCTACCACGACTACAGCACGGACATCTCCAGCATCTACGACGGCCCGATCGAGGTCTCCGGCAACACCTTCACCAACGGCTCCAACGGCATCGAGATCATCGGCAACACCAGCGACGCGGTGGTCGAAGACAACGCCTGGAGCGACTACAACCGCAACGCGGTCTACGTCTCCAGCCAGAACACCTCCAACCCGGTCGAGATCACCAACAACACCTTCGAGGACGTCGGTGCCTACGCGATCTACTGCAGCTATGGCGCCGCCCGGATCCAGGACGCCTCGATCGACAAGGTCCACGGCTACCGCAACGCGGCCACCGTCTACCTCAACGGCGAGTACAACTACGACTGGGACTACGACACCTACGCGGCAGCGCTCTACAGCTACGCCTGCGACCTGGAGCTGGACACCGTGGCCGTGACCGACTCCATCGAGCACGGCGTGCAGCTCCGCAACTCCAACCTCGTGGTGCTGGACCTCACCGTCGGCGCCGGCTCCGAGCAGGGCTCGAGCACGGAGGGCAGCGTCTACTTCGACTTCACCTACGGCACACCGGACCTGCTGGCCTCGGGAGTCACCGTGACGGGCAACGCTGCCGGTGCCGGGGTGCTCGTGCGCGGCAGCTCCAGCTACCCCGGCGGCACGGTGAGCCTGTCGAACGTGACCGTGGCGGACTCCTCTGGCGACGGCCTCGTGGTCGAGAGCCTCTACGACACCGACGTCAGCCTGGAGGACGTCACGGTGACCGACTCGGCCTACGACGGCATCTCCAGCTCCTACACCGACCTCAGCCTCACCAACGCGGTCGTGTCGGCCAACACGGACAACGGCATCACGATGTACGGGACCGAGGGCAGCCCGGTCGAGGTCACCTTCGAGGGCCTCACGGTGAGAGGGAACAGCGGCCAGGGGCTCCTGCTCCAGGACGCCATCGCCACCCTCACCGACGCCGCCACCACGGCGAACACCGGCTACGGCATCCGCTGCGAGGACTCCGTGACGCTCTACGGCTGCGACACCACGGACCTCTCCGCCAACGGCGACGGCCCCCACTGCGGCTGCCACGAGAGCTGCACCGAGCTGCCCGGCCCGCTGTGCGAGGACACGCCCCCGGACGATCCGGTGGACACGGGCGACACCGCCACCGACACCGCGGTGGACACCGCCAGCGACACCGCCTTCGTGCCCACCCCCGACACCGGACCCTGACCGCGGCGGCGCTCAGGGCACAGGCCCCTCGAAGAGCACCGTGCGTCCCCGGCGCACGATCAGCCCGGTCCCCGCCGGCACCTCCGCCTCCCAGCCCACCCACTGCGTCTGGCCCCGGGAGCGCACCTCGTAGCGGGTCGTGTGGGCGGGACGCTCGGCCCACTCGAGCCGGTCTCCAGGTGCCAGGCGCACCCGCACCACGTCGTCGGCCCGGGTCGGGACGGCCTCGGCCACGTCGCCGAAGACCACCGTGGGCACCGGCAGGTCCAGCTCGCCCGGTGTCACGCCGGCGGTGCCCGGAGGCGCCAGGAAGACGTGCTCGACCGGCCCGGCGAGCCCCACCAGCCCGCCCGCCTCCAGCCGGATCGGACCGCTCACACCCGTGGAGGGCGCCGTGACCTTCCAGGTCCACGAGACCTGCCGGCGCGCCTCGGTCGCCTCCAGAGACACGTCCTCGACGACCCGGGCGGGCACCAGGCCTCCCGGGTGGGGTCCCGCCCACTGGACCCCCAGGGCGGCACCGCGCGGCGTGCTCGACATCAGGTTCAGGGTCCAGTCGGAGCCGATGAACACCGACTCGGGCTCCCCGCTGAGCAGCGCCGGCAGCGCACGGGCCGGCACCCGGTCCCGGGTCTCGGGGCTGGCCCGCAGCGGGTCGAGGTCGGCGTCCGCCGCGGCCTGGAGGCGGCCGACCTCCCCGGTCTCCAGCGCCTGCCCGAGGTCCCGGACCGCCGCCTCCAGCGAGCCGGCCCGCGAGCGCCAGCAGGCGCGGTTGTACAGGGCCAGGCCCCACCCAGGGCGCAGAGCCAGGGCTTCGGTCGCCGCCCCGATCGCACCCTCGAGGTCGCCGGCGGACGCCAACGCCCTCCCCTTCCACAGCCAGAGCTCCGCCCCACGCGGGTCCGCGGCCAGCGCACGCTCGAAGGCCTCCACCGCCCCCCGGGTCTGGCCTGCGTCCAAGAGCGCCACCCCCTCGTCGTAGGCCGCGAGCGCCTGCGGGAAGGGATCGAGGACCTCCTGCTGCTCGTGGGTGCAGGCCAGCGCCAGGGCGAGGGTCAGCAACATCCGATCACCGCGGCCTGCCGGCCGGTCTCGCCGCCGTCCCGTCGATGGGAGAAGAAGCGGCGATCACCCCAGGTGCAGTGGGGGAGGACGTCGACCTCCACCACACCGGCCTGCTCCAGCAGCCAGCGGTTGGCGGCCTTGAGGTCCACGTGCGGGCGCTCCCACTCGGAAGCGACGAAGACCTCGGGCGGCACGCGCCCCGCGATGCCGGCCACGACCTCCTCGCCCACTTCGTAGGCGTCGACCGAGATGCACGGCCCCACGGCGGCCACCACCTCGGCGGCCACGCACCCGGCGCGGTCACAGAGGTGCTCCAGGGCCACCTGCACGATGCCGGCGGCCGTGCCCCGCCACCCGGCGTGCACGGCGGCCACGCCCCGCGGGCTGGCGAGCAGGACCGGCACACAGTCCGCCACCCGGACCGCCACGAGGGCCCCGGGAGTGGTCCGGACGACCGCGTCGCCCTCGCCCAGCACACCACCCTCCGGCTCCGAGAGGTCCCCGTCCAGCACGGCCCGCCCGTGGACCTGGCTCGCCAGCAGCACCGGGGTGCCGGGACAGCCCAGGGCCTGCGTCACACGCCGCCAGTTCTCGGCGAGGGCCTCCGCGGACTCGTGCGGTCTCGCGGCGAGGTCGAGCGACGCCAGGGGGCCCTGCGACACGCCTCCCTCCCGCGTCGTGAACCCGTGGACCACGCCGGGGATGCGGTCCAGCAGCCTGGAACGGATCAGGGACACGGGCCGGTTGACACCTCCTCGCGGAGGACTCTACCCTCCGCCACGGAGGAGGAGTGATGGGACTGCACGCCGTGCTGGTGCTGGCGTGGTGGCCGCTGGCCTGCACGGGCAGCGAAGAGGGCGTGACCTGGGACCTCACCCTGCTCCCGGTCGTCGCCGAGAAGAACCAGGATCCCTTCGACGGCCTGGACTCCCACAGCCTCCAGGTGACGGGCCCCAACACCTCCGAGTTCCGGGAGATGACCCAGGAGGGCAGCACGGTCTCACTGGGCGGCCTGGGCGAGCTGAGCGGCGCCACGATCACCTACCGCGGCAGCCTGGAGCACCAGGTGGTCTCCCTGGGCCGCACCGCCCCGGTCACCATCTCCGACGGCGAGACCCTGGAGGTCCCGATCTTCGTCGGCGAGGTCGACGCGATGGCCTGGCTCAGCGAGCGGGGCACCAAGGAGGGCATCTACGGCGGCGCCGTCGCCCCGGGCGGAGACGGTCGCTACTTCCTCTTCGGGGGCATGGACTTCGGCACCGGTGGCTCGATGGGAGACACCTTCGACCACATCCAGATCCTCGACCTTGGCACGCCCTCGGACGACCCGGTCTTCGAGACCGTGGGCACCATGCCCGCCTACGACGACGCCGGGTCGACCCACACCGAGCGCATGGGTCTGACCGCGACCACGCTGAACGACGCCGACGACCTCGAGGGTCAGATCCTCGTGACCGGGGGCACGGCCACCTGGCAGAACGGCAGCACCACCACCGGGACCGCCTTCCTCTACGACCCCGACACCGGCGAGATCTACGAGTTCAGCAACGACGACTGGCTCTACGAGGAGCGCAACGAACACATCGCCGTGCAGAACGCCCAGGGCGACGTGGTGCTCTTCGGAGGCTGGGGCCGAGCCATCGGCGGCGGTCTCGTGATCGTGGACGACATCGAGGTCTACGACCGCTCCCAGGGCGAGCGCGGTCACTTCGAGACCCTCGGCAACCGCAGCATCGGCATCTTCGGTGCCGCTGACCTGCTGGGCGTGACCGCCGGCGTGCTCCACTGCGGCGGTGTGAAGTTCGCCGGCAACCAGTGGTACACCGACGACCAGTGCTACCTCGTCTCCCCCAACGGGGAGGTCGACGAGCTGTCGGCGCCGATGCCGTTGGACCTGGGGCACCACACCCTGACCTGGCTCGAGGAGGGCAAGGTGCTGCTCGCCGGGGGCGTCAGCGTGGGCGACGACATCACCCAGCAGGGGGACATCGTCGACGCCTCGGCCGAGGCCTGGATCTACGACCACGACCTGCGGGAGTTCATCGAGGTCGACGACATGGCCGTGCCCCGGGCCGCCCACGCGGCGGTGCCGCTGGGCAACGGGAGGGTCCTGGTGGTCGGGGGTGCCGCCGAGGTGTCGGACATCCCGTTCAGCGACAACTACTCCGGGGAGCCGATGGCCTGCGGCGAGATCTTCGACCTCGCCACCAGGAGCTGGACCTCGGCCGATGGCTGCCTGGCCGGCGACGCGTCGGGGGCCCTGGAGGTCCGCTCGATCTCGCCGGTCGTGGGCAACGACCCGGACCACGGTGCCGTGATCATGGGGGGGGCGACGGTGAACTGGTCGGCGACGCAGACCGTGGGGTTCTGGACCTTTCGGCGTTGAAGGGGAGACGGGGCAGCCTCACGCGATCCGCGCGCGCCCCAGGTGCCACAGACGCCGTTGGCACGGCGCCAACCCGATCTGCGCGCGCCCCAGGTGCCACAGACGCCCTTGGCGCGGCGCCAACCCGATCTGCGCGCGCCCCAGGTGCCACAGACGCCGTTGGCACGGCGCCAACCCGATCTGCGCGCGCCCCAGGTGCCACAGACGCCGTTGGCACGGCGCCAACCCGATCTGCGCGCGCCCCAGGTGCCACAGACGCCCTTGGCGCGGC
>CAZCVP010000076.1:0-29395 GCA_964501915.1 uncultured Enterobacterales bacterium
CTGCCGGGGCGGCCACAACTCGGTCCGCTGAGACTCACCGACCTGAGTTGTGGCCGCCCTTGGGCCTCGATGGGGGTCCAGCCTGCTGTCTCGGCCTCCTCAGGCCCGATCTCGACCACTTCGAGCCCTTGGGGTGGCCACAACTCGGTCCACTGAGACTCACCGACCCGAGTTGTGGCCACTCTTCGCAGCGCTGATGACACAGGCGGACAGGTCGTCGCTCGGTGGGAAGGGGCGGGGGGCCGGGTCGTGCGCCGGCTCGGGCCGCGCTGAACGCGGACACGCGACCGCTGGCTGCCGTACGGCCGGCGGCCGTGCCGTCTTCGGGGGATCGCGCCCGTCCTCGTCCACGTCCTCGCCCTCGCCCTCGTCCTCGTCCTCATCCTCGTTCCCCAGGAAGACGGCGAGGGGTGGGCGGCGGCGGGGGAGCCCGGGCGACAACACCTGTTGAATCGGTCTCGGCGTAGCGGGCCGGTCCTCCTGACGGACCGGAGCGCCGCTGTCAGCTCCGCTCGACCTCCGCGGCCGCTCGCAGCAGCATCGCGCCCAGCGACCGCTCCGTGCAGAGCACGACCCCGTCGATGAAGGTCGGGGCGGCGTCCCCGGGGAGCCAACGGATCAGGACCTGGGGCGGCGCCTCCGGTCGCAGCGACCCGTCCCCGAAGAAGGTCACCTGGATGCGACGGTCGACGTGCTCCTCGAGCAGCCGGAGCAGGACGGCCTTGCCGCCCTGGAGCCCGACGCGGGTCCAGCCGTGAAGGAGCAGGGCGTCGGAGAAGCGCTCCAGCGGCCCCGTCAGACCGTGACCTCCGCAGACCTCGCAGCGATCCCGCGGCACCACGACGACGGCGCGCCCGGCCAGGGCGTGGCAGTCGGCCTGGCCGCAGTGGAGCAACAGGTGGTCCTGGAGGGCGGCGGCGAGGCGCTTGGGACGCGGCGCCGCCAGCTCTCGCAGCACGGCGTCGAGCCGACGGGACCCGGCCAGGGCGGTGATGGCCGCCACGGTCTCGTCCTGTCCGCGCACGCCGCGGGCCTCGAACAGGGCGTGCAGCGAGGCCGCACCCCCGGCGGGGGACTCGAGCTGCTGCTGGAGCTCTCCGACACGCGCCTCGCTCACCGCCAGGTCCCCGCGCAGGGAAGCCAGGCTGCGACGCAGACCGTCGGTCGTGCGCTCGGCGGCCCGCCGGGAGGCGGTCTGGGCCGCGAGATCGCGCCGGACCTTGGCCAGAGACTCCCGCAGGGCGGCCAGGGCCTGCTCGAGGTCTCCCTCGCGCCCCCGGTCGGAGAGCGCTGGCAGGGGCACGGTGTGGCGCTCGGACGGGGCGATGGCCGGAGGCGGCTGGGACGGCGCCGGCTGCCGCGTGGGCTGGGGACCGGACACGGGTCGCTGGCGGCTCGAGGGCGACGAGTGACGGCCGGAGGGGGGGCGCCGATCCTCGTCGAGACGACGAACGCCCAGCGACGCCATCAGGGAGTCGAAGTCCGAAGCACCGTCCACCCCTTCGGCGAGGGCGGCCTCCACGGCGCCGACCCGCTCGCCCGGCAGCACCGCCTCCGGGTGAGCGTAGCGGTCGAGACCCAGGCTGCGGAGGGTGTCCAGGACCTCGGTCAGCGGCCGACCGAGCCGTCGGGCCAGCTTCTTCACCCTCACGTTGGTGACGCCGCCCATGAGGGGTCCTAACGCGCGAGTCGGTCACCGGGACCCTCGCACCGACGGGTCGGTCCCCTCCAGGGCCTCGACCAGGCCCGCGAGCCCGGCGCCGAGGGCGCCCCGCGGCACGCCGCCGGTGGGCACGTGCAGGAAGCCGACGGGAGGCAGGCCGGGGGCCGAGAGCATCCGGTAGAGCCAGCCGTTGCACACGTAGTCCCCCGCGTCCTGGGAGACCGTGGCCCCGAGCGCCGCGCACAGGGGCTCGGGGGGCAGGGTCGCGGACAGGTGCTCGGGGCCGCCGGACATCGGCGGGGCGTAGCCGTCGACATCGGGCTGAGGGCCGGCCAGACGCCCGGCGCGGGCCTCCACGGTGGGCCCCGAGCGCCGCAACGCCACGCCGACGCCGAGCACGAAGAGGGGTCGGAGGGCGCGGCAGGCGGCGATCATCGGGGGGGCCGAGCGCCGAAACGACACCGGCATCACCTCGCCGAGCACGGTGTGACCGCGCACGCGACTGCCGTCGAGGGCTCTCGCGAGCTGCCCGGCCGGGTTGACCTGGAGCTGCCCGAAGGGACCGAAGCCGGCCAGGAGGATCACGCCGGTCCGGTCAGCGGCTGGGTTCGATCGCGTCCGCGACCCGGACGAGCAGCTCGCGGGCGTGCACGATCGGGTAGGTCCTCAGGGTGACCACCATGCCGCTCCGGTCCGCGCGGAGCTCCTCGAGGAGGTTCCCGCCCACGACCTCGGTGACCTTTCCCAGCACGTGGCCCGGCTCGACGCGATCGCCGACTCCCACCTCCGGGACCCAGAAGCCGCCCAGAGAGCCGTAGTGGTAGCTCACCGCTGCGCGGGTGGTGTCGACGCTGGTGGTGCCGGGGTCGGGCGGCACCGACAGGATGCCCAGGTGGTGCAGCAGGCGCATGACGCCGTCCGCCATGATGCGAGCGTGGTCCACGTCGAGGGTGCCGCCCCGCCCGCCGAGCAGGTGGAGGGCGGCCCGGCCGGCGTTGCGCCAGGCACCCACGAGGCCGGTGGCCTCCAGGCGATCGCCGGCGCGGCGCCAGACGACCGGGAGCTGCATCGAGCGGGCGAGCTCCACCTCCCGTCCGGAGAGGGGCACCCGGACCTGGGGGAGCTCGCACATCTGCGGGGACGCGGAGTGCACGTCGAGGCAGACATCGCAGTCGGTGTGCTCCAGGAGCGAGTGGGCGATCCGCTGGACGGCCGAGCCGCTCGGGTCGCCGGGAAAGGCGTGGTTGATGTCCCGGTCGTCGAAGGGCCAGCGCTTCGTGCCCTGGTCCATGCCGAAGGAGTTGACCACCGGGAAGAGGTGGACCGAGCCCTTGAGGCGAGACAGGCTCAGCGGTCCCACCAGCAGGTTCACCGCGTGTACGCCGTTGAGCTCCGTGCCGTGCAGGCCGGCGACCACCGCGACCGACGGTGAGCCTTCGCCGAAGGTCAGCCGCTCCAGGCGGAACTCCTCCCGGTAGGGTGCACCGAGCCGGAAGACCTCAGCCATCGCTGACCTCGACGACCCGGGCCACCATCGAGCCGGGCAGCACGACGGGCTGCTCCCGGAGCGCCAGGACGCGCCCGTCCGCGGGCGACGTGACGGTCTGCTGGGTGGCGCCGGAGATGGGGTCGATGACCTCACCCAGGACCTCGCCGGCCTCGACGGCCTCCCAGACCCGGTGGCGTGGCAGGAAGAGCCCGCCGCGGTCGACGCGGATCCGGTGGACCTGATCGTCGCCGACCACCTCGGGACGACTCATGCCCGCCCAGTGGAAGGGGAGGGCGTCGTCGGGCAGCACCCCGGTGACGTTGAGCAGGTTGAGCACGCCGTTGGAGAGGGTGGTGGCGACCTCGGGGGTGAGCCGGTTGCCGATGCCTCCCTCCAGCACGATGGTGCTGGGAAACTGCCAGGCGAAGGTGCTGGGGGCCGCGGGACCCGGGCTCCGGGACCAGACCACGTTGACGTTGGCGCTGCGCGCGATGCGCGCGGCGTCGGCGTCACCGGCGCGCACCTGGGCCTGGGGCGCCTCGGCGAAGGCGGCATGGGCTCCGCGAACCTCGAGCACGTGATCGGCGCCCTGGACGTCGTCCACCAGGGTCCGGGCCACGAGATCGGGGGCGTGGGCGTTGGCCCGTCCCGGGAAGCGGCGGTTCAGGTCCTGATCGAAGAAGGGCCAGTTGCGCATGCCCCGGTGGGCCGCCAGCGGGTTGACGCAGGGGTAGATGTCCACCGTGCCTCGCAGCTCGGCGTGGCAGGCCTCGAGGCTCCGGGCGACGTTGTGGGCCACGCGGACCCCCTCCGGCGCGTCGCCCCGGATCCCGGCGACGAGCACGACCCGCGGCCCCTCCCCACCTCGGAAGCGGCGTCGCACGATGTCGACCTTGTCGCCGGTCGGCATCCCGGCTGAGCAGATCACGGCACGCTCGGCGGTCACGACGGGATCCTATCGCGGAACGGCGCTCAGACCGCCACGAGAGAGGCGAAGCCCCGTGCGCTCACCTCGTGGGACATGCCCACGAAGAGCCTCAGGAAGCGCTCCAGCTCGTCGGGATCGCGCTCGGCGTTCGCCACGGCCCGGTCGGCCTCCCGGTCCCAGCGGCGAGCCTCCGTGCGGCGTAGGTGCGCCCCGACCAGGGCGGCACCCCCGTCGGTCACGAAGTCCTCCAGGGAGACCCGGACCCAGGACATCACCTCCTCGACCGCCACGCGGGCGGCCCTCTGGGCGGAGTGACCACGGACGAGCTGATCATCGAAGGCCGTCAAGGCGGCTTCGAGACGCACATCCGCTTCCTGGCGCCAGCGGGCCATGCGGATCGGCTCCGGCAGGCGCGTGGTGCGTGGGTCGAGTCGGGGCAGGTCGAGGGAGAGATCCAGAGCCTGTGGCTCCGGTGCCGACGCGGCGGACGGGCCCGCGACGGCCAGTGACAGCTTCTGCATCGTCCGGTGGGTCTGCTGAGGGGATGCGGGGTGGCCAGGGGATGGCCGGTGGCGGGGGTGGGCGGAACCCACGCGAGGAGGATAGGTCCAACACTCTTGGCATGTCAAGACCTTGTCTCAACCCCGTCCCGTTATGCTGCTGGGGTGCACACGACGGTGCGACACGAGCAACGTCCCGGTCGGGAGCCCTCCCCGCCCCTGTTGAGCCTCGTCGTTCCCTGCTACAACGAGGCGCATCGCCTGCAGGGGACCTTCCAGGGGATCGGGACGCTCACGGCCGCTCTGCCCTTCCCGATCGAGGTGGTGGTCGTCGACGACGGCAGCGAGGACGCCACCAGCGCCATGGCCGCCCGCCTGGGCCGCGATCTGCCGGACTTCCGGCTGCTGAGCGAGCCCCACCGGGGCAAGGGCGGAGCGCTGCGCGCCGGCGTGCTCGCGGCGCGGGGTGAGTACGTCTTCCTCGCCGACGCCGACTGGTCGATGCCCGCCGAGCAGGTCCTGGCCTTCCTGCCCCCCGCCCTGACCGACTTCGACGTGGCGATCGGCAGCCGGGAGGCGCAGGGCGCCAGGCGCTACGGCGAGCCCATCGCCCGCCACCTCATCGGCCGGGTCTTCAACCGCATGGTCCAGACCGCGGTGCTGCCCGGCGTCGAGGACAGCCAGTGCGGCTTCAAGTGCATGCGACGGGTGGCCGCCGTCGAGCTCTTCCGGGCGGTGCGCATCGACGGCTGGGCCTACGACGTCGAGGTGTTGGTCCTGGCGCGCCGGCGCGGCCTGCGGATCCTGGAGATCCCGATCGACTGGCACTACCGGGCCGACTCGCGGGTGAGGCCGGGCCGGGACAGCCTCGCCATGTTCCGCGATCTGCTGAGGATCACCCTGAGACATCGGGTTCTCGGGCCCCTGGCAGACGAGCTTCGGGGCCCGGGTGAAAGATCCTCGGCACCTCAGGCGTCTTCTGACTGTCCCAGGGAGTCATGATGGGTCGAAGGCCTTTTTTCGTCCTGCTCGCCGCCTGTGTCGGGGCGGTCTGGGCCCTGTCTCCCCGCCACGTCGAGCGGGCGGGTACCTCCAGCGCGGCTCCGGAGGCCACTTCGACGCCTGGTGTCGTGGTGTTCGACCTCGTCGATGACGCCTCCGACGCCGAGATCCTCGCCTTCGAGCAGCGCCACGGCGTGGACCTGGTCTACAGCGACGCCGTCTCCGTCGACGAGGCCCTGATGCGGGTCGAGGTGGCGGACCCCGCGGCGCTCCTGGAGCGCACGCTCGGCGACCCCCTCGTCGAGGTCGCCGAGCCGCTGGTCACCATGGAGGCCCTCGGCTTTCCCAACGACCCGCTCTGGGACAAGCAGTGGAACATGAAGATGATCGGTGCCCCCTCCGGTTGGAGGGTGGGCGCTGGCGTCGGCGTGCAGGTCGCGGTGCTGGACACCGGGGTCAGCCGGGTCGAGGACCTGGAGGGCATCCTGCTGGACGACGGGCGGTCCTTCGTGCCCGGCGTGGGCTCGAGCGCCGACGACCACGGGCACGGCACCCACGTGGCGGGCACCATCGCCCAGGCCACCAACAACGGCCTCGGGGTCGCGGGTGTGGCACCGGCGGTCACGATCGTGCCCTACAAGGTGCTGTCCGCTCGCGGCTCCGGCGCCTCGGATCGCATCGCTGCGGCGGTGGACCACGCCGCCGACCAGGGCGTCGAGGTCATCAACCTCAGCCTCGGCGGCCTGCACTCCAGGGTGCTGCACAAGGCCGTGGAGGAGGCCGCCGAGCGCGGCGTGATCGTGGTCGCCGCCGCCGGCAACACCGGCCGCAAGGGCGTGAGCTGCCCCGGCCACGCCCCGCGCATCCTCGGCGTCAGCGCGGTCGGCCCGACCGACGAGAAGGCCGCCTACTCCTCCTGGGGCAAGGGCGTGGAGATCGCCGGGCCCGGCGGAGACCTGAAGGTCAGCCCGGACGGCGGCGTCATCCAGGACACCGTGGACGGCAAGGGCGGCCACGCCTACCGGGCCTTCCAGGGCACCTCGATGGCCACGCCCCACGTCGCCGGCGCGGCCGCGGTGTTGCGGGGCATGGGCCTCGACGCCACCACCACCACCGATGCCCTGCTCGCCAGCGCCAAGGACCTCGGCAGGCCGGGCTTCGACGAGACCTATGGCCACGGTCGGCTCGATCTCGACGCCGCCGTGGACCGGGCCCTGGTTCGGCACCGGGGCGTGCCCTTCGGCCTCGCGGGAGTGCTCGGCCTGGTCCTGGCGAGCTTCGCCAGCCTGGTCGGTGCCCGGCGGCGCCGGGTGGGGCTGGCGGCGGCGGTCACGGCCGGCGGCCTCTTCTTCCTGCCGATGATGCCGCTGGAGCCGATGCTGGCCATCGACCTGCTCTCCCGGGGGCTGCTCTCCTGGCCCGCCCTGCTGGTGGGACCCGACTGGGCCCACTTCCCGCTGTGGGTCAGCGCCCTGCCGGCGGTGACCCTGGCCTTCGTCTTCGGTCTCTCCCGCAGCCTCGGTCCCTGGATCGCGGGCGTCTGCGCCGGCCTGGGCACGGCCCTGCTCTACGGCGCCGCGTCGGGCGCCATCGACCCCTGGTGGCTCGGGCTGGGCCTCGACCGCCTCTGGCTGAGCCTCAACGGCACCGCGTGCATCGTCACCGCCCTGGCCGTGCTCGGCTTCCACAACCTCCAGGACGGCAAGACCCCCTCATGACGCTCACCGGCACCCTGCGCAGGCAGTTCTTCGGCGGCGAGGTCTGGGTCCTCGAACCGGACGACGGGCCGGCGGTCCAGCTCGAGGGTCGGATCCCCGCGGGGCTCGAGGGGCAGCGCGTGAAGGTCGAGGGCGGACCCGCCGCCGACGACATGGGCTTCGGGCTGATGGGACCCGTGATCCGGGTGAGGCGCATCGCGAAGGCCTGATCGCGGCGCGCGATAGAGCGGGGGCGATGACCCCTCCCCTCCAGCAGCTCTACGCGGCGGCCCACGCCCCGGAGCGTCGCGCCGAGCTCGAGCTCGCCGCCGGGGCCTGGTTCCAGGGAGAGGCGCGCCCGGAGGTGTGGGCGGACTTCATCGACTTCTTCGTCCTGGAGTGGGTGGGCCGTGACGGGCGCACGCTGCTGGAGGAGACGCTGGGCCAGCCGCTGACGGCCGCCTGCCGGCGCTGGCTCACCGGGCTGCGCAGCGGCCTCTTCGTCGTCGACCGGTGCGAGGGCGAGCTCACCTGGTGCCGTGACGCGGCCACCGAGGAGGTGCTCGCTGTCGCCGTCGGCGAGGTGCTGGCGCCGAAGACGCTGATCCGGGGCCGGCTGCTGCCCGACGAGGCGGGCCACTACCAGCTCACCGGTGACCCCGACATCTACGACGCCCTGGGCGTGATCGACCGCCTGGAGCTGGTCCGGGCCTGGGAGCAGAGCCCCCGGCGCCGCCTGAGCCTGGAGCAGGCCGCGCTGCGCACCGGCTTCGTGCGCCAGCGGGACCAGCGGGACGCCTTCGTCGCCTTCTTCGGCGCCGACGAGCTGCTCTTCGCCACCGGCCGGGAGCTGGAGGAGCACCTCAACGGCTTCCTCGACCACCTGCTCTTCCGCTACCGACCCGCGGGGCTGCTGGGGCGGACCTTCGCCAGCCACCACGAGCTCACCACCTCGGAGTCGGCGCTGCACGTCCGGGTGGAGCTGGGCCCGTCGCTGCGCGAGGGGGGCGAGGTGGGGGTCATCTTCGACGACCTGGAGGGCGTGCACCTGCTGCCGGACCTCGGCGCCTTCGCCGCCCACCTGCAGGGTCGCGAGCACCACCCGGAGGTCGTGCGCGGCTACCTGGAGGACCCGGGCGTGACCGCCCTGCCCTTCCGACGGGTGGGACACGGCGAGAAGCTCGCGGAGCTGCTCGGTGTTCCCGAAGCTCCCCTGGACGACCTGCTGGCGCCCTTCAAGGACGTCGCGTCGCGCCGCCCTCCCAGTCCCCTGCCCGGGTTCGACGGCTGAGAGCCCAGGCCACCAGCCAGAGGACCAGCACGGTGGGGGGCGCGGCGGGCGCCGCCCGGCAGCCACAGCCCCAGGGACCGTCCCCGGTGTCTTCGGGCTCCAGCACCTCGAAGTAGCGGGGCACGGACCAGTCGCCGGCGAGGCCGTGCACGTCGACCCCCCTCGCCAGCCAGCGGTAGGTGCCCGGGGCGAGGTCGGTCGCCTGCACCGAGGTCTGGGTGACCCCCTGGACCTGGTCGAGCCAGGTGCCCTGGTCGGTGCCGTCGTCGAAGCGCTCGAGCACGATGTCGAGGGTCGGGATGGAGCCGTCCGGGTCGGCGACGGGACCCACCACCAGCTCGACGGTGCTGCCGGTGTGCTCACCGTTCCAGGGGCGGATCAGCTCCGGGCGGCCGGGGGGTGCGTTGTCGTCGACCTCCACGATCTCCACCACCAGCGTCGCCGTGGCGGTGTCGACGCCGTCGTCGGCCTCGCAGGTGACCGTGAAGGTCCCCGCGGCCACGTAGGCGTGCTTGACCTCCTCGAGGTGGCCGATGGTCGTGCCGTCTCCCATGTCCCAGGAGATGGCGACGGGATCGTCGCCCTGGTCCGAGGTCTCGCAGGTGAAGGTGAGCACCTCTCCCACCTCCCCTTCGGTGTCCCCCTGGAGCATCACGGCGGGTCCGACGTTGTGGACCGACCACGCGAAGGACCGGCTGTCGGAGCCGAGGTCGTCGTCGGTGACCGTGACCTCGACCTCGTAGGAGCCGTCGGAGGCGTAGGTGTGGGAGATGGGCGTGCCCGTGGAGGTGGTGCCGTCGCCGAGGTCCCAGGTCACGGTGTGCGTGTCCGCCGGCTCGGGATCCTCGAACTCGACAGCGAGCTCCAGCTCCACGCCCTCCTGGGCCGGGAAGGGAATGCTCACGTCGAGGATCCGCGGCGGCAGGTTGGGCACGCTGAGCTCGGCGCTCTCGGTGCTGGTGTCGCCTTCGTCGTCGGTGCAGGTGAGCGCGAGGTCGACTTCGAGCGGGCCGTCCGCCGCGCTGGCGTCGTAGGTCGTGAGCAGGTCGGTGCTGTCGCTGGTGCCGTCTCCGTCGAAGTCCCAGGCGCAGCTCACCTCGCCGCCGTCCGGGTCCGAGGCGCTGCCGCTCAGGAGCACGAAGTCGCCCGGATCGCCGTGGTAGGGCCCCCCGGGGTCCACGGTGGGGGGGCGCCGCGCCACGAACTGGACGGCCGCGGTCAGCAGCCGGGCGGCGTGCGCGTCGCCATAGTCCAGGTTGGAGGCCGCGCCGGAGCGCACGTAGCCGACCCAGGCGAACTGGGCGATGCGCCCGTCGCCGTGATCCTGGGTCGACAGCGCCACCGAGGCGCTGCCGCCGTCCACGGGTGTCCACTCCAGGGGGCTGTCGCCGACGCTGCCGCCGATCTCGACCATACCCAGCCGGGACAGGCTGAAGGTGTCGCCGGTGCCATAGCTCGCGGTGATCGGGTGGGCGCCGTCGACCACCTCGAGGTCGGCGCCCCCCAGGTCGAGGTCCGTCGCCTCCAGGAGCAGCAGGTCGACCGCGGTCGCGTTCTCGCCGTCCTCGGCGTAGCGGGCGGAGGTGGCGGCGAAGTGGAGCAGCCCTCCCCCGTCGCCGATGTGGTCGACCAGCGCCTGCTGGCCGTCCGCGGGCATCTCCTCGCCGTCGCGGGTGAGGTCCCCGTCCAGCCAGATGACGACCGCCTGGTCGGCCAGGCTCCACTGGCTGCCGTCGAAGTCGGACTCCAGGAGCCCGTCGTCGCAGCTACAGGAGACCGTGTGCCCCTTGCCCTCGAGGAGCTTGACCAGCTCGGCGGTCTCTTCGCCGCCGTCGTCGAGGATCAGCACGTCGAGGCCCGTGGCCTGGACCGTGGGGAGCAACAGGGGAGCGAGGAAGGTGATCACGAGCGCAGTCCGACACGCCGGGCCGAGGGCCCCACAGGGGCAGCCTATCGCACCCGCGCCCGGACTCACCTCCTCAGCGGGTCGGCGGCGAAGACACAGACTCTCCAGGTGGCGGGCCAGCCGCGCCAGGTGTGTCGCTGCGTCGCGCTCTCACCCCGGATCCCGTCACGGCCCCGGGCTGGCCTCCAGGGGCGGTGGCTCCTGGCCCGGCGGGCGGACCGGGCCGGCCTCGGGGAGCGGGCCGCCCTCGAGCCTCACCAGGGCCCCTTCGATCCGAGCCAGCACGCTCACCTGCCCCGTCTCGGCCGCGGCCAGCTCGGCGTGCAGGGCCCGGTGGGCCTCGGCGAGGGCGGCGGTGTCGGGGGCGGGCTGGTCCCTCGCCTCCCGGAGCCGGCCCAGGGCGTCCTCGGTGCGGGCGGCGAGCTCGTGGTGGCCGGCGGCGGTCAGCTCGAGGCCGAGCTCCGTCCAGGCCGGGGTCGCGCGGGCGCTGTAGCGGTGCAGGCGATCCCGGGCAGCGACCTGGTCCGGGCTCGGCGCGACAGGGGGTGGCGCGGCGATCTCGACGACCGGGTCGAGGGCACGCACCGGTGCGGCGGGGATCGACATCCAGCCGAGCGCCAGGCCGGCGACGGCGGAGGCCCCGAGGAGCACCAGCAGGCGGCGTGCGCTCATCCGTGGCCGCGGAAGATCCCGACAGCACTCGCAGCGCTCACCGCGACCTCACGCGACACGCACCCTCCGCATCCGGAGGATCTCCCGACGCCTCGAGCTGTGGATCAGCCGACCGCTGCCCGGCGCTCGCGCAGGATCGCCTCGACCTCGGGGTGGAGCTGGTAGAGGGTGATCACCGTGCCGAAGGTGTTCTTCCACTGGCGCACGCGTTCGCGGCTCACACCGAATTCGTTGGCGATCGCCTGCCCGCTCTCGTTGGCAGCGAGGGCCTCCAGGAGGCGACGGAAGCGCCTCCGGCCATATGTCCGGATGAAGTTCCGGGCGACCCTCTCCCTGCTCTTCGGGCTCGATGAAGCCATCTTGGTCTCCCTGGTTGACATGCGAGGGCGAGTCGGGCCCTCTCCGATCCCAACTCCAGGATACACGCTCTTGTTGACGTGTCAATCGCTACGTGCTGGGAGCCCCGTGCCGCGCCCCGGAGGATCAGCCAGGGACCGTGGGCGACTGATCTCCCTCGATCGCCTCCATGAGCGCATCGACATCGATCTCGCCCCGCCCGTAGGCCTCGTAGGCCGCTTCGATTCTTGACAACTGCCACCGAAGGGTTCGCCGGGTGTCGTGGATCCTCCCTAAGGCTGTTTCTAAGCGTGATCGCGCGGGATCTCCCGGGTCGGGAACGAGGATCTCGCCAAGATCCTCGATCCGTGCGCGCGGTCGGGTCTGCCCGCCGGTCGTTCGAAGCTGGGCGCGAACGAAGCTGGACCTCAGGGCCATCAGCGCGAACCACGGCTCCTCCTCGGCCTCCAGGGGCACCCACTCGCCGCTGCCGACCAGGCGCCCGGGCAGCTCCGGCCGAGGCCGGGAGGCTCGGCCGACGTTGTTCAGCGCCGGGCGCATGCGCCCGAAGAGCAGATCCCCCTCCCGGAAGGAGGTCTTGGCCTGTCCCGGACGGAACTGGGCCCCGGTGCGCACGCGCGCCGAGCTGACCTCTCCGGTGCTCTTGTCGAGGTCCGCCAGGTCGATCTCCGTGAAGGTCGCCTCCGGCTCGCTGGTGGGATCGATCGAGGCACGGCGGGGCTGCACGAGCGCACCGAGCGGGACCGTGGGCACCCCCGCTCCCAGGCCCGGATCCCCGAGGTGATCGCCGGGCGCCCAGGGCCCGTCCGGCTCCACCCAGCGGGCCCCGGCGAAGGTCCCCTCGCCGGCCACGAAGCTCGCCAGGTCCTGGAGCTCGTCGGGCTGCGTGCGCCGGAAGCGCCGGCGGGTGGGGTCGTACCCGGGCTGTCGGATCTCCGCGGCGAGCTGGGGCCGCCGCTCGGCCGGCCGCCTCTCCAGCAGGACGACACAGGCCCGGGTCGCCGTGCCGCCGAAGGGTCGGAAGACCCCTTCGGGCAGCGACACCACCGCCCGGCGGACGAAGTGGGCGTCCACCCAGCTCCGCTCGCGCACGTGCTTGCGGTTCACCAGGAGCGAGTGGGGCAGCACGGCGCAGAGCCGACCGCCGGGGCGGAGCAGCCGCCAGGCGACCTCGAGGAAGAGCGCGTCGGAGCCGGCCGCCCGGCGTCCCCGGCCCAGCTCCAGCCCGGCGAGCACCTCCGGGTCCCGCACCTCCAGCGAATACGGCGGGTTGGCGAGCACCACGCTCCAGCCCCCGGACCGCTCGAGGCGGAACAGATCCCCGGGCTGGACCCGGGCCGGGTCTCCGCCGTGCAGGGCGACGTTGAGTCGGGCGAGCGCGACCAGCTCCGGATCCAGCTCGATCCCGTCGATGCTGGCGCCGCGATCCATGGCGGCCACCAGGAAGCCGCCGCTGCCACAGGTCGGGTCGAGCACCCGGTCCCGATCGCCGAGGTCGGCCAGCCTCACCATCAGCTCCACCAGGGGCCGCGGCGTGAAGTACTGGCCCCGCTCGCCCTTGAAGAGCTCCGGGAAGAAGCGCTCGTAGGCGAGGCCGAAGAGGTCCAGCCCCGCGGTGAGCGGGATGCGCTCCAGCTCGGCCCCGGCGCTGGCCTCCGGGCCCTCGGGGACCAGCTCCGCGGGCAGCTCCAGGCGCTGGGCGAGGTGGCGGACCAGCGCCAGGTAGGCCTGTCGCCCGTGGAGCCCCGTCGCCCGGAGGCGCTCCTCGGCCGCCCGCAGGGATCCGGCGAAGCGCTCGGCGGCGTCCATGGTCAGGAAAACGGCAGCGCGGACACGACGCCGACTGCCTCGCCGACCTGGACCTCGGTGCCCGGCTCCCAGGCCGCCTTGCCCAGCACGGCGAGGGCGTACACGGTGCCGTCCACCTCGACGCTCGAGCCCAGGCGACCGACCTTGCCGCCGTCGAGGAGCACCTCGTCCTCGCAGCGGGTGCCCGCCGGCAGGACGAGGCCACAGAGGCGCTTGGTCGGCCTGCCCATGGTGTCCATGCGGTTGATGACCTCCTGGCCCACGTAGCAGCCCTTGGTGAAGCTGCAGACCGTCGGCACCAGCCCCAGCTCGTGCACGAAGGTCCGCTCCCCGCTTCGATCGACGGGCCAGCGGGGCTGGCCGGAGCGCACCCGCAGGACCTCCAGGTCCTCGGGCTCGCCGATCACCAGGCCCTGGTCGCGGGCGGCCTCCAGGTGCTCCGCGGCGGCGCCGGCGGGCACCAGCAGGTCCCGGCCCCCCCGACCGGCCCGGTCGCGCCGGACCACGTAGCGCTCCCCGAGCACGGCGACACCGCCCTCCGAGAGCGACCCACCCAGCAGCTCGCCGATCGCGGCGTCGGCTCCGGGCCCCTGGACGGTCAGCAGCGCCAGCTCCCCGGAGTGGTCCGTGAGCTCCACGTCGTCGAACACGATGAAGCGCCCATAGCGCTCCTCGAACCACTCGGCGCTCACGCCCTCGAGCACCACCAGGAAGCTGTCGTCGGCCGGGCAGCAGAGGTCCATCAGGCCGAGGACCCGCCCCCGGTCGTCGGTCATCGCCGAGCGGGTGGCACCGCCCACCGGCAGGTCACGCACGTTCTGCGTGAACATGCCGTTGGAGAAGCGTCGGGCGTCGGGCCCCTCCAGTCGGACCACCTGGGGGACGCCGAGATCGAAGATCGCGGCCCCGTCGAGGGCCGCCGTGCGGGCAGTGCTCATGCCGCCCACCTAACGCCGCAGGCCGCCCAGTCCGGCCTGCCAGATGCGACCGGTCGCGTCGTCGGCCACGTAGAGCACGTCGCCGTTCAGGGCCAGGGCGCCGGGGCGGCCGGACTCGAGGGAGACCAGCAGGCCGTCCTCGCCGACCCGGGCCACGCCTTCGGAGGTGGTGGCCAACAGCGCTCCCTCCCAGACGGCCAGGCCCCGGGGGGCCAGGTCGCCGACCGGTGAGGTCGCGCCGCCGTCGACCCGCAGCAGGGCCTCGGCCGTGGCGAGGTAGAGCACGTCGTCGAGCCAGGCGGCACCGGTGGCTTCGACCCCCGAGAGCAGCACCTCGGCCGGGGAGCCGTCGACGGGCACGCGGAAGATCGCCTCGGCGCCGCTGTCGACGACGGTCAGCGACCCGTCGGGAGCCCAGGCCAGGTCGACGGGGTGGCGGAACAGGGTGGCGCCGACGGCGGTGGCCAGCGGGTCCAGCTCGTCGAGGCCGGTGAGCACACCGACGATGGCCTCGACGCCGCTGTCGGTCACCGAGACGTAGCGGATGTCGTCGGTGCCCACGGCCACGCCGGTGGGTGAGCCCCCCAGCCGCTTGCCGATCTCCTCGTCGAGGTCGGTCTCCGGGTCCCAGCGCAGCACCAGGTCGCCGAACTCGGCGGTGGCCAGCAGCCCGGAGCCGTCCCAGGCGAGATCGCCGGCCCCTCCCGAGACCGCCCAGACCTCCTCGGCGACCACCGGCTCGGTGCCGGTCACGAAGCCGGAGTCGGCGGGGTCGGGATCGCAGGCCACGAGGGTTAGCAGGGACAACGACACCGGCGGAGGGTAGCCGATGGAAGGGCTCACGGACATCGGGACGTGCTTCAGCGGGAGCCTGCCGAGCGTGCGCGGTCTAACCCTGATCGGCGGGGTCGTGCTGCTGCTGGCCGGCAGCCGCCACTACCGCGTGGCGCTGGTGGTGCCGGCCGCCGTGCTGGGGGCGCTCCTGGTGAACACGGTGCTGGTCGACAGCCCACAGGGCATCCGCTTCGCCGCCGCGGCCGGCGGGGCCCTGGGGGCGGGCGTGCTCGCCGGACTGCTGGAGAGGGTGGCCGTGGCCCTCGCCGGGCTGATGCTCGGCGGCGGCCTGGCGCTGGTGGCCTGGCCGATGTTCGCGCCGTTCTTCGCCGCCTCGGGTCCCAACTGGCCCTGGTGGTGGCCGATGGCCGGCTCGGTCCTGGGCCTGCTGGTCTTCCCGCCGCTCTACGACCTGGCCGTGCGGGTGGTGGTGCCCCTGCTCGGGGGCATCGCGCTCAGCGCGGCCGTTGGGCAGCCCGGTGACCTCACCTGGGTCCTGGCGCCGGCGGCGGCCTCCTTCGTGCTCGACATGGCGCTGCGGAGCCGCGGCGACGACGAGGACTGAGCGTCCCGGTGGCCCGGCGCCCTACTCGACCTCGACGATGCCCAGGAAGGGAGGCGCCGGGTTGTAGCAGGTGCTGCAGCGCATCGCGATGATCCACAGCCCCTCGCTGGTGAAGCCGTCGAAGCCGGACAACGTGGTCAGGTCGTAGTCGAGCATCGCCTCGACGTCGGGCTCCTCCCGCCAGGTCGCGATCTCGTCGAGGAAGACGAAGTCCTCCTCGAGCTCGGCCACCGTCGAGTCGTACTGGGCGACCGTCAGCCGGTCCATCTTGTTCAGCGGGAACTCCTGGCCCGAGCCGTCCACCGTCAAGGCCGACCAGTCCACCAGCGTGCCGCTGCCGGCGATGACCTCGCCGGCGTCGAGGTCGACCTGGAAGGAGACCGCGCCGCTGTCGTTGTCGAGCACCATCGGGTCCTCGGAGCCGCCGTCGACCGGCTCGATGAAGCGCAGCATCTTGGCCCGATCGTCGGCGAAGGCGGTGAGGATGTAGGTCTCGTCGGCGGACTCGTAGACCTCGACGGCGGGGTCGATCTTGGCCCCGAGGAACTGGAAGTCGCTCAGGGGAGCGGAGCACTCGGTGCCGGTGGGGGTGTAGTCGATGCTCCCAGACAGGTCCTGCTGGGGCAGGTTGGTCGCCACCAGGGTGTCCTCCAGCTCCTCCTGGCTCAGCTCCCAGCGGGACAGCACCACGAAGTCCACGTCCGTGGGCTCCATGTCCAGGCCGAGGAAGTCGACGGTGAGCGAGCACCAGTCCACCGTCAGGTCCGTCTCTGCGGCGACCTGCACGCTCGTCACGTCCAGCGACGACGTGAAGGAGTAGTTCTGGGAGTCGGCGAGGAGGATGTCGTCGTCGCCGTTGCAGGCCGCCAGGGCCAGCACCATCAGAGGGGTCATTCGTCTGCGTCCTTGGCTGCCGGGTCGTAGAGGTCTCGGATGAAGGTCAGGTGGCCGGGGAAGTACCCGGCTGGGGTCTCGAGCCGCCAGCCGATCTCGCCCTCGGGGGTCACTTCGACCACCACCCCTTCGCTGCCGAAGTTCACCAGGGTGTTGTCGTCGGCGAGCCTCACGGCCTCCCCGAGCACCTTGGCGTAGTGGCCCTCCCCCTCGCCCCACGTCCAGACGACCTCGGCGGAGCCGTCGGCCTCGTCGAAGGCCAGCTCCACGGCGCGGGTCTCCTCGGTGTCGGTGGGGGTGGTGGTGAAGAGCAGGGTGTCGCGCTCGGTCCAGACGGCGCTGTGGGGGAAGTGGACCAGGCTGCCGTCGTCGCCGGCGATGTCGTGGTCGCCGTGGTAGCCGACCGAGCGCAGCAGGTCGCCGTCGCGGTCGATCTCGGCCACGGTGCTCACGTTGCGGAACGAGACCGTGTAGCTCTGCCGGGCCTCGCTCCAGGAGAGGAAGTTGGCGTGGGTCCAGTCGTAGCCCTGGGGGTAGAAGTCGCGGCTCCAGTCCTCGGAGGCCTCGGCCTCCCAGGTGTCCCAGGTCGCCCAGGCCGCGCGGTCGACACCTTCGGCGGAGACCTCGCGGATCACGTCCCCGACCACCGGGCCCCAGTCCTCGGTGTCGCGCACGTCCAGGGCCAGCCAGGCGATGGTGCCGTCATCGAGGAGCTCGAAGCTGTGGTGGGCCAGCGGGGTGCGCACCTCCTCGAGGGTGTTCCCGTCCGCGGCCACGCGGCGCACGGCGCCGACGTCCTGGCTGAAGTCCTTGGAGAAGCGGTTGTAGAGGTAGCCGCCGGTCGTGGCGTCGGGCAGGGCCTGGGGGCTGACGAAGCCCTCGTCGGCGGGCTGGTGCCAGACCACCCGGCCCTGCCGGTCGAGGATCAGCACCAGGGCGGGGGCCGTGCCGCTGGCGGCGAGGAAGAAGCCGTCCCCCACCAGGCCCTCGTCGTAGAGCGGGACCTCCAGGGCCGGCACCGCCGCGGGCAGGTTGCCGGTCTGGATGGTGCGCTCCTTGTCGGGCCAGCGGAAGGAGCCTTCGGTGGCGACGATCCGGAAGCAGGCCTCCGTGGCCGACGGCAGGCCCAGCAGCAGGGCCTCGTGGTCCGGACCCGGACCGATGTCGGGGGTCTTCCAGCGGGTGCAGTCGCCGTCGGGGCCGAACTCGACGTAGCCGCCCATGTCCTCCGGGCTGTCCCACGACACACGGATGACCGTCGCCAGGCCGTCGACCGGCTCGGCCACCACGTTGTAGACCATGCCGCAGCCGGTCAGCAGCGCGGTCCCGAGGGCCGGGACCCCCCGCAGCAGGCGGCCCCTGGCGGCGCTCAGCCCTCGCTGGCGCGGGCGGATGGCGTCTCCAGGAGGTCCTCGTACACGAACGCACAATCCTGACGGATCTGCTCGGCGTCAAGCCCGAACTTCTCCAGGTTGTACTTGTGCTTGCTCACCCGGCTGCGCTGCTTCTCCGCCGTGACGTCGATCATGGCCTTGAACTCGGGGGTCATCTCGACCCCGAGGAAGGGCAGCATCTCGTCCATCAGGTTGTCGAAGTCCTGCATCATCCGGTCATACGGCACCATGAAGATCCGCGAGGTGTCGAACTCCCCAGCCTTCCAGGCGTCGTAGAAGCCCTTGTAGAGCAGCATGTTGCCCTTGTACATCCGGGACAGGAAGCGCTCCTGGATCTCCTCGGGCAGCGACCAGAACTGGAAGCGGTTCTCCAGTGGCGTGGTCACCAGGCTCATGGTCGAGGGCATCACCGAGATCGGGTCCCGGACCGTGTAGAGCACACAGGCGTCTGGGAAGGCCTCGAGGAGCTGGGGCAGGCGCAGCGAGGCGGTGAACATCTTGGCGACGACCCGCTCCCCGCCGGTGGCGGCGAGGTTGCGCTGCCAGACCTTGCGGACCCAGGCGAAGTCGCGGGCCGAGGTGTCCCGCTTGCGGGGATCGACGAAGTCGACGTGGTCCTCTTCGTCGAAGGAGAGCAGGAAGCAGTAGAAGAAGATGCCGTCGAGGAACCGCAGGAAGATCGAGGAGTCGTCGGTCTCGACCTTCGTGAGGCCCGTGTCGTGGGCGTCCTTGCTGTGGTAGCGCGTGGGGCTGAAGCGCTCGAGGAACGGGATCAGCGGCTTGATGAAGAGCTGCAGGGTCAGCGAGGGGTAGAGACCCCGGAAGAGCTGCAGGCCCGTGCCGATCTTCAGGTCGTCGGTGAGGTAGCGGTGGATGAAGGTCGTGCCCGAGCGAGGCGTGCCGACGATGATGATCGGCCGGACCACCCGGGTCTTCCGCACCTTGGGGAAGAACAGGTGATCGGCCGCCATGGCCATGGCCACGGCCAGGCGCAGGTTCAGGAAGAGCGCCAGGGTGACGGCGGGAGCGAAGCGCTGGCCGAAGGTGCGTCCGACGACGCCCCAGGCCATGAAGATGCGCTGGAGCACCGGACCTCCTTGGAGGGGACGAGAGGTGAGCTAGTCGTTGCGCACGTAGGGCAGCAGCGCGAGGTGGCGGGCCCGCTTGATCGCGGTCGTGAGCCGTCGCTGCTGCTTGGCGTTGAGACCCGTGCGTCGACGCGGGAGGATCTTGCCGCCCTCGGTGAGGAACTTCTTGAGGGAATCGGGATCCCGGTAGTCGATGGGGGCGTCCTTGCCCCGGCCGGAAATGGACATCTTCTACTCCTGGAGGCTTCGCGCGAGAGCGCCGCGCGTTGTAGCCCGTGCCTCAGAGGTGGGCAAGGGGCTCTTGGGGGAGGCTCAGCCCTCTTCGAGGTGATCCCGCAGCGCGATGAAGGCCTGGCGCCACTCCCGCTCCAGCTCGGCGCGAGCGTCCTCGTCGTCGAGCACGCCGCCGCCGGAGTGGACCAGCGACAGGCGGGTCTCGTCGCCGTCCCGGGCCACCTGGAAGCTGAGGCGGGTCCCCTTGGTCGCGGCCGGGCTGGCGCTGTCCCAGGACACCTCCATCTTCCGGATCGGCCGGAAGGCCAGGAAGATGCCCACCTCGTCGACCGGCTCGCCGTCGTCGTCGAGGGTGGTGAGGGTGATCCGACCGCCCTTGCGGGCATCGACCCGGGCTTCGTCGGCGTACCAGGAGGTCCAGCCCGCGGTGGTGGTGATGGCGCGCCACACCTGCCGAGGGGAGGCGTCGATGTTGATCTGGCGACGGATGCTGGGCATGACTGCTCGGCGTCTAACCAAGGCGGCCCCAGCGCGCACCGGAGTAGATTCGCAGCGTGTGGTGGACAGGACTCGTGCTGGGGGGGTGTGGCGGCGTCGTGCTCGACGACGGCCTCACCGACGAGACCGGCTGGACGGTCCCCAGCGACACCGAGACGGACACCGCCACCGACACCGGCACCACCGGCTGGTCGACCTGGGAGGGTCCCGAGCCCCAGGGCGGCCTGGGCAGCACCCTGGTCCTGGCCCCTTCCGGTGTCCACGCCGGCGCCCCCTGGGGCTCCGAGGGGCAGGTCTACCTGCTGGGCCAGGTCGCCCGCCCGGTCTACAGCGGCGAGCGGCCGGTGTCCCTGGGGGTCGGGCTCGCGGCGGGGTCCGACGGCACCGTGGTGGCCGGTGCCCCCCTGGCGTGGGACCTCGGGGGCCACGTCCTCGGCACCACGGGCACCGACGAGCTCGGCGCTCCCGGCGACCTGCTCGGCGCTCGCCTCGCCTGGGCCGACGGGGTCCTGTGGAGCACCTCGGGGACCACGCTGCTGGTGGATGGCGAGCCGACCAGCCTGCCGGACCGACCCGGCGACCTGGTCTCCTTCGCCGGCCTGCCGGCGGTCGGAGTGCCCCGCGGCGGCACGGCGCTGTGGCTCGACGGGAGCACCTGGGCCCGGCCGACGGAGCACGACGAGGCCGGCCAGGCGCTGTGTGCCGCGGACCTGGACGGCGACGGCGAGCTCGACCTGGCCGTGGGGGCGCCCGGAGCCGGCCTCGTCCACCTGCTGCTCGGGGGGGTGGAGCGCTGGGCCTTGGCGGAGACGGTCCTCGTCGGACCCGGGGGCCGCTTCGGACAGTCCCTGGACTGCGACGACCAGACCCTGGTGGTGGGGGCGCCCCTCGCCGAAGGTGGCCTGGGCGCCATCTGGCGCTTCGAGGGTGCGCCCGAGGACTGGGACGTCGAGGAGCCGGAGGCGGTCGGCACCGAGCCGAGCGGTCACTTCGGCGCGGCGGTCCTGCTGGACGGGACCTCGACCTGGGTCGGGGCCCCGATGGCGGGCGACGGGGCGGGCGAGGTGGTGCGGATCAGTCCGTGACGGGCTCCGTGTCCCGGTTCTGGGAGAAGATCAGCGCCGCCAGGAAGACGAAGAACAGGGACCGCTCGTAGATCCCCCAGGCGGCGAGGGCTGCGGCGAGGACCTGGGAGACCCGGCGGGTGATGGCCCGGGCCCGGTGGCCGTCCAGACGCAGGGCGAGGCCGTGGCGGAGGGCCTGGCCGCCGTCCAGCGGGTACATCGGCAGCAGGTTGAACAGCGACCAGAAGAGGTTGATGCGCAGGGACAGCACGACCGCCAGGGCGAGCACTCCGGTGAGGTGCTGGCCGGAGAGCTGGTCGAGGCCCAGGGCCAGGGCCCCCAGGACCAGGCCGGCGGCGGGCCCGGCGACGCTGACCAGCAGGCCCTGGCGGTGGGTCGGGGAGCGGCCGAAGCTGCAGAGACCGCCGAAGCCGTGCAGCAGGATCGAGCAGGGACCGAGGCCCAGGCGCTGGGCCACCACGGCGTGGCCCAGCTCGTGGACCAGGATGCTGATCAGCAGCACGGCACCGAAGACCGCTGGCCGGACCCACTCGCCGTCGTCCAGGCCCGGCAGGACCAGCAGGCCGAGCACGATCACGGCCGTGACGTGCAGCCGGACCTCGAAGCCGAGCAGTCGACCGAGCCGCCAGGTCATCGGCGGGGCCTCCTCTCGGGGGTCGGTGGCGGCGGTGGCTCGACCTCCTCCTGGGTGTCGACGGGCTCGGGCAGGTCCAGGAAGCCCCCCTCCACGAGCAACAGCAGGGCGACCACGCCGAGCAGCACCACCGCCGCGGCCGTGGCGGCGTGGGTCAGCTGGGAGGAGCGCCGCAGGATGGACTCCGCCTGGGCCAGCCGCTCGGCGAGCACGCGACGCACCTCCTCCTGCCGCCGGATGTAGGCCTCCAGGGCCTTGTGGGGCTCCGGCGTCTCCCGGGGCAGGCCAGCGGCCTGCAGCACCGGCTCCAGGGGATCGGGCGGGTGGTCCGTCGGTGCCTGACCTAGGGCCAGCAACACCCGCAGGGCCCGCTCGTCGGGACGACGCTGGTGCACGCGCTGGAGCTCGTCGAGCTCTGTCGTGGCGGGCCGGCCCTCCTTCAGGGCCTCGCACAGCAGGTAGAGCGCGTCGAAGAGCGGGATGAGCCCCGGCGACGCGGACTCGGTGCCCAGCTCCGCCAGGACCTCTTGGAGGACCGCGGGGACGGGCCCGGCGCTCATCCCCGGCCCCCGACCGGGCTGGAGCCGCCCCCGCCCGGCAGGGAGCGGTCCGGATCGGTGGGCCCCCACCAGGCGTGCAGGCGACGAGAGGGATGCGGGACCACGAATGGGGGGTATCCTGTCTGCGTGGGCACCTATGACCCCTACCGCCTCGGCTTCCGCGTCGAGCCCGAGCCGGTCGACGGTCCGCTGCCGCCGCCGCTGCGGCTGGTGGAGGACGACGACGTGCTCCACCAGCGTCGCTTCGCCCCCTGGGTCCGCTGGGCCGCGATGGGCCTCGCCGCCGGCTTCGCCCTGGCGACGGTCCTGACGGCGGCCGCGAGCGGAGGGCGCGTGAGCCTGCTGACCGGGGAGCCCCTTCGGCCCCCCGCCTCTCCGGACGCCGAAGGGGAGCCGGTCCCGGTCCACTGACAGCGTCGCTCAGGCGCCCCGCGTGAAGTAGGCCGGTATGCGCACGGTCACCGGACCGAGGATCCGGGCCTGGCAGGCGAGTCGATCCCCCGCGACCTCGGCCTCGTGCCCCAGCACGACCCGCTCGGTCGGTGTGATCCGGCTCAGCGAGGTGGCGCCCTCGACCACCTCGACCCGGCAGGTCCCACAGGAGCACTGGCCGCCACAGTAGTGGTCGAGCTCGAGGTCCAGCTCCCCCGCAGCGGCCAGCAGGGTGGTGCCGCCCCCGAAGCTCCCGGTCCTGCTGCCCTCGAAGGACACGGCGTGGGGCCCTGGAGGCACGACGGCTTGTCCGGGCAGGCGCGCCAGGGCCCTCCGCCCCGCCCGTCGCAGCAGTCCCCTCACCCTCTCCCGCCGCTTCGCCATGAGGCAGCATCCCACGCCCTCGGCCCCGCTGGCCATCCTCCGCGCGCCGATGGCATGCTTGTGCGCGCTCTGGGGCACACATGCACAACGCCACGGATCTCGAGCTCGTCGCCCTCGCCCAGGAGGGACAGCACGCTGCCTTCGAAGTCCTCGTCCGCCGCTACAGCTCGCGCGTCCACGGCATCGGCCTGTCGATGCTGCGAGAGGACGCGGCCGCTCGCGACATCACCCAGGAGACCTTCCTCTCCGCCTGGCGGAAGCTCCACACCTTCCGCCAGCAGGCTTCCTTCCGGGCCTGGCTGTTCCGCATCGCGACCAACGCCTGCCTGATGAAGCTGCGCTACCACCGCCGCCGGCCGGAGGTCCCGCTCACGATCCGCGGGCCCGGCTTCGGCGAGGACGGCGAGCACGAGCGTCCGGTCGTGGACTGGAGCCCGCTGGCCGACGAGCTGATGGAGGACGAGGAGCTCGGGCGGAAGATCCGGGGGGCGATCGACGACCTGCCGGACAAGTACCGGACCGTCATCGTGCTGGCGGACTACCAGCACCTGTCGATGAAGGAGATCGCCGCGGCGCTGGACCTCACGGTCAGCAACGTGAAGACCCGCCTGCACCGGGCCCGACTCGCGGTCCGGGAAGAGCTCTCGGTCTACCTCGCAGGCCGGGCGTAACCCTTGACAAACTCTGGCATCTGGGAACCCAGGCCAGGACTATGATGTCCACACTGGATCGGGGAGGTCCGCCGTGACGTGCCACGAGCTCACGGAATTGCTGGTCGAGTACTACGACGGGAGCCTGGATCCGGAGATCCAGGAGGTCATGGATCGGCACCGGGAGATCTGCCCACCCTGCGAGGGGTTCTTGCGCACCTACCAAGCGACCATCCGACTGGCGGAGGGTGCATTCCGACAGACCCTGCCCGACACCGCACGGGAGGGCCTGGAGTCCCAGGTCCTCGCAGCCCTGGCCGCGCTCGAGACCGGGTGACCCGATGGCCCGAGGCCTGGTGCTTCGCGTTCATCCTCCACGCGCTGCTGCTGCTCGTCCCGCTCGCGCCGCGCGCCTTCGTCGGTGACCCCCCGGACCCCACGACCCTGCTCGAGCTGAGCCTCGTCGACGACTCCACGGCCACGCCGCAGGCGCCGCCGCCACGGGACGCGATGGCCGACACCCTGCCGCCGGGGGCGACCACGCCGCCGGTGGAGGTCCCGCCCACGGCGCGCTCGGTGGACAGCCCCCCGGCGCTGGCGCGGGAGGACCCCGCCGAGGGCGAGCCGGAGCCCGAAGTGCTGGAGGAGGCCCCGCCCGAGACCGCCCACTTCGTGCGCGCGGACCCGGACCCGCCCCCGGTGGTGGACGTGGACGCGGAGGCCATCTCGGATCGGAACATGCGGGCCGCCAGGCCCACTCGCCGCGCCGTCTCGACGGTCCGGATCGGCCCCCCCACCGACGGGGACCCCTCGGCCACCGACGTGGCGGGTGCCAGCCCCGTGCCCGACACCGTCTCGATGCCCCGCCAGGAGGTCGCCGAGAACGACATCCCCCTCCAGCTCAACCGCGACGACCCGTCCAGGCCCGGTGCTCGCAGCGGCGGGCGCCAGGAGCGCTCGCGGGCCGAGGCCCCCGAGGCGCCCGAGGTCGGTGCCCCGGGCGGACAGGCCGTCGAGCGCGTGGCGTCCAAGGGGGATCGGGCCGAGCCTGCGAGCGGCGCCAGGGAAGCGGGTGAGGCCGGGGACAGCGCGCCGACCCGTGACGGCCTGGCGCTGGCCATCGACGGTGAGCACCCGGCGCCGGCGACCGGTGGCGCCGACCCCGGGGACCCGGACCGGGTCGGTCCCGATCGCGCCTCGCGGAGCCGCGACGCGGTGCGGCCGCTGCTGTCTCCGGGCACCCTGGACTGGATCGTGCCCGCGGAGGCGGCAGATGGCGGTCAGGCCCGCAACGCGTCGGCTGACTCCGACGTGCTCTCACCGCGAGCGGGCGACGGGGAGACCGGGCAGGGCCAGGCCCGCGTCGGCGACGGCACCGCGACCGCGGAGTCCAGTCCTGGGCGCCCCCGGCAGGTCCTCGGCAGCCGGGCGGCCGCGGGGGGGACCGGCAGCGCCCGCCTCGATCGGGCCCCGGTCGTGCCGGAGGAGACCGAGCTCGACGTGGCCTCGGCGATGTCGGCCCGCGAGACCCCGCTGGGCCGCTACGCGGCGGGCATCGACCAGCTCCTCCGCGACGCCTGGGACCCGCCCCTGGAGGTCAAGGTGCTCACCGGGTACGGCGTCACCACCGTGCGCTTCGTGGTGGACGGCCGGGGGCGCGTGGTCGACAAGGAGCTGGTGCGCCAGAGCGGCGTGGCTGGCCTCGACGAGGCGGCGCTGGCGGCGATTCCCGCTCGCGTGGCTCGTCCGAGCGCCGACATCGCCCCCCAGCGAGGCGTGATCTCGGTGACCTACACCTTCCGCCACAGCTCTCCGATCGTCTCTCGATCGGCCTCTCGCTAAGCTCGACGTCCTTGCCCCCCCTCCGATCAGGGCGCTACTGTGAAGGCGACGGGGCCCGGCACCCGCCCGTCGACGTGGAGCCTTCGACGTGATCGAGCACCGGGATCAGAGCCTGACCCAGCGGCACGCCGAGGAGCGACGGCGCCAGCGCGTCAAGCTCTCGGGCCTGGTCACCGCGGTGTGCGTCTCGATCTTCCTCCACCTGGGCACGGTGGGCAGCCTCGGCTCCCTGTGGCCTGAGGTCGGTGAGGCCGAGGACGGCCCGCCCTTCGTGCCCGTCACGCTGGTGATCACCGACCCGGTGGAGCTCCAGGATCCGGACCCGGACGACCCGGACCACGGTCAGATCGTCGACCTGCCCCAGCCCGTGGAAGAAGAGGTGCCCGTCGAAGCCGACTACCTGGCCGAGCACGCCCGCGTCGTCGAAGAGGAGACCCGCAGCGAGCGCTTCCGGCTCAACCCCGAGGTCCTGGCCCCGACCTACAGCCGCGAGGACCGCATGGAGCTCGCCGACGTGATGGACCTGGACGTCACGGCGCCGTCGACGGGCGCCACCCCCGGCCAGGAGACCTTCCAGGTCGGCGAGCACGGCTCGATGGCGTCGATCCCGTCGCGCTACCGCTTCACCAACAAGGAGGGTGTGCAGGCCCCCGTGCCGTCCTCCCACAGCGCCCAGGACATCGCCGGCGCCCCGAACAACGACCTGCTCCGCGAGCAGCGGGGCGAGGCGACCCTGCTGAGCACGAAGAGGTTCCTCTACGCCGCCTACATCAACCAGATCCGCCGCCTGGTGAACTTCTACTGGAGCCAGCAGCTCGACAACGTCCCGCCTTCGATCCGCCTGGCCAAGTCCGCCTACGACACCGTCGTTCGGGTCGACATCGCCGCCGACGGGACCCTGGACAGCATCCGGATCATCGAGGAGTGCGGCTCGCCGCCGCTGGACAACGCCGTGGTCACCGCCTTCGAGATCGCTGGACCCTTCCCTCCGCCACCGGCCGGCCTGGTGGACCCCGACGGCCGGGCGCGGCTGCCGGAGATGCTCTTCGAGGTGAACATCGGCCAGGCCCGCGCCAGCTACCAGGGCATCGATCCCCGGGCGGGCGTGCAGTTCCCGGGCATCCTCAAGGCGCCGCGCTAGGAGGGTGTGGGGCATTGCCGTACGGTCCCCCCCTGCGGGGGGGCTTTCGCCCGCGCTCCGCGCCCCCGTCGCCTGGCTTGCTCACGTGATTTCAGGCGCTTCCGCTCGTCAGTCGGGTGCTACATATTCCAAGCGCGCCCCGGGCCGACAGGGGCGGAAGGGGTCCGCGCAACGGCTTGCCAATCGTGCCGAGGTCATCTAGGGCTCCCGGTCGCGCTCAGCTCGCGATCTTCGACAGGGCGAAGTGCTCCGGCGGCTCGAGGAAGCCCAGCTCGAAGTCGTGCCCCAGGTAGACCATCTGGCCCTGGGGCATCTCCTCCCAGATGTCCTCGTCGCCGATGCGCTCGCTGGACACGATGAGGTGGTTGACCCTGGGGTCCGGACGACGGGGCTCCAGGCAGACCTTGCGGGCCTCGGGACAGGTCTCGGCGTCGCGGCACAGCCGCTTCTGGGTGGACAGGTAGAGCTCCTTGCCCGCCCGCAGTGCGAAGAAGGTGTCGCCGTTGGTGAGGATGAAATTGAGGATCGGCCAGTCGCCCGCGCCGTCTGCGGCGCGCACGTACACGGCGTCCACCGCCGCTCGCAGCGCCCTGGCAGCCACCGGAGCATCGATCGCCTCGTGACCGGCGGGGTCCACGCCCACGTCCGCCAGGGCGCTGAGCAGGTAGTGGAAGAGGTGCTCGGAGTCCGTGGTGCCGAAGATCAGCGGCTGCTGGACGGGCCGGATGCGCTGGACCATCCAGTCCCGGAGCAGGTCGTCGAAGGAGAAGATGGTCCCGTTGTGGGCCAGGATCCAGCGTCCGAACCGGAACGGGTGGGAGTTGAGGTAGTCGGTGCCGCCCACGGTGGCGCGACGCACGTGGACCACGAAGGCGTGGGACATCAGCCGGCTGCTGGCCAGGCGGAAGCGCTCGGACTCGTGCGCGGGCTCCTCGCTCTTGAGGATGTAGGCGTCCTGCTGGATGAAGTACCCGATGCCCCACCCGTCCGGGTGCAGGTTGGACTGCTCCACCAGGGCGTTCTCCGCCTCCATGAGCGATCGGTGTGCCCTGGAGGGCACATTGCTACGGAATCCGAAGAGGCGGCACATATGCGGTGGTCGTCCATCTTATATAGCTGTCCCTCCACTCGCAGGGAGCATCGACCGTGACCTTCGGCCTGATCAGTTTCGGATTCGTCGAGCTGGCGGTCATCGCGGTGCTGGTCATCGTGGTCGTCGGTCCCGACCGCATGCCGGAGATGATGCGCTACGTCGGCAAGCAGTATGGGCGGCTCCGCCGGGCCTCCGACGAGCTGCGTCGCGCCTTCCAGCTCGAGGTCGACCGGGTGGACGCCGATCGCCGGGCCGTCGAGATCCGGACCCGCCGTGAGGAGCTGCTCGCCGAGCGCAAGAAGGCTCGCGAGGAGGCCAAGGACCAGGGCAAGGAGCCGGAGGGGCCGGTCGCACGCCAGGTGGGCCTCACGCCGTTGACCGCCGAGGAGGACGCACCCACCGACGAGTCCGAGGCCGCCGAGGAGCCCGCCTCCGAGGAGACCTCGTGAGCCGCCCGAAGAAGCAGGTGCCCGTCGAGGAGTACCGGATGCCGCTGATGGAGCACCTCCGGGAGCTCCGCACCCGGCTCGTGATCAGCCTCGCGGTCACCTTCGTCGCGGTCATCCTCTGCTTCTTCTTCGCCGAGCCGATCTACCAGCTCTTGCAGGCGCCGATGTACGAGGTCCTCGGGGAGAAGACCCGGGACACCTTCGTCTTCCACGACCCGCTGGAGACCATCCTCACCTACCTCAAGGTGGCGGTGCTGGCCGGGGTGGTGGCGTCCTCGCCGATCCTCTTCTACCAGGCCTGGCTGTTCGTGGCCCCGGGGCTCTACGACACCGAGCGCAAGATCGTGATGCCCCTGGTGGTGGCCTCCACGGGGCTCTTCCTCGCCGGGGCCAGCTTCGCCTACTTCGTCATCTTCCCCTATGGCTTCGAGTTCCTGATGGCCCTGGCGCCGGAGGACACCGAGGCCAACATCTCCATCGCCTCCTACCTGTCCACCGCCACCCGGCTGCTCATCGCCTTCGGCTTCTGCTTCCAGCTCCCGGTGATCGTGTTCTTCCTGGCTCGGATCGGACTCGTCGACGCCCAGGACATGATCACGAAGTTCCGCTACGCGATCGTCGGCATCTTCATGGTCGCCGCGCTGATCACTCCTCCGGATCCGCTGACCCAGGGCCTGATGGCCGGACCGCTGACCCTGCTCTACGGGGTCGGCATCGTGGTGGCGAAGGTCTTCAGCACCAAGAACCGAGGTGGGGACGAGGACGAGGACGAGGACGAGGACGAGGACGAGAACGAGAACGAGAACGAGGGGTAGGCCTCACACCACCACCGACTCCTCGTAGACCCCAAAAACCTCCCGCAGCGCATCCGCCACCTCTCCCAGGCTGCACCGGGCCTTGACCGCCGCCAGGATCGGGTCCATGAGGTTGGTGTCGCCAGACGCCGCCTGCCCCAGGGCGTCGAGGCTGTCCTGTGCAGCCCGTGCGTCGCGGCTCCCCTTGATCGCCGCGAGGCGGTCGACCTGCTCCCGCTCCAGCGCCGGATCGACCCGCAACAGCTCCGGCGGGTCTTCGGTGCCCTCCTGGAAGCGGTTCACCCCGACCACGACCTGGTCTCCCCGGTCCTGGGCGAGCTGGGTGACATAGGCGGCCTTCTGGATCTCCCGCTGGGGGAAGCCCCGCTCGATCGCCGCGACCATGCCCCCCATGGTGTCGATCTCCTCGATCAGGGCCCGGGCGTCGGCCTCGAGCTGGTCGGTGAGCGACTCGATGAGGTGGCTCCCGGCCAGCGGGTCCACGACGTCGGCCCCGCCCCCCACGGGGGCCAAGAAATAAACGGTGGGGCCACCCACCGAGGGCGCCCCCC
>CAZCVP010000076.1:29405-32021 GCA_964501915.1 uncultured Enterobacterales bacterium
GCTGGGTGCGCAGGGCCAGGGTGGCCGCCGCCTCGGTGGGCAGGGCCAGGGCCTCGTCGAGGCTGTTGGTGTGCAGGGACTGGGTGCCGCCCAGCACCGCGGCCAGGGCCTGCAGCGCCACGCGGACGACGTTGTTGTCCGGCTGCTGGGCGGTGAGCGTGGAGCCGGCGGTCTGGGTATGGAAGCGCAGCTTCAGGGACCGATCGCTGCGGGCTCCGAAGCGCTCGCGCATCAGGCGGGCCCACAGCCTGCGGGCCGCCCGGTACTTGGCGATCTCCTCGAGGAAGTTGTTGTGGGCGTTGAAGAAGAAGCTCAGGCGGGGCGCGAAGGTGTCGATCTGGAGCCCGGCGGTCAGGGCGGCGTCGACGTAGGCCACCCCGTCGGCGAGGGTGAACGCGATCTCCTGGGCCGCCGTGCTGCCGGCCTCGCGGATGTGGTAGCCGCTGATCGAGATGGTGTTCCAGCGGGGCGCGTGCTGCGCACACCAGGAGAAGATGTCGGTGATGATCCGCATCGAGGGACGCGGCGGGTAGATGTAGGTCCCGCGGGCGATGTACTCCTTGAGCACGTCGTTCTGGATGGTGCCCCGGATGCTGCCCAGGTCCGCCCCCTGGCCCTCGGCGACGGCGGCGTAGAGCGCCAGCAGCGTGGACGCCGTGGCGTTGATGGTCATCGAGGTGGAGACGCGGTCCAGGGGGATGCCGGCGAACAGCGTCTCCATGTCCGCCAGGGTGTCGATGGCGACGCCGACCTTGCCCACCTCGCCGGCGGACATCGGGTGGTCCGAGTCGTAGCCCATCTGGGTGGGCAGATCGAAGGCCACGCTCAGCCCCGACTGGCCCTTGTCCAGCAGCATCTTGTAGCGGCTGTTCGACTCCGCGGCGGTGCCGAAGCCGGCGTACTGCCGCATGGTCCACAGCCGGCTCCGGTACATGGTGGCGTGCACGCCACGGGTGAAGGGGAACTCACCGGGCAGGTCGCTGGGGTCTTCGCCGGCGTAGAGGTCGTCGAGCACCTCCCCGCCGGACCGGGTGAAGCGCTCCCGGCGCAGGCCCCGGGCCTTGGCCTGGGCCAGGGTGGTCTGCTGCCAGCGCTCGAGCTCCTCGCTCATGGGTCCTCTCCCTCGATGCGGAGGATCACGGCGCCCGCGTCGACGGCTTCCCCGGCCGCGACGGGGATCTCGGCCACGCGCCCACCCAGGGGCGCCTTGAGCTCGTTCTCCATCTTCATCGCCTCGACGACGGCCACCGGGTCGCCTTCGGCCACCACGTCCCCGATGGCCACGAGCAGGCGCACCACCTTGCCGGGCATCGAGGTCGACAGGGTCCCCTCGCTCGCGGCGCCGCTGAGGCGCAGGGCCTTGCGGCGCGGATCGACCACGGCGCACGCGTGGGGCGTGCCCCGCAGGTCGACGTCCCACCCGTCCGGGCGCTCGGCCAGGCCGACCGAGTAGCTCCGACCGCCCACGAGCAACGACATCTGGGAGGGGTCGGAGCGGCGGGTGTCGACCACCTGCTCCTCGCCGCCCTCCACGCGGACGAAGAAGCGCTCCCCTTCCCGGCGCAGCTCCAGGGTCAGGGTCCGCCCTCCGACGGAGACTTCGTAGGTCATCGCGGCACCCTCGTGGCCGTGCGCCAGCGGGCCACGCGCTTCCAGGTGGAGCCCGCCGCGTCCGGCGTGGCGGCGACGGGCCGGTGATCCCTCTCGAACTGGGCGATCGCGGCGGCGATGGCGGCGACCTCGTCGTCGCGCCCGGGCGCCAGGGCGGCCAGGCGCTCAGGGGTGATGAAGGCGGTCGAGTAGTGCCCCGACAGGAAGTCCGGGTCGGCGAGCACCGCGCGGAAGAAGCCGATGGAGGTGCGGATGCCGGTGACCCGGTACTCCCTGAGGGCTCTGTCCGTCCGCTGGATGCACTCGGTCCGGGTGCGGCCCCAGACCACCAGCTTGGCGATCATCGGGTCGTAGTGGACCGTGACGTCGGTGCCCGTGGTCACGCCGCTGTCGACGCGCACCCAGGGCCCCCCGGGCTCCCGGTAGCGCTCGATGAGCCCCGGACAGGGCAGGAAGCCGTTGGAGGGGTCCTCGGCGTAGATCCGGCACTCGATGGCGTGGCCGGTGGCCGTGATCTCCTCCTGGCGCCAGGGCAGCGGGTCGCCCTGGGCGACCTGGAACTGGGCCCGGGCGAGGTCGATGCCGGTGATCATCTCCGTGATCGGGTGCTCGACCTGGAGCCGGGTGTTCATCTCCAGGAAGTAGAAGCTGCCGTCGGCCCCGTAGAGGAACTCCACGGTGCCGGCCCCGACGTAGCCCACCGCGCGCGCGGCCTGGACCGCGACGGCACACATGGCCTGGCGGGTGGGCTCCGCCAGCACCGGGCAGGGGGTCTCCTCGACGACCTTCTGGTGGCGGCGCTGGACCGAGCAGTCCCGCTCGAAGAGGTGGACCACGTTGCCGTGGGCGTCGGCCAGGACCTGGACCTCGACGTGGCGGGGCTCGACCACGCACTTCTCCAGGTAGACCGCGTCGTCGCCGAAGCTCTGGATGGCCTCGGAGCGGGCGGACTCGAAGGCGCGCAGGAGGTCCGCTGGGTCGTCGACCCGGCGCATGCCCTTGCCG
>CAZCVP010000077.1:0-31850 GCA_964501915.1 uncultured Enterobacterales bacterium
CGGAGACGCCGATGCCGACGGAGACGCCGACGCTGACGGCGATGCCGACGCCGACGGCGACGCCGATGCCGACGGTGACGCGGACGCCGACGCCGACGCCGACGGCGATGCCGATGCCGATGCCGATGCCGATGCCGACGCCGATGCCGACGCCGACGCCGACAGCGACACCGACGCCGACGAGACCTGCACGGACGGCGAGGCGAACACCGGTGTCTGCGGAGAGCTCTCCGGGACCCCGCCCTCCGGCAACTACGGCATCGCCGCACGGGAGAACCTCGACGACGAGGGCTACTACGCCTTCTCCGGCGCTGACGGATCCTCGGAGACCTGGCCCAAGGACTACGTGCTCGACGAGAACGACAAGTTCGACGGCACCGCCTTCGCCGCCGGCACCTACTACGTCGTGCTCCTCGAGGACACCAACGGCGACGGCTACATCGACAACAACGACTCCGGCTACACGGAGCTGAGCTGCAGCCCGGTGACCATCACCAAGAACAACATGAGTGGCGGCTGCGACTACTCCAACTAGGCTGATCGCACGCGCGGACACCCCAGCCGCTCTCGGGCCACGTGCTCGAGGGCGGCTGATGTGTCTTCGGGTCCTGGTCGAAAGCCACCAGAGGGGCTCGCCGCGACCGGTGAGCCCGGCTACTTGAACCCTCCTCAGCCCAGGTTCAACGAGCCCCTTGCCACCAGGTCGTTCCCGGCTCCTGCTGCTCCTCGCCTTCGCCCTCTCGGGCTACGCGGCCCTCTCCTACGAGATGTCGTGGACCCGACAGCTCGTGTCGCTCTTCGGCGTCACCTACCACGCGATCACGACCATCCTGGTCACCTTCATGGCGGGCCTCGCCCTGGGGAGCTGGACCGCCGGACGCCTGATCGATCGCATGCGGGTGCCGCCGCTGCTGGCCCTCGCCGCCCTCGAGGTCTTCCTCGGTGTCTACGCCCAGCTCTTCACGCCCCTGCAAGGCCTCGTGGAGGGGGGCTACCTGGCGCTGGCCTCGGGCGGCGACCTCTCGATCGCGACCCACACGACGCTGCGCTTCGTCTTCGGCTCGATGCTGCTGCTCCCTCCGGCCCTGGCCTCCGGGGCCACCTTGCCCGTCGCGTCGCGGGCCTTCGTGCTCGAGCAAGGCCGGCTCCGACAAGACCTGGCTACTCTGTACGGAGCCAACGTCGCCGGGGCGATGGCCGGCTGCTTCTGCACGACCTTCTTCACGATCGGGCTGCTCGGCTACCCGATGACGGCCTGGCTGGGCACGTACGCCAACGGCCTCGCGGCGCTGATCGTCTTCTGGCTCTACCGCCAGCAGACGGCGGCGACCCCTGCAGCGGCCCCCGTGGAGGCGCCGGCTCCCCGGACCCCCTGGCACCGGGAGCGGTCCGTGATCGGTGGGACCTACCTGGTGGTCGGCGGCAGCGCCCTGGCGCTGGAGATCCTGTGGACCCGCGTGCTGTCCCAGGCCGGCTGGAACGCCGCCACCTATGTCTTCGGCTTCGTCCTCGGGGCCTTCCTCTTCGGCCACGCCCTGGGTGCGGGCGTGGTCTTCCGAAGGTGGCTGATCCGGCTCCCACCGCGACGCCTCTTCATCGCCCTGCCCGCCGTCATGGGCGGCCTGACGATCCTGTCGGTCCTGATGCTCGTGCCCCGCATCTCCCCCGAGCTGTGGCAGAACTTCGGGCCCCTCAAGTCGCTCGGGCTCTACATGCCCCTGCTGCGCGCGGGACTCATCGTGCCGGCCGTGATCCTGCCGGCGATGGTCTCCGGCGCTCTGTTCCCGCTGGCCTCCTACCTGTCCATTCCGAGGCTCGATGGACTGGGTACCGGTGTGGGCAACCTCGCGGCGCTGTCCACGGTGGGCGGCATCCTCGGGGCCTTCGTGACCGGCTTCTGGCTGCTGCCGAACATCGGGGCCGTGCGCTCGCTGGTGCTCTTCGGGTGCCTGGACCTGGTCGTGGCCGCCTGGGTCGGCTGGGCCCTCGCAGGTCGACCGGGCCGGACGGCCTTGCGCCGCGCCTGGATGGCCACCGCCGGAGGGCTGGTGCTCTTCGGGGCGATGGCCGGCACCATCAACCCGGCCAGCCACATGCTCCTGATGCCAGGCGAGCAGGTGCTGGCCTTCTCCGAGGGACGCAACAGCTCCACCGCCGTGCTGCAGCCCGACCCCACCGAGATCGTGCTCTTCATCCACGGGGAGCGGCTCGGTATCCGCGGCGGGGGCTCCGACGTGGCGGTCGCCGCGGGGCTGCACCCCGACCCGCGCAGCATCGCCGTCATCGGCTTCGGCACCGGGAGCGTGGTCGCCGACGCCCTCGAGGTTCCCGCCTTCGAGAGGGTCCGGGCCATCGACTTCAACGGCGACCTGCTGAAGATGGTCCCCTTCACCCGCGGAGAGGACGCCCCGCTGTTCGAGCAGGAGCACTTCCAGTTCATCGACAACGACGGCCGCCACTACCTGCTCACCAACAACACCACCTTCGACATCATCGTCAACGACGCGGCCATCTACGCCTGGTACCTCGAGCTGAGCACGCTGGAGTTCAACCAGCTCGCGAAGTCACGCCTGGGGCCGAACGGCCTCTACGTCGGGCGTCTCCACCCCTACCGCATCACCGACGACGCCTACGAGCGTGAGATCGCCACCTTCCTGGAGGTCTTCCCCAACGCCGCCGCCCTGGTCCTCTCTCCGGACATCGTGATGCTCATCGGGCGCAACGGGGACATGCCCCTCCGCGAGCCGACCCCCACCCGGGCGCTGCGCCGCACGTGGCTCGATGCCGGCGAGCTGGCGGCGATCGCCCGGGGACGGCTCATCACCGACGCCTACCCCCTCCACCTGCCCGACACCTTCCTGGCGACCGACCGGTACCCCACCGGCGACGGCACGATGATGCCGCCGGACGTGCCGGGAACCCCGGTCCACCCCGAGGATCGCCACCCGGACTCCCGCAGACCACCGCCGCCTCAGGGCCGTCCGTAGAGCCGTCCCTCGTAGCCACCGGGCAGGGACCACGACTCCAGCCGCGTGAGTCCCGAGCGCCTCAGCAGCGCTTCGAGCGCCCCGTCGCCGGGTCGCAGCATGGCCACCAGGGTGTGGTACTCCCGGGAGGGCCAGTCGTCGCTGGCGAAGGGAGCGACCAGGACCAGGTCGTCCCCCGGGATCTGGGAAGGACTGGCGAGGTTCCAGCGATACCCGAGCTGTCCGGTCCGGTACAGGAAGATCCGGACCCCGGGGGCGCCGCCCCGCTCGTCGATGAGGAAGCCCACCGTGCCGTCGTCGCGACCGTGCGCGGCCCGCAGGCGCTCGATGGTCTCGTCGACCCTCCAGGGCCCCGGGTCCATCGAGCGGGGGCGGAAGGACTCGTGCGGCGTGGGCCAGTGTCCTCCTGCGGTCTCCAGCACGTGGACCCCCGGACGGTCGGACGGGACCGCCGCATCGTCGAAGTAGAGCGGGGCCAGCACGCTGAGGCTCACGGCCCCTACGCAGGCCAGGATCCAGCGCAGTCGGCTGGTGCCCACCAGCACCGCCGACAGCACCAGGGCCGGCAGCAGGTACCGCGCCTCGCGCACGATCTGGGTGGTCAGGATGAACCAGCCACCGAGGGCTCCGAGCACGGGCACGAGCCAGGTCCCTGGCAGGGCACCGCGGACGCGGGGGCTCAGGAGCGCCAGGACCACGGCCCAGCCTCCGAGCCAACCCCAGGCGTCGAGACCCACCGCCAGGTACCAGGAGAGGTGGTCCCACGCCCACCAGGGCCCCTCCACGACGAAGGTGTCGTGAGAGAACTCCTCGGCGGCGGTGTTGCTGTGCACGATGTAGTCCACCGCCGCCCGGAGGCGCAGACCCCACCAGGGCAGGGCCACGACGGCGAAGCCCACCAGGGCACGGGCGAGGGCCCGGAAGCGCCGATCGCGCAGGGTCCACCAGCCGGCGACGAGGCAGGGCGCCCAGAGGAACATCGGCGCCGTGTACTTGGCCAGGAAGGCGGCCCCCATCCAGGCCCCCCACCAGGTGACCGACCAGGGGCGGGTGAGCCGATCGCTGGCCACGAGGTGGCTGATGGCCTGCACCACGCAGGCCGCACCGACGAGGTCGATGCCATAGCCCTCGGCCTCGAGCCAGACCGGCGCCAGTCCCGCCAGCCAGATCGCACCGGGCAGGCCGGCCCCCATGCGGCGCAGGGCGTCCCAGCAGGCGGCCAGGACCAGCGCACCCCCCACCAGGTGGGCACTGGAGGCCGTGCCGAAGAGCGTGTAGCCCACCACGGCCGGGGCATAGGCCCCGGGGGGATGGGGTGCGAGCAGGCTGTGGCCTGCCCGCGTGAACTCCCACAGCTCCAGCGAGCGCAACATGCCCGCCAGCCGCGAGGCGATGCCAAGCGAGTGGGGACCGTCGCCGGACGGCCAGCGGCCCGTCGCCGCGATGCCCACGACCCAGCAGCTCAGGACAGCGAGCGCCAGGCTCCAGGGCAGCAGGTGCCGGAGGATCCAGCGGTGCCTCTCGGGCACCCGCTGTCGCAGCCGGGTCAGCCAGTCGCCCGGTTCGAGCGTCGGCTCGGAGGTCAAGGCGAGGCGGCTCCTGGAGGGACGCTGACGGTAGCATGGTCCCGATCTCCCTCGCGGAGCAGGACGGCTGGGCACTGTCCCGGCATGGAGCACGCTTGAACCGCTTGTTGGCCGTCGGACTGATTGTCGGTGCGGTCTGCATGGTGCTGGCCTTCTGGGGCGTGCCCTTGGAGGCCTTCTTCGAGGCGGTGGGGCACCTGCACCCGGGCTGGCTCGGCGCCATGGCCGTCGTGTTCCTGGCGCAGGAGGGTCTGCGCGCCGTGCGACAGCTCGTGCTGCTGGGGCCTCGAGGAGACCACCTGAGCCTGACCGACAGCCTGTCGGTCATCTTCATCTCCTTCTTCTTCATCAACCTCTTCCCCTCCCGCCTCGGCGAGGTGGTCCGGCCGCTGATCCTGACCCGGCAGTACGAGCTTCCCCTGGGCGTGGGACTCGGCATGGTGGTCGCCGAGCGCGTGATCGACCTCGTGGCCGCCCTGGCGATGCTCGCGGCCGTGCTGCTCTGGATCGACACACCCGCCGAGCTGGCCATCGGAGGGGGGTCCATCGCCCTGGCGGAGCTCGGCCGCATCCTCGGGGTCACCCTGGTGCTGCCCGCCCTGCTCGGAACCGCAGCCCTGGTCTTCTTCGGCGAGCCCGTCCTGGCGCTCGTGGGCCGGATCCACGCCTGGCTCTGTCGGGTCCTGCCGTCGGCCACCGGGCTGCTGGACCGGGCCCTGGCCCTGGCCGGGTCCTTCGTCGAGGGCTTCTCCGGCCTGCGTCGACCGGGTCGCCTGCTCGCCATCATCGGGCTGTCGGCCCTGATCTGGATCGACGCCACCTGCATGTACCTGCTGCTGGCCTACGGCTTCGGCATCGAGGCCATGGTGGGCTTCGGCGAGTCGATGGGGGTGATGGTGGTGACGATGTTCGGCTCGCTGCTGCCCTCGCCACCGGGCATGGCCGGGGTCCAGGAGGCCTTCGGTCGCGCCGGTCTCGCCCTCTACGGGGTCCGCGGTCCCGGGCTCGACGCCATCGCCCTGGCCTTCGCGGTCATCGTCCACTGGTGGCAGATCGTGCTCCAGGCGAGCATCGCCATCGGCTTCATGAAGCGCTCCGGCCTCTCCGTGGTCGGGCTGGCGCGCGGAGCCAAGGACTTCAAGGTCACGGACGCGAAGGGGGGGTAGAGCTCAGGCCGGACGCCGCGCCACCAGCGTGTAGGAGCCCTCGAGCCGGTTGATGCCCTGCCAGCTCACCGTGAGCCCTCGACGCTCGAAGGAGGCCTGGAGCTCCTCGGGCAGGTGCAGGTGGATGGGCACGCCGTAGCTGCGCTCGTAGCGCCCGGCGTGGAAGCGGGAGAAGGCGGTCGGCCGCAGCGTGTTCACGATGAAGGTCCCGCCAGGCCCCAAGAGCTCGGAGATCTTGTCGGAGCCGCTCTCGCGCTCGAAGAACTCCCAGGACCCGGCGCTCAGGATGAGGTCGTAGGTCCCCTCCACCTCGCGGAAGTCCCGCAGCTCGTAGCGCACGTTGGGGCACCGGGAGCGTGCCCGGGCCGCCCCGAGCATGTCGGTGGAGACGTCGACGCTGAGGACCTGGGCCGCGGGGTAGCGGCGCCCCATCCACTGGGCCAGCCGACCCAGGCCACCCCCGATCTCGAGGATGCGCGCGGGGGGGACGGCCGGCAGGTACCCCTGGATGGAGCGGTGGTTGAAGTGCAGCCAGACGCCGAAGGGCGGAACGAAGAAGTGAAGCTGGTAGACCTGCGAGAAGAGGGATGCCATCCAGGGGTGCTCCGCGACGCGCAGAGCCTACCAACCGCCCGTGTGGCCCGGCCCGGCAGCACCGGCTAATCGTGCGCCCCCCGGAGGTCGTCATGCTGGACCTGTTCGCCGCCCTCACCCTCGCCGCATGCGGCTCCAGCGAGCCGGTCACCGCTCCGGACGCCTCCCCCACCCGGCCGGGGCGCCACGAGGCCGAGCCGGCGGCGCCCGAGCAGCGCCAGGAGGCGGCGCCCGAGGCCGCCAGCGCCGCCTGGGACAGCCCCAGCGACGGCATTCCCGAGATCGACGAGTCCGAGAGCCAGACCACGCCCTCCGGCCTGCGCATCGTGCGCACGGTGGTCGGGGACGGGCCCAAGCCAGAGCGCTCCCAGGAGGTCGCCGTGCACTACCACGGCTGGCTGGCCGAGACGGGCGAGCAGTTCGACTCCTCCTCGAAGCGTGGCAAGCCCCTGGAGTTCATGGTCGGGACCGGCCGCGTCATCAAGGGCTGGGACGAGGGCCTGATGGAGCTCACCCAGGGCAGCAGGGCCCGGCTCTACATCCCCGCGAGCCTCGGCTACGGCGCGTCGGGCGCTGGGCGGGTCATCCCCCCCAACGCGGACCTCGTGTTCGACGTCTGGCTGGTCGAGGTCGGGGGCTGACCCTGCTGACCGATCAGGGCGCCTGGATCAGGATCCGCGCCAGCTTCTTGACGTTGGCACAGGCGCTGTCGCCCTCCCCTGGGGGCACCAGGATGCGGAAGGGGCCCCCCTTGTCCATCGGGACGTCCCGTCCACCGTCGCTGTGGAGCACCAGTGCGTCCCCGACCCGGGCGACCGGTGCGGGGGAGGTGGTCATGCCGTCGTGGGCGACCAGGATGAACCGAGACTCCACGGGAGGGGCCACCAGAGCCAGCACCTCCCGCAGCCAGACCCCCTGCCCCGCACGTCCGGGGACGTGCTCTCCCACCTCGGAGACCTGCCCGGGCAGCGCGGCCAGGGCGTGTCGGGTCAGCTCGGTGGCCTGTCCGCCCGGGTCCACCAGCCGCAGCACCGGGACCTCGTCGGACTCCGGCGCCAGCCAACGGGCCTGGTCCAGGGCCTCCAGGAGCGCTGCGACGTCGGCCTCCCCCTCGCCGATCACGTCGGCGCGGCTGCCATCGCGCAGAGCCGACGGTACCGCCTCGGTCCGGCCGCCGGCGCGCTCGAGCCGGTACCAGCCGATGTCGGTGTGGAAGATGCCCTTCACCCGCTCCACGCCGGTCTGGCGGAGCAGCGCCTTGACGCCCCCCATGTCGAACACCCGCTCGGGCGGCCAGGACCGGGACCGGGCCGTCCAGCCCTCGGTCGAGTGCCTGGGCTGGTCGCGAGCGGGCAGGAAGAACATCGACTCACCGGACCGGCGCACCTCGAAGACCTCCCGCGGGGCGCACCCCCGGGAGACCTTCCAGGACCCCAAGAGCGGGGGGTAGTGGCCCTCGGCCAGGCGATCGAAGCGGTCCAGGCCCTCGGAGCTGGCCACGTCGACGCGGTTGGCGACGAGCACCGAAGCCGCGTCGAGCTGGTCCGCGAGCAGGGCGGGGGGCTGGGGCAGCAGGCGGTCGGGGTCGACCACCACCACCACCGGCGCCAGCTCGATGCGGTCGCCGAAGCCGGACCGGGAGAGGGTGTCGATGATGTCGGCGGGTCGCGCCAGGCCCGTGGCCTCGATGAAGACCCGGTCGGGGTCCTCCGCGGCGAGCAAGGCGCTGAGGGTCGGCGCGAGGCTCTCCGGGGCCGTGCAGCAGACGCAGCCCCCGGGGATGTCGCGGACGGGGACCGAGCCAGCGAAGCGCATCGCGTCGAAGCGAGCCTCGCCGAAGTCGTTGACCACGACGGCGCAGCGCTCCTGGCCCTGGCGGAGGCGGAGCTGCTCGAGGAGCAGGGTGGTCTTGCCAGCGCCGAGGAAGCCGGCGACCACGTGGACCGGGGTGGCGCTCACTCGATGACGATGGAGCCGGAGGTGCAGGTGTAGCTGCACGCGCTGACGACGTCGTAGTCGGGCGTGTAGGCGACCGCGTCCTCGCTGTCGACGGAGACGTTGAAGGTGTCCGGGAAGGGGAAGTCCGGCCAGCTCACCACCAGCCCACCCTCCGAGCACTCGTAGCTGGAGCCGCCGGGGCCCCCGGCTGCGGGGCCATCGGGGCAGGCGATGTTGTAGTTGGTGAAGCCGTCGCCGGAGAGGCCGACCTGGAAGTCGGACCGCCCGTCGGCGAAGGTGATGTCGAGGACGCTGGTGCAGGACCACTCCTGGCAGTCACTGGAGTCCAGCCCGGTGTCCGTGCCGGTGCAGCCGAGGGCGAGCCCCGCCAGCACCGTGCAGAAAGCGGCCAGGCCGGGCCCGAGCGAGACCGAGCCTGGGCTCACTTTCCGCCCTGCCCCCAGACGAGCTTCAGTCGCCCGCCACGCTTCTTGGCGGCGTGGGTGGTCTTGCGGACGCGCTCGCGGCGGCGCTTGGCGGCGAGCTTGGCGGTCTTGCGAGCCGAGCGGGACTTGCGGGGCATGGCGGATCTCCTGATTCGGTGGCGCACCCTAACCGGAGCTTGCGGCCCGCCGCCAGCGCGGTAGATGCGCGGGACATGCGACGGTCCGGACTCCTGCTGCACATCTCCTCCTTGCCCTCGCAGGGTCCCATCGGCGATCTGGGCCCCGAAGCGCACCGCCTCCTGGACTGGCTGGAGCGGGCGGGGTGCCGGACCTGGCAGGTCCTGCCCCTCAACGTGCTCGGTCCCGGCCACTCGCCCTATGCCTCCCCGTCGGCCTTTGCCGCGGAGTCCAGCTACCTCTCGCTGGAGGTGCTCGCCGACGAGGGGCTCCTGGAGCGGGTGGAGGCCCCCGGGCCTGCGGGGTCGGTGGACTGGAACGCGGTGGCGACCTGGAAGCGCCCCCTGCTGGAGCGGGCCGGGCTCTCCCTCTGGCAGCAGGACGGGCCCGCCACCGAGACCTGGGCCGCCGCCCGACCCTGGGCGGGGGACTGGGCGCTGTACCGCGCCCTGCGCGAGGTCCACGGGCCGCTGAGTCGCTGGCCCCGGGCCCTGCGCCACCGCGACCCCGACGCCCTGGGCCGAGCGACCGACGAGCACCAGCAGGCCATCCGGATCGAGCTGGCCCTCCAGCGGCTCTTCGATCGGCAGTGGTCGGCGCTCCGCGGCGCTGCCCACGCCCGCGGCATCGAGCTGCTCGGGGACATCCCCCTCTTCGTCTCCGGGGGCTCCTGCGAGACCTGGTCCCGACCCGACCTCTTCGGCCTCGACGAGCACGGTGAGGCCACCTGGCGGGCGGGCGTGCCGCCGGACTACTTCACCCCGGACGGTCAGCTCTGGGGCAACCCCCACTACGACTGGGACGCCCATCGTGCCGAGCACTGGGCCTGGTGGAAGGCTCGCATGGCCCGCTGCCTGGAGCAGGTGGATCGCGTCCGGCTGGACCACTTCCGGGGTCTGGTGGCGGCCTGGGCGGTGCCGCCCGGGGCGGAGACCGCCGCCACGGGAGAGTGGATCCCCGGGCCCGGCGGCGAGCTGCTGGATGCCCTGGGCGACGCCCCGCTGATCGCCGAGGACCTGGGCACGATCGACGCAGGCGTCGAGGCCCTGCGCGACGAGCGGGGCCTGGCCGGCATGAAGATCCTCCAGTTCGCCTTCAGCGACGACAGCCACCACCCCTTCCTGCCCCACACCTGGTCCCACCCCCGCTGGGTCGCCTACACCGGCACCCACGACAACGACACGGTGCGCGGCTGGTACGACACCTCCAGCGAGCGCACCCGCCACCGCTACCGGCTCTACACCGGACGGGACGGCCACGACGTGGCCTGGGACCTCATCCGACTGGCCTGGTCCTCGGTCGCGCAGGACGCCATCGCGCCCCTCCAGGACGTCCTGAACCTCGGCGCCGAGGCCCGGATGAACACCCCCGGGACCGTGGAGGGCAACTGGTCCTGGCGCATCCCCTGGCCCCCACCGGGCTTCGCCGCCGACCGCCTGCGGGGCCTGGCCAAGGCCTACGGACGACTGCCACCCGAGCCCTGATCGGACGGCGTGCGCCGCGACACGGTAGCGTTCCCCGATGTCGCTGCGGCCCAAGGCTCTCGTCCCCGTCGTCCAGGTCGTGGTGTCCCTGGCGATCGTGGTGCTGCTCGTGCGGCAGGCCGAGCTGGACGCCGTGGTCCAGGCGACCTCCGCGTCACACGTCGGCTGGCTCGGCGTCGCCCTGCTCGCGCGGGCGATCGGCCTGACCCTGCACGAGGTCCGCCTCCGCATCTCCCTGCTCCCCAACCACCCGCGGCCCCTGTTGCGCGTGGTGGTCATCGGCTGGGCGGCTGGCCTGGTGAACACCGTGTTGCCGATGCGCTCCGGGGACGTCGTGGCCGTGGCGCTGCTGCGCACCGAGCTCGCGGTGCCCACCCCCGCCGCGATCTCGGCGGTGGGCGTGACGGCGCTGGTGGAGGTGCTGGCCTTCGCCACCTTCCTCCTCGGTGTGATGGTGTTCGGGGCCACCCGCTTCGACGAGCTGCTCGGCTCGGTCGCCACCGACAAGGCCACGCTCACGGTCAGCCTGATCGCCCTGGGCGGCCTGGTCGCGGCCGTCGGGATCGTCCTGGTCGCCCGCCGCCTCGACAGGGCGCCCGAGCCCGCCTCCCGCGGCCTGGGCGGCGGCCTGCGGTCCACCCTGCGAGGCGCCGGAGACCACCTGGCCCAGCCGGGGCTGGTCGCGCCGAACGCGGCCCTCGCAGCCACCCAGGTCGTGTGCATGGTGACCACCTTCTGGTCCCTGCTCAACGCGATCGGCAGCCCCGTCGAGCAGCCCCTGCTGGCCGTGGCGGCGATCCTGGCCGTCGGGACCCTGGCCAGCGTCGCCCTCCCGCCGTCGCTGGGGGCCGGTCCGGCGGCCGTCTCGGTCTTCGTGCTCGGCTTCTTCGGGGTCCCCGAGGCCCTGGCCCTGGCCTACGCGGCCCTCACGTGGTGCGTGAGCGTGCTGCCGGCGGCCGTCCTCGGTTCCATCCCCCTGTGGCGGCGGCTGGGGGTGCTCGGAGCGGTCATCACCGGTTCGGGCGCCAGGAGGGGAACCGAGGTCCAGGGCTAGGAGGGTGTTGGGCATTGCTCCCGTCGCCTGGCTTGCTCACGTGATTTCAGGCACTTCCGCTCCTCAGTCGGGTGCTACAGCACCCTCCATCGTGCGAGCGGAGCGAGACGCAGTGGTAAGCACCTGAAACCACGTCGCGGCGCCATGCCGTACGGTCCCTCCGCTGCGCTCCGGGCTTTCGCCCGCCTGCGGCCCGGTCCACAATGCCCAACACCCTCCTAGCAGCCCAAGCCCTGGTGCGTCGCGTCCTGCTCTCCACTTCGCTGCTGGTCCTGCCGCTGCTGGTGGCCCTGGTGGACACGGGTGCGGGCATCCTGCTGCCCGAGCCACCGCCCGCAGACCTCACCCCGGTCCGCCGGATCCCGCCGCGGACCTCCGATCTCGAGGGACGCACCGGGGTGTCGCGTCGAGCCAGCCCAGGGGGCTGCACGAGGCGACCTGGTGTTCGCCCGACCGTCCCCGCGCCGATCAGGGGAGTTGATCGGCGCAGTCACATCCCCCGCCCCCAGAACACCACCACCGCCCCGGCGTTGTTCGCCCCGGTGTCCTCCCCCGGGATCCCGAGGACCAGGTCCTCCTTGCCGTCCCCGTCCAGGTCGCCGGTCCCGCTCGAGTACCCCGCCTGCTGGAAGTTCCCGCCGCCGTCGAAGACCGCATCGGCCGCCGACCCGAGGTCGACCTCCCCCAGGGCCCAGGGGCCGTAGAGCAGGTACGAGGTCCCGGAGTCCGCGGCAGCGGCGTCCAGCTCGTGGGCGCCGATGACGAGGTCCAGCTCACCGTCCCCGTCGTAGTCCCCTGAGGTGAGGGCGAACCCGGTCCGGGCCTCGATGTCCGCGCCAACGAAGGTGGTTGTCGCGACGCCGGAGAGGTCCTGGGTGCCCGTGAACGGACCGCTCAGGAGGAAGGCGCGGCCGGTGTCGTCGTCCATGGACGGGCAACCCACGACCACCTCGGCGTAGCCGTCGCCGTCGATGTCACCGGGACCGTGCAGGCCCCCGCCGGCCCCGGCACCGGCTTCGGGCCCGACGAGCTTGGCATCGGCGGAGTTCACGCGCATGGTCAGCGAGCTCCAGGTCGCCGTGACGTCTCCGAGCACCAGGTAGGCCGCCCCGGCGCCGGTGCCGTTCTCGTCCTCGTCCGGCGAGGCGAGGAGCATGTCGTCGTAGCCGTCGTTGTTGGTGTCGCCCACGCCGGTCAGGGCGGTGCCGAGGTGGTCGTTGGCGTCCTCGGCCCGGAACTTGGCGTTGGCGTCGGCGAGGGACATGGAGCCGCTGACAGGCCCCAGCACCAGGTAGCCGGCCCCTCCTTCCCCGTAGATGGAGTCCTCGTCGTCGGCCCCGATCAACAGGTCCGGCACACCGTCGGCGTCCACGTCGCCGGCGGCACCGACGGCCCAGCCGACGTGGTCCGCCCCGTCCTCTCCCCAGAAGACGCCGCCCGCGTCCGGGAGGCTGCCCCCCACCGTGACAGGACCGTACAACAGGTAGGCCGCTCCCGCGTCGACACCCCCGGTGTCCTCGTTGGGAGCGCCCACGAGCAGCTCGTCGAGGCCATCGCCGTCCAGGTCGCCGAGGGCGACCTGGGAGGTCCCCGCCCGGTCCTGCCGCCCCGTCCCGGTCCACTCCACGGCGCTCCCGTCCAGGTAGACCTCCCCGAACTGGTAGCCGTGGTGCACGAAGACGGCCCCGGCGTCGCTCTCGGCGGCGTCCCGGCTCCTGGCGCCCATGGCCAGGTCCTCGAGGCCGTCCCCGTCCAGGTCTCCGACCGCGATCGACCACCCCAGCTCGTCGGCGCTGCCCTCACCATAGAAGAGGGTGTCGGCCGCATACAGGTCGATGCCACCCCCGAGGCGGCAGCCCGTCGCCGCCCCGTCGCAGTCGTTGTCGATGCCGTCGTCGCAGACCTCCAGGGCGTCGGGGTGGACCGCGGGATCGCCGTCGTCGCAGTCCCCGCCGACCTCGGAGTGGCCGGCCGACTCGCAGCTCAGGACCTCGTCGCCCCCGAAGCCGTCGGCGTCGTCGTCGACGTAGCGCTCCACCGGGTCGGCGACGCCCGGATCGGCGTCGTCGGCGACGCCGTTGCAGTCCTCGTCGGTGTCCGCGTCGTCGCAGACCTCTGCGGCGTCGGGGCTCACGTCGACGTCGGTGTCGTCGCAGTCCTCGCCTCCGAGGCGATCCGTCTCGTAGCCGTCGCCGTCCGCATCCGGCACGACCAGGTCGAAGTCCACCTCCGCCCACCCCGCGAGCCCCGGCGTGTCGACCGCGGTCACCCGCAGGAGGTGGGTACCGAGGTCCAGGCCCGCCACGGCGACCGACGCGAGACCCTCCCCGTCGGGAGAGGTGGGGCCATCCACCGCCGTTCCGTCCACGCTCCAGCTCAGGGCCAACGCCGGCAGTGCCGGCTCCGTGTCGTCGGACACCTGGACCTCGACGGAGACCGCGCTTCCCTCGGCGTAGGCGCTGTTGGGATCGGGGGCGAGGATCACCAGCTCCGGTGCGGTGTTCTCGATCACGTTGACGGTGACGGAGGCCTCTCCCACACTCCCGGCCTCGTCGGCCGCCAGCAGCGTGACGACATGCTGCCCGGCACCGAGGGGATGGGACACGAAGGTGATGCGCTCACCGTAGGCGGTCTCCCCCTCCAGCTCGCCGTCGAGGTCCGAGACCCACAGCAGGGAGAGGTCCTCGAGCGGCGTGAGGTCGTCGCCGGCGATGACCTCGAAGGGCACGTCGAAGCCCTCGGTGAAGGTGTCGAACTCCGCCGGGGACACGATGGAGATCTCAGGGGCCTGGTTGTGGACCCCGACGTCGTCGCCGTCGCAGGCCAGCACCAGCCACAGTGCGCTGATCACAGGCCCTCCCCGGCGAAGAGGTAGGCGGCACCGGCATCGCCGTGCGCCGTGTCGTCGCGGGGGACGCCCAGGATCAGCTCTGTGCGACCGTCTCCGTCGAGATCCACCATCGCCAGGCCCGTTCCGAGCCGGTCGTAGCTCGAAGAGGCCTGCCAGCTCGCGTCGCCCCCCGCCGTCATGTCGACCTTCGGTCCCCAGTCGAGCAGCGGCCCATGGAACAGCATCGCCTGGCCCACCTCGTAGCTGCCCGGGTAGCGTGGGCTGCCCACGAGCAGGTCGATGTCCCCGTCCCCGTCCACGTCGCCGGCTGCCAGGGCCCCGCCGGTGCGGGAGCCGTTCTTCTCTCCGTCGAAGCGCACGACAGCCTCCTCCAGCGAGACCTCCCCCGTCAGGGGGCCCGTGAGCAGGAAGGCGGAGCCCGGGTCACCGGAGGACTCGGCCCCCAGGGCGATGTCACCGTAGCCGTCGCCGTCCAGGTCGCCGAGGGACTGGAGGGCGGACCCGGCCGCCAGGTCGCGCTCGTGGCCGAGGAGCCGGGCATGGGCGCTGTTCATGCGCTGGGAGACGCCGATCCAGTGGCTGCTCGGGGCCCCCAGGACCAGGTAGACGACACCGCCGTTCGTGGCGAGGTCGTTCCGCTCCGGCGCGGCCAGGAGCAGGTCCTCGTAGCCGTCTCCGTCCACGTCCCCTGCACCGGCCACCCTGGAGCCCAGGGCGTCCCCTGCGCCTTCGGGACGGAAGCGAGCGTCGAAGAGGTCCTCGATGTCGCCGGCGGCCGTGGCGGGGCCGAGCAGCAGGTAGGCCGCACCCCCGTCGCCGTACAGCGACGGGTCTTGGGAGGCTCCGAGGAGCAGGTCCTGGGCCCCGTCCCCGTCCACGTCCCCCGCGCTGGCCAGGGAGTAGCCGAGGTTCGAAGAGGTGGCCGTCCCCTGGAGGACCTGCGCGTCCCCCAGGTCGCCGCTGCCGGTGACCGGTCCCCGCAGCAGGTAGGCCCGGCCGGCGTCGGTCCCACCGGAGTCCTCCCCGTACGCTCCGACCGCGATCTCAGGGTAGCCGTCGCCGTCCATGTCCCCGACCACGGCGACCGCCTGGCCGGCGTAGTCGTAGGCATCCTCGCCGGTCCAGTGGGGCTCCCCCTGCCCGAGCTCCCCCTCCCCGTGGAGCGGGCCAACGGCCACGTGTACCGCCCCGGCGTCGGTGCCTCCGTCCGCGCTCTGGTAGGCGCCGATCAGCAGGTCGCCGGCCCCGTCGCCGTCCAGGTCGCCGGCGTCCAGGCTGTGCCCGGCCCGGTCACCGCTGGAGGCGCCGTACACCGCCGCGTCGGCCCCGTAGAGGTCCTGGTCCCCGGCGTAGCGACAGCTCTCCCAGAGGCCGTCGCAGTCGTTGTCGATGGCGTCGTCGCAGACCTCCGTGGCCTCGGGGTTCACGGCGGGGTCCGTGTCGTCGCAGTCGTCGCCGTCCGCCACGCCAGCGGCGGGGTCACAGGTCCAGGTCGTGGAGGCGGGGTCGCCGTGGCCGTCGCCGTCCGCGTCCACGTAGAGGGCCAGCGGATCCGCCACGCCCGGGTCGTCGTCGTCGGCGAGACCGTTGCAGTCCTCGTCGACCCCGGCCTCGTCGCAGACCTCCTGGGCGTCCGGGTTGACGCTGGCGTCGGCGTCGTCGCAGTCCTCTCCCCCCAGCTCGGCGGTCTCGAAGCCGTCTTCGTCCTCGTCCGGCAGCAACAGGCGCACGGTGGTGGTGGCCGAAGCCTGCTCTCCGGGGGTGTCCGTCACCGTCACCCGCAAGGTGTGGGACCCCACCTCGACTCCGGCGACGACGGTGGAGGCGCGCCCGTCGGGTTCCGGCGCCAGGGGACCGTCGAACCCCTCGCCGTCGATCTCCCAGGACAGGGACAGGTCCTCCAGGTGCGGCTCGGTGGTGTCGGACACCTCCACCACGACCTCGACGAGCGACCCGTCCGGGAGGGCCTCGTCGGGCTGGGGGCTGAGGATGGAGATGGTGGGCGACGAGTTGGGCAGCACGGTGATCGAGAGCTGGTCCTGCCCGACCTTGGCGCCCTCGTCCGTGACCTTCAGGGTGATGGTGTGCTCGCCCTCCACGAGGGGGTCGGAGAGGAAGCGGTAGCCGCTGTTCCGGAGGGCGAGGTCACCGGTCAGCCCTCCCTGGGGCTCGGAGGAGAACACGGCCACGAGGTCTCCCAGTGGAGTGAGGTCGTCGCTCACCATCGCCACGAAGGTGACCGGGGCGCCGGCCACCACCGACCCCTGGTCGCTCGGGGAGGCGAAGGCCACCTCCGGCGGGTCGTTCTGGTTGGAGAGGCCGGAGTCGACGTTGCACGCCAGCAGGTGCAGCAGCAGCATCTCGTCCTCCGGGCTCCAGTCTACCGGGGAGCGACCTGGCCTCGCAGGCGGCCCCCGCAGCCACCCGGGTCCGGTGCCAGGTGGTCACCTCCTGGTCCCTGCTCGGCGCCCGGTCCGGGTCGGTGGGTCGTGGACCGTGCTGGTGCACGGCGGCGGGAGTGGGCTGAGGGGGACGTGGCCACGGAGAGCGAGGGCCGGGCCCTGTCCGACCCTAGCGCGGCAGCATGAAGTTGACGTCGAGGTTGACGTCGACCGTGTCGGCGATGGGGTTGAGGTTGGACTGGTAGTCCACCCCGAAGTCCATGCGGTTCAGGGTGGCCTGTCCGGCGAGCCGGTAGCGGCCGTCGTCGGCGTGCTTCACGCTCACCGGGATCGACACGCTCTTGGTGACGCCCCCGATGCTGAGGTCGCCGGTCACGACCAGCTCCGTCTCGCTGGTGACGGCGACGGAGCGGCTCTTGAAGGTCGCCTTGGGGTGGGCCTCGGCGCCGAAGAAGTCCGAGGAGCGGAGGTGGTTGTCCCGCTTCTCGATGCCCGTGTCGATGCTGGAGATGTCGATCGTGGCCCGGATCTCGAGGGTGGACAGGTCGCCCCCGTCCACGATGGCGACCGCGGTCCACTGGTTGAAGGTCCCCTGCGCGTCGATCAGGGCGGACTGGACGACGAAGCTGAGGGTGGAGTGGGCCACATCGGCCTGGTACTCCTCGGCGGCCGCGGGAGAGGACAGGAGTAGGGCCGCAGTGGCCAGAGCGGTCAACATGGGGGGATTTCTCCGGTGAGGTCGGGGGCGCAGGATAGCACTGGGCCGTGACACGAGCCGAGTACGCCATCTTCCTCGTCGCGCCCCCGGGTCTGGAGCCCTGGGTGGCCGAGGAGGCCCGGGAGCTGGCGGACTGCAAGGTGCAGCAGGTCCCGGGGGGAGTCCGGCTGCGCGGCTCGCTGGTCGATGCCGCCGGGCTGGCCACCTGGAGTCGCACGGCCAGCCGGGTCCTGGTGGAGCTGGGTGAGATCGCGGCCCCCTCCGCGCAGGCCCTCGCCGTGTCCGCCCGGGCTCTCCCCTGGAGCCACTTCGCCGTGCCCGGACAGCGCATCCAGGCCACGGCCACCACCCGAAAGAGCCGCATCTCCCGGCCCGCCGTCGCCGCCGCCAAGGTCGAGCAGGCCGCCCGGGAGGCCCTGCGCGGCCCCCGCCGCTCGGCCCGCCGTCCCCCGCCGCCGCTGGCGGTCCAGGTCCGCGTCCGGGGTCGCGAGGCCACTGTCAGCGTCGACGCCGGGGGCGGCCTGCTCCACAAGCGGGGCTACCGGAAGGCCACCGCCAAGGCCCCGCTCCGCGAGACCCTGGCCGCCACGCTCCTGCGGGCCGCCGGCTGGAGCGGCGACGAGCCCCTCGTCGACCCGATGTGCGGCTCGGGGACCTTTGCCATCGAAGCGGCCTGGATGGCCCAGGACCGGGCCCCCGGCCGCGACCGCAAGCCGCCCGCCGTCTCCTGGCCCGCGTTTCCCGACAAGCTCTGGCCCCGGCTCGCCCAGGAGGCCCGCGGACCCCTCCAGCCGGTGGCGGTCCCCCTGCTCGGCCGCGACCGGGACCCCGGCGCGATCAAGGCGGCCCGGCAGAACGCCGAGCGAGCCGGCGTCAGCCGCGTGGTCCAGTTCGCCCACGGTGAGCTGGCGGAGCCCTGGGCCCTGCTCGAGGGCTGCCCGCCCGGCCTGGTCCTCCTCAACCCCCCCTATGGCCACCGCGTCGCCGACAAGAGCCGCATCAAGGGGCTCTACGCCTCCCTGGGGACTTCGCTGCGGAGCCGCTTCCCAGGCTGGCGCCTGGGCCTGATCGCCACCCGCCCGGACCTGGCGAGTCGCCTGTGTCGGGGGCTCGACGAGGTGAGCACCTTCAAGAACGGCGGGATCGACGTGGGGTTCTACGTGGGAGAGATCGCCGGGTAGCCTGGAGCTACCACCCGCCCAGCAGGGCTGCCTCCGCCCGGTTGACCAGGTCCAGCATCCGGGTCGCCGCCAGCCGGACCCGGGGCACGCACCGCACGTCGTCCCGCATCCCCACCAAGCGCGCCCGGCGGCGCTGGGCTGCGGACCGAATGCGGTCCGTGGAGTCGAAGCCCGACAGGCCGAGCACGCCGTTCGGCCCCGCCTGGCGGAGCTCGTCGAGCTCCCGCTCCACGGCCAGGGCCGTGGGCTCCTCGGAGGGCTCGGACACGCTGTCCTCGAGCGGACGCTCCGGCAGGCTGCGGTCTCGACGCCGCTCCTTGGCCTTGCGCAGGTCCTCGCGGTACCTGGTCAGGCTGCGAGCCTCCGTCGCCTCGACCGAGCTCGCCTCGGCCTGGAGGCTGGCGAGCTGCTCCTGCTCGAAGGTGTCGTCGTCCCCGAAGACGTCGTCCGGTGACGACCCGGTCAGCGAGTAGACGAGCCTCGGCAGCTCGAACATCGAGAACGGACGGGCGAGGAAGGCCGCAGCTCCGAGCTGTCCGAGGCAGATCCCGACCTCCTCGCTCCGCTCGGCGAAGCAGGCCGAGGTGACGAGCAGGGGGACCTCCTCGCAGAGGGGGTCCTCCTGGAGCTGTCTCAGGAGCTGGAAGCTCTCGGCGAGCGGAAAGTCCAGGTCCACCAGCAGCGCGTCCGGCAACAGCCCCCAGACGCGGCCTGCGACCGCCGCGCACAGTGGTGGCACACCTCGACCTGCACGCCCTCTCCACGGAGCGCCACCGCGAGCGCTCGCGAGAATTCCCGATCTTCGGTGACGACGAGAAGTCGCATGGTTCCTGTGCCGCAGGGGAGGACCCCTGAGTGGATCCTGCCTGATGGATCCGGATCCACCTTACATTATTTTGATTTCTCTTCAAAACAGACCATCGGCTGATCCGCCGCAGGACTTCAGGGAGATTGGGTGGCGAACCGGCTCAGGAGGTGCCTCCCCGCCTCGCCGTCTCCCGACTCTCGGCCACCAGGCGCCGCAGGCTGAGGCCCTCGATGAAGATGAAGAGACCGCCCGCCGCCACCGTGAAGCCGAACTGGCCCATGTGGAGCACGACGGAGAAGGTGACCGCCAGGTCGGCCCCCACGTCCCAGAGCAGCAGGGAGGCCTTGCAGAAGGCCTCGTAGGCGCCGACGAAGCCCGGTGTGGGGGCCACCGTGATGCCGGCGAGGGTGACCGACCAGGTGGTCAGGCCCGCGCCGAGGGAGTGCGGCAGCCCTTCGAAGGCCTGGAGCACGCAGGTGACCGCGATGACGGTGGTGGTCCAGATCACCAGGCTCACTCCCAGCGCCGCGAGGCCCTGGGCCGGACGGGCCAGCAGGCTCCGCAGGCCTCCGTGGAAGGCGGTCGCCAGGGGGACCAGCACCCTCGCACCGGGCAGCCGCTCCATCAGGGCGAGCACCTGGCGACCGGCCGCCAGCAGCGCGACGATGCCCGCAAGCCCCATGAGGCTGATGGCTCCCGTGAAGCGCTGCCCCGCGCTGACCACGTCGATGCCGAGCGACGGCACCACCACGCCGGTCTCCGGCAGGTCGACCACCCAGCCCGCGAGCAGCAGCATGCCGAGCAGCATCGACATGTCGAGCAGGCGCTCGACGAGGATCGCCGCCAGCGAGGACCCGAAGGGCACCTCGTGCTTCTGGAGCAGCAGGTAGGGCCGCACGAACTCCCCCAGCCGCAGCGGCACGACGTTGATCGCCAGGTAGCCGACCGAGGTCACCGAGAGCAGCCCGACAAACGGGACGTCGTGCTCCAGCAGCAGACCGAGCCGGTAGGACCGCATGGCGTGGCCCGCCAGGTAGATGACCAGCATCGGCAGCATCCACACCCAGCGGGCCCGGCTCAGCGCCACCCAGACCTCGTGCAGATCGAGGCCCCACAGCACCCACACCAGGCAGGCGATGGTCAGGCCGAGGACGGCGACGAGCTTCAGGCGCACGGCGGGAGTGTCTCACGCCCCATCGCGGGGGAGCTTCCTGGGCCTCAGGAGCTGGAGCGGGACCACGCCCACCTCCAGCATCTGGGAGTCGTCGATGCCGAAGCCATCGGGCAGGACCTTGCGCGTGACCTCGGTGCCGAAGAGGCGGTCCCAGATCACGAGGGTGTTGCTGTAGTTGCCGTCGACGACGGGCACCTCGTCGGTGTGGTGCCAGGCGTGGAAGTGGGGGTTGTTGAGCAGGCGGTTCAGCAGCCGCAGCCAGGTCGCCTCGGGATCGACCAGGAGGTTGGCGTGCTGGAAGCCGTCGAAGGCCACGCCGACCAGCAGCAGCGACGGCATCAGCCAGGGCGGCCACTCCGAGGTCGACAGCAGCACGCCGAACAAGAGCACCGGCAGGGCCCAGAGCTGGAGGAAGTCCACGACGTGCATGCGAAGCCCGCTCGTCGCGTCCAGGCGCTCGCTGGAGTGGTGGACCCGGTGGAAGGTCCAGAGCCAGGGCACCCTGTGGTGGCAGAAGTGGAGCCAGTAGCGGCAGAAGTCCAGCACCAGGAAGGCCACCAGGGCCTGGAGCCACACCGGCCCGAAGAGCCCCAGGTCCACCAGGCCGAGCTCGGCGCGCACCGCCAGGGGCCTCAGCGCGGCGAGCTGGACCAGGAAGAGGGCCGCCCCCGTGCAGAGGTTCACGACCGTGTCGGAGTTCAGCAGCGCCTGTTCACGGCGCGGCCGGAGGTGACCGGCGGCGAGGAAGGTGCCGATCAAGGCGCCGTGGGCGATCAGGCTCCAGGGCATCCGATCTCAGTCTCTTGGGAGAATTTGGAGAAAAATGAGGGTAGGATGGTCACCTCTTCCTGCACAAGGGGGCGCGCCCAGGACGGCAAGCGCCCTGAATGGCATGATGCGCGCAGCCGAGGGTTTCTACCCTTGCACACCGAAATCAGCTTGAACACGAATTCGAACCTGCCTACGGCCCCACCACCCAAGGCCCTGCTCAACGACTCCCTGGTCGGGCAGGAGATCGCAGGGCGCTACCGCATCGTGCGCCTCGTCGCCCGCGGCGGCATGGGTGCGGTCTACGAAGCCGAGCAGCACCCGCTGGGGCGCAAGGTCGCGATCAAGGTCCTCCACCACGGCAACAACGTCGAGGGCGCCGAGTTCGAGCGCCGCTTCACGCTGGAGGCCGAGGCCCTGGCCCGCCTCAACCACCCCCACACGGTCACCCTCCACGACTACGGCCAGACCCCGGGAGGCATGTACTACCTGGTCATGGAGTACGTCGAGGGGCGCCCGCTGTCGCGGCTCTTGCAGGACGACGGCCCGCTGGAGCCGATCCGCTGCATCGACCTGATGCTCCAGGTGTGCCGCGCCCTGCGCGAGGCCCACGCCCTGGGCATCGTGCACCGGGACCTGAAGCCCTCCAACCTGCTCGTACGCCGCCAGGAGGACGGCGACGAGGTGGTCAAGGTGGTGGACTTCGGCCTCGTCAAGCTGACCGAGGCCGACCAGAGCCTGACCCTGTCGGGGATGATCCTGGGGAGCCCCCACTGCATGTCCCCGGAGCAGGTCCAGGGACTCGACGTGGACCACCGCGCGGACATCTACAGCCTCGGCGTGCTGATGTTCCGGTCGCTGACCGGCCAGTACCCCTTCCACGGCCAGACCACCGCCGCCACGATGATCTCCCACGTCCAGCAGCCCATTCCACGGATGGCCGACGTGTGGCCCGACCTCGAGCTGCCGCCGGGGCTGGAGGAGGTCATCCGCCGCTGCCTGAGCAAGGCCCCCCAGGAGCGCTACCAGGACATCGGGTCGCTGGTGGCCGACCTGTCGAGCTGCTCGGCTGTCCCGACCCGCGAGTACGTCAACGTCTCCACCGTCATCACCCCGGGCCGCCGCTCCAGCGTCCTGAAGTGGAGCGCCGGCATCGGCCTGTTGCTGGCTCTGACCGCCGTCGCCCTGGCGAGCCTCCAGCCCGAGGGCGCGGGCACCGCCGACGTGCGCACGATCGTGACCCGGGAGCCGGCCCCCGTGCCGGTGCCGGTGATGGTCAGCCTGACCTCGGCTCCCCAGGGCGCCACGGTGCTGCTCGGTGACCGGGCGCTGGGCACCACGCCCCTGGAGACCTCGGTGGTGCCCCGGCCGGGGGCCTCCGACCTCCGCACCTTCCGCTTCGTGCTCGAGGGCTACGAGGAGGCCACCTACGAGCGGGACCTCGCTGGCCGCTCCACTCTGGCACTGGAGGCCGGGCTGGTCAGCCTCCTGCCCGAGGAGCCCGGCGTCGTCGACCAGCCCGCTCCGGAGCCCGAGGTGGCCCGGGAGCCGCCCGCCCGCCCGCGTCCCATCCGGACCTCGGCGCCCGCCAGGGCGACCCCCGAGCCGGAACCGCCCGAGGCCCCACCGGAGCCCGAGAGCGAGCCCACACCGGCTGGCTACAAGAGCTCGCCGTACGACTGATGCCTCGCCCAGGAGCCGCCGCCAAGGCGTGGATCAGCCTGCGACAGGCATCCGCATCGTAATTCAAAAGGTCCAAATAATCCGAGAAAACCCGTCCCGGCATGCGGTAGAGTTCCGCCGCTTCCTCACCCAGACCCCGTGATCGCAGTGGCCCGACAGGACGAGCCCCTGCCATCGGCTCGCCCGGTGCGCCGGTGGCGTTCCCGACCTCTGCTCCTGGGCGCGACCCTGGTCGCGGCCCTCACCTGGAGCGGCGTCGGCCTCGCAGCTCCCAAGGACGAGGCCCGGCGCTACTTCACCGCCGCCATGGAGCAGGTGACGGCCGGCCAGTACGAGGAGGCGGTCGCCAACTTCCTCGCCGCCTACGAGATCCTCCCCCACCCGGCGGTGCTCTACAACATCGGCCGCGCCCTGGCCGACGCCGGCGAGTACGAGCGCTCCATCGACTACCTGGGGCAGTACCTGGAGTCGGAGCCGATCGACCGGGAGGAGGTCGAGGGCTTCATCTCCACCATGGAGGCCCGGCTGGAGGCCCGCGCGGTGGCCGAGGCCGCAGCGGCCGCCGAGGCCGCCGAGGCCACCAGCCCCGAGGCGGCCGCGACCGCGTCCAGTGCCGAGCTGGAGCAGCTCCGGCGCCTGGCCGCCGAGCTCGAGGCGCTGGCCGCCTCGCTGCAGCAGCGAGGACCCGGTGAGGTTCCCCCCGAGGTGGGCGAGCCGTCCGATCCGGTGGCGGATGGCGACCCCACCCCCCCGGAGTCCGGGGAGGCGCCACCGGTGGCCCTCGACGACGTGCTGGGCGGGTCCTTCGTCAACCCCTACAGCCGAGAGGTCGTCACCGCCTCCCGCTATGCCCAGGACCCGCGGCTCGCCCCCTCGAGCATCACGATCATCTCCTCGGACGAGATCGCCCTGTCCGGGGCCACCTCGATCCCGGACCTGCTCCGCCAGGTCCCCGGCATCGACGTCATGCAGCCCTCAGCCGGACAGCCGGAGGTGTCGATCCGCGGCTTCAACCGCCGCCTCTCCAACAAGGTCCTGGTGCTCATCGACGGTCGCAGCACCTACGCCGACTACCTCGGAGCCACGATCTGGGGCACCCTGCCGATCACGCTGGCTGACATCGAGCGGATCGAGGTGATCCGCGGGGTCGGCTCGGCGCTCTACGGTGCCAGCGCTTTCTCCGGGGTCATCAACATCATCACCAAGGCGCCCGGCGACGCCTCGGTCGACAACCAGCTCTCCGGCGGCGGCGGCAGCGCCGGCACCGGCATGGGCGCCCTCTCGATGAGCGGTCGCAACGGGACCCTGTCCTACCGGGCCAGCGCCGGCACGACGCAGCTCGGTCGCTGGGCCACGGAGGCGGACCTGGAGACCCGCCAGGACCTGACCAGCAACGTCGAGGACCAGGACACCGCGCTGGATCAGCGCACGGCCAACGCGGTGCTCGACTGGCGGGTCGGCGACCAGGGCCTGGTCCAGGTGAGCGCCGGCATCGCCGAGACCTTCGGCGAGTTCTACGCGCTCGGCGCCCTGCGGGACTACTGGTACGACCTGCGCTCGCTCTATGCCCGCGGGGACGCCGCCTGGGGGCCCCTGAGCGTGCGGGGCTACTGGAACCGCAACGTCGGCAGTGCGGGGCCCTGGCTGGTGGAGGCCGGCGCCACCGACCGCCTGACCGAGGAGCTGGAGTACGACCTCTACGACGTCGAGGTCCGCGGCGACCACACCCTGGGCGAGCGCTTCACCCACCGGATCACGGGCGGGGTGGGCTACCGCTACAAGAGCACCTCCTGGGGCTACCTGGCCCAGCCCGAGACCGAGAACCACTTCAGCGGCTTCGTCCAGGACGAGTCCACCTTCGGGCCGCTCCACCTGCACGCCGCCCTGCGCGTCGACAAGCACCCGCTCCAGACCGGCTTCCAGCCCTCGCCGCGCATCGCCGCCGTCTGGGAGTTCATGCCCGGGCGTGCGCTCCGACTCAACGCCGGGACCGCCTTCCGCAACCCGACCTTCATCGAGAACTACACCAGCCTGTACCTGCCCACCCCGACCAACGACGGCGTGGTGGTGAACACGCGCGGCGACCGGGACCTGGCCCCGGAGCGCATCCTGTCGGCCGAGGTCGGGGTGCTCGACCACGCCAGCGACCAGTGGCGCGGCGAGGTGTCGGCCTACGTCAACCAGGTGGACGGCCTGATCGACCTGGGCAACGTCTCCGCCAGCGATCGGCAGCTCGAGGGCTTCGACGAGGACCTCGGCAGCTTCGTGGCCGGGGAGAGCTCCTTCATCAACGAGACCGGCACCTACCGGGCCGCCGGGGCCGAGCTGAACGTCGAGTACTTCGGCATCGAGGGCCTCGACGCGATGGTGAACTACAGCTTCGAGCGCATCTGGCTCTCGGACTACGAGGGAAGTTGCGGGCACGACCCCTCGAAGACGGGCGGCGAGAGCTGCATCGACCGGGCCACCCCGGCCCACAAGCTCAACGTGAGCGTGCTGTACCGCACGCCGCTGGACTTCGACGTCTCGCTCTTCGCCAACTGGGTCAGTGCCCAGACCTGGCTGATCCGCGAGTTCGACGAGGGGGGCAACGTGGTCAACCAGCAGGCGAGCCTCGACAGCTACCTCGTGGTGTCCAACCGCATCACCTGGCACCCCACGCCACGCGTCGACGTGTCCGGCGCTGCCTGGAACTGGCCCGCTCTCTTCGAGGGGGTGGGCCCCCACCGGGAGCATCCCCTCGGCCAGCCCGTCGGTGCCCGGGTCTACGCCGAAGTCCGGTACAGGTTCTGACCATGCGCCTCTCCTTCTCCCTGATCGCCCTGCTCGCCGTCGCCTGCGGCTACGAGCCCCCCCTGGACGCCGGCGCCAACGAGGTCGCGCCCTCGGTGGCCTTGTCCGGCGAGCTGGTGAACGCCGGTGCCGGCAACGCCCTCGGCCCGACGATGGTCTTCCGCTACAGCGCCCTGGAGCCGCCACTGCCGGAGAGCTTCGGGCGCCCCTACGACCTCTCCACCGTGCCGGAGAGCGCCTGGCAGCGGCCGGTGGACCACGGCCTGGAGGTCGCCGACTGGAAGATGGCCGGTGTCGGCGCCGGCTCCTGGCTGATCACGGCCCTGGTCGACGTCGACCGGGACTTCAACCCCTTCTACGACTTCACCACCAGCGCCACCTGCGGCGACCGCCTCGGCGCCTTCGTGGAGAGCACCGCGGCCACCGGACCGGCCGTGCTGAGCGTCGGTATCGACGACGACCCTGACACCATCCCGATCCCCTCGGCGGTCGACGGCCTGGAGATCCTGGTCGGTGACGCCCTGGCCATCGAGCGCCCGGTCTTCACCCTGAGCGAGCAGACGCCCTCGGTGAGCCGGAGCGCCGCCACCCCCCAGGGCGTGGTCCTCGAGATCACCGGCGTGGACCACCCGCTGCTGGAGGTCCCCGACCCCGACGACACCGAAGGGCGCTGCGACCCCGCGTTCTGGATCGAGCTGGTCGACGCCGACGGCGACGGCGAGATCGACCCCCACCCCAACGAGAGCCTCGCCGCGGCCGGCCGCAAGGACGTGTGGCCGCGGGTCTACATGGCGACCTATGCCGACGCCGACGGGGTCCCCACCGACCCGGACCTGGACCCCGAGGCCGTCCCCTGGGTCAGCGAGCTGACCGTCTCCCACGAGGTCTACCAATTCGGGGGCTACGGCGCCGGAGATCTCTTCGCCAGCGACTCGCTCTCGGTCATCTTCACCCAGGCCGGCGCCCGGGTCGAGGCCGATGGATCCCAGACCCTCTTCTACGGAGAAGACCTGCCCGCAGGCCCATGGTCGCTCATCGCGGTCGCCCAGACCGGCCAGATGTGGCAGATTCCCAACCAGCTCGGCGCCGAGCTGGAGGACTTCGACGTGACCCCCCACGCGGACCAGGCGGTGGCGTTGATCGTCGAATGACGGTCTTCTGGCTCCTGATCGCTTGTTCGGGCGGTGGAGAGGTCGGCGAGGCCCCGCCGGCCCCCGAGACCACGGTCTCGGCCCCCGAACCGCCGCCAGTGCCGGCCTTCGACCCGCTGCCCTCCGGCGTCGAGCTGCTCCTGGAGCCGGCCCGCTTCCAGGCCCAGGCCGCGCCCTTCGGGCTGGCCGGACGCCTGGCCAAGGAGGCCCAGGAGGTCGAGCGCACCACCGACGTCATCGTCGCCGAGCTGGCCTCCGTCCGCACCGGTGCCGAGCTCGGCGCCCTGATGGTCGAGGCGCCGCGCCAGGACCCGGAGATCGTGGTCGCGCGACTGCAGCGCATCCGCGAGGGCCTGGAGGCCATTCGCAGCGACGGGCCCGCCCTGGGCCTGGTCGACGCAATGATCGATGAAGCCGCCAACGGCGTCAGCGGCGACGCCTGGGTGGCGGTGCTCCAGCAGCACTACCCGGCGATGCCGACCGTCTTCGCCGACCACGTGGGGGAGGAGAACATCCCCCTGGTCCTCGCCGGGGCCTGGATGCAGGGGGCCCTGCTCTGTGTCCGGGCGATGCGGGCGACGGGCAAGCTCGACGCCGGTCCGGCCCTGCTGGACCGGCCCGAGGTCGGCGCCTACTTCGTGGCCTGGCTGGACCACACCGGCGAGGAGCTCTTCCCCGAGTCGACCCTGGCGGCGGTGCGAGAGACCCTGGCCGTGCTCGCCGAGCTCTCGGACAACGATCCGCTGACGCATGGTGACGCGGCGGTGCTGCAGGAGAGCTTGGAGTCGTTGTTGGGGATGATCTGATCATGGAGCAGACCGGCCGGCGCTGCTGGCCGTCAACGGCCCTCTGCGCCAAGCCCCAACTCGGCGACGACGCGCTGCAGCTCGGGGTGCAGGCGAGCCTTTGTCTTCTGAGTGAGCTGCTCGGACAAGGCACCCGCCCGCCAGGCCGCCTCTTGGAGGGCCCCGGACGCGGCCAGGTGAGACGTGAGCTGAACGAGCCGCTCGGGATGGATGGTCCCCAGGGCGACGAGCCCTGACTCGACCGCAGGTAGGACCCTGACCACCTCCTCGTCCGACGACTCCGGAGTCCCGGCGATCGCAGCCAGCAGGGCGTCCCAGACCTCCTCGGAGAGGCCACCGAAGGAGGCTGACCAGGTGAGCACGACCGCTCGCAGTCCAGATCCGTAGGGCGAGGCAAGAGCACGGGTCAACAAGCCGACGAGCCTGTCTGCTGCGGACGGACAGGGACGGGAAGGCTCGGGAGCGGGGGGGAGGCTCCACGGGTGGAGGCCCTCGGGTTCGAGGGTCCGAAGGACCAGGTCGAAGAGGGAGCGGTGGCGGTGCCGGGCCGAGGAGACCAGCAGCTCCGCGCCGTCGGGGAGTGGGCGAGCCAGCCCCTGCCCCAGCAAGTCGACCGGGTCGATGAGCGGATCGTCTCCGGGACGCTTGCCCCGCAACAAGAAGGCCGAGCGGAAGGCGGGAATCTGGGCAAGCTGTGCACGCTCCCTGTCGCTCAGGCGCCAGGGATGTCCACGCTGCTCGATGCGCTGGAGAGTGCCGAGGACGGCTTCCAGGGCGATGGGCCACTGCGCCAGGGGCGTCCTGGAGCCCAGGTTCGCGATGCGCACCAGGCGGGGGATCAGTCGGCGCAGGGCGTCCCGGGGAGAGGATCCCCCCTCGATGTGGTCGCGGAAGTCCCAGGCGGCGAGGACCGGCTCGAGGCCGGCACGGTCCAGGATCGGCCGGACCTCCGGGGCCAGCTCCCACTGCTGCCACCAGTGCACCCGCCTCGCCAGGAAACCCGCCCAGAGGGGATCCGGAGACAGCTCCCCGGCTCGACGGACCTGGGCGAGGCGTCGCTCCAGGTCCCCTGAGCCCGGCATCGGCTGCAGGTCTTCGAGGACCTTCTCCCAGGCGGCCTCGGAGCGCTCCCGGTCGCGTCCGATGGCCTCGGCAGCGGCTCGTCTCACCTGACGGTCCGGGTTGTCCCACCAAGCCGCCACCAGCTCCGCTGGGCTCAAGACCGCCTCGAGCAGCCGCGCCACGAGGCTCGCGCGGGCCTGGTCCCAGGGTGCCGTGCGATATTCGTACCAGTGGGCGCCCTCCAGAGCGGACCCTCGGGGTGGTCAGAGACTTCCGAGCGCGGGCACCAGTGGCCGTGACCCCGAAGCTGCGCGGCCGGACCCACGAGGGGCCCGGCCGGCTGCTCAGCGGAGAGGATCAGGCCACCGCAGGCTCGTCCATCGGACCTGCCGCCCGGCGAGCGGCGAGGAAGAGCGCCCCCAGGCCGAGGACCGTGGCGCACAGCGACACGAGGCCTCCGACCAGCGGCACGGCGTACACCAGGTGCAGGAGCGCCAGGCCGGCCACCAGGGCACCGAAGGGCTTCGCCGAGCGGCCCAGGCGCTCCAGGACCAGCTTGCCGACCGTGTAGGCCGCGACGTAGCGGGCGAGCACGAGCGCCGGCACGTAGACGGCCATCGACAGCAGCGAGAGCGGGATCGGCAGGATGAACAGCGCCAGCACCAGGGCGAGCACCGGCACGCCGATCAGGGCGGCGAAGCCGATGCCGAGCGAGACCGGGGCCTCCTGCTCGAGGACCTCGGCCGGACGGGACACCACGCGGGGGAACAGCACCAGCAGGACGCTGCCGATGATCAGCGAGCCCAGGAAGAGGAAGAGGCGGAAGAGCGCCCCTCCGAACGACGAGCCGGAGTCGGAGTGATCGCGGACCGACTGCACCTTCTCCGTCCAGTCCACCAGGCCACCGATCGCGGCGAGGTCGGAGACGTCGCCCTGCTCCGGTGACTCGTAGGAGAGGTCGCCGCCGATGGTCGCGCCGGGCCCGATCCGCACGTCGCCGGCGTCCACCCGGACGTCGCCGGCCACCGTGCCGTCGATGCCGATGTCCCCACCACCGCCGAGCAGGCTGCCACCGACGGTGCCGTCCAGCTCCAGGGTCGCACCGCCGAAGTAGAGGTTGCCGCCGATGCTCACGCCCTCGGGCACGAACAGGGACTCGCCCGCGGCGTAGACGTCCCCGCCGACGTCCGCGCCGAGCTCGAGGTTCTCGCCGAGCAGGAAGGCGTCTCCGCCCACCGGGCCGTCGATGGTCACGTCCTGGCCGGCACCGAGGAAGTTGTCCAGGACCTCGCCGCGCAGGGTCACTCGCTCGCCGGCGGCGAAGGCGTCCGCCGCGGTGGCGTCGATCTGGACCCTGCGGCCACCGGCGAACACGGTGTGGTCGCTGGCCCCGGTGACCGTGACGTCGGAGTCGTCCTGGCCGCTGCGGACCTGGACGGTGGTCTCCAGGTCCGGGCTCTCGACCACCTCGAGGACCGGGGCGTCGGCGGGGACGACGTCCTGGGCCTGGGCGCGGGTCCCGAGGGTGAGGGGGGCCGCCAGCAGGACGACCAGGGAGGGGACGAGGACGAGGCGGGTCATGGCTCACTCCAGTGCCGGGGGGAAGGGTCCGGCGACGACAGCTACCTACCCACCGCGACCCCACCCGAGAGCCGCCGACCGGTCGAACGGTCGCCGAGACCGGTCGAACGGTCGCCGGACCACCGAGCGAGCGCCGAGCGGTCCTTCGCTCAGCCCAGCGAGCGCTTCAGCTCCCGGGCCCGGCGCCGGGAGACGTGGATCGTGCCCTCGACGCCGTGCAGGGTCGCCTCGAAGGTGCCCGAGGCCAGGGGCCTCAGCTCGGCGACGCAGCTCGGCCTGAGCATCGCCGCGCGGGAGACCTGGACGAAGTCCTCCGGAAGCTGTCCGGCCACCTCCTGCAGGGTCCCGTCGAGCCGATACCGCCCCTCCGGCGTCCAGGCCCAGGTCGTGGCGTCCTCGACCACCACGGCGACGACCTGGTCCGGGTCCAGGGGGATGGTGCGGGTCCCCCGCAGCGCCAGCAGCCGCGCCGGACGGACGGGGACCGGGGTCCGCCCGGGGCTCACTCCCCCACCCCGCCGCGCCTCCACGAGTCGCCGGACGCGCTTCAGGGCCCGGGCCAGCCCCGCGCGCTCGACGGGCTTGAGCAGGTAGTCGACCGCCTCCAGCTCGAAGGCCGCGATGGCGTGCTCGGCGTGGGCGGTGGTGAACACCACGATCGGCAGCGCGCCCTCGGGCAGGGTCTCGCGGAGGCGTCGCAGGGCGGTCGGGCCGTCCTCGCCCGGCATCTGGACGTCGAGCAACAGCAGGTCGGGACGCTCGGTCAGGACCTGGGCCCGCGCCGCGCGACCGTCCGCGGCCTCGGCGACGACCTGGACGTCCGGGTGGTCGGCCAGCAGCCGAAGCAGGCGGCGCCGTCCCAGCGGCTCGTCGTCGACCACCACGGCGCGGATCACGGGATCACCTCCTCGACGCTCGCGGGCAGGCTCAGCTCGATGCGGGTGCCCCCGCCCTCCGGCTGGCTGATCCGCAGGGCCGCCGCATCGCCGAAGCGCAGGCCGAGGCGGCGGCGCACGTTGGCCAGCCCGCCCCCGTGTTCGCCGGCGCCGAGGCCCTTCGCGGTGCCGTCCGCCACGTCCGCCGGCAGCCCCGGTCCGTCGTCCTCCACCACCAGCACCAGTCCTCCCGCGCTGCGCTGCCCGGAGATGCGCACCCGGCCTCCTTCGGCCGCAGGGGCGACCGCGTGCTGCACCGCATTCTCCACCAGCGGCTGGAGGATCAGGGCCGGCACCCGCTCGGCCTCCAGGACCTCGTCGACGTCGACCCGGACCCGCAGCCGCTCGCCGAGCCGGGCCTGCTCGATGCGGAGGTAGCGGCGGGTCGCGTCCAGCTCGTCGGCGAGGGGCACGCCGTCGGCTTCGGCGGAGCGCAGGGAGTAGCGGAGCAGGTGGGCCAGGTCGGTGACCAGGTCCTCGGCGGCGTCGGCGTCCTCGTGGATCA
>CAZCVP010000078.1:0-30713 GCA_964501915.1 uncultured Enterobacterales bacterium
GCCGCCGCCGCCGCCACCGCCACCGCCGCCACTGGAGTTGTTCCAGTAGGACAGGATGGTGACATCGACGCCGGGGGCGGTCGAGCCGTCGGTGACGCTCACAGCGTCCGGGTAGACCCCGACCGGGTCCGAGGTGCCCATGACGCGATCGCCGTGGAAGTCGAGCTGGGCCCCGACCCGGACCGCGGTGGCCGAAGCCGTGAAGCTCAGGCTGTAGGCGTCCCCGTCGATCGAGGGCGTCATGATGGCGTGGTTGGCGTAGTAGGTCTCGTCGCCCGTCAGCTCGTCGGTGTTGAAGGCGTAGACCCAGATGCCGCCGAAGGGGAAGCGACCGTCCCAGACCGACCAGTCCTTGTAGACGTACTCGTCGTCGTCGTCGATGTCGTAGAGCTGGACCCGCACGGTGCCGGTGATGGTCCCGTTGAAGCCGGATGGGGTGGTCCCTGTGTCGTCCGTGCCGGTCAGGCCGGTGTCGTCGCCGGCGGTGTCGTCTCCACCTCCGCCGGGAGGTGGACACTCGAGCCCGACGAGGGCGAAGGCGGTGAGCGCGAGCAGGGGAAGAAGTCGGGAGGCAGGCATCGGACCTTCCTTGGTCGTGCAGGCGTGAGTGGGAGGACACCCCTCCAAGCGACATCATGCCACTGCTCGGAGGGCTCCTGGCCGAAGAAAGCTGACGTAGGTTGGGGATTCCGCCGGACCCTGGAGGCGGCGGGCGGTCTGGTCGGTCTCCCTACTCGTAGTAGACGAGCTCCCAGTGCACGCCGAGGTGCGTGAGCGCGATCGGTCCATGCCCGACCGCAAACACGTTCTCGCCAGCGAAGTCCCCCCCTTCGATCTCGACCGTGACCGTGCCCTGGAAGGTGCCGTAGTAGACCTCTCGGGCCCCCATGGTCGTCACCTCCACGCCGCCTTCGACGAGGCCGGGCTCCGGTCGCTCGGGCAGCAGCAGGGTGTCGTCGAGCCAGAGGCCGTCTTCGGTGCTGAGGGTGAACGGGCCGAGCTGCTGGGCCTCGTTCCAGGTCGAGCCGCTGCGCAGGTCCCAGGTGTCGCCCTCCACCAGCAGCATCAGGGGCTGGGCCGACGGCACCCCGGCCCAGCCGTACTCGCTGTAGCGGCCGTCCTCGGGCAGGTAGTCGGTGGCCCACTCGCCGCTGCCGTCGCCGCCCCCGGAGCCACCGCACGCCGCCAGCAAGGCCAGGGTGGTCAGCATCACTCGACCCAGACCGGGATGTGGTTGCCTTCGTTGTGGGCCTGGTCGGGCAGCCAGAAGGCTGGCCACGAGGGGTCCTCGCCGGCCTTCGCCCGATCGGGATCGAAGGCGTTCACCCAGATCTGGGGCACGTCGGCGGTCACGTTGCCGTAGGTGCGCTTGGAGGCGAAGGCCAGCCAGAGGATGTCGTCGTCGGGCAGGGGTCCCCAGCGGGGCCAGGAGTTGGTGAGGTCGCCCACCTGGTTGGCGGCCTCCAGGTAGATCGGCTCACCACCGATGGGGTCCACCACCCACAGCGTGGCGTCGGGATCGTCGTAGCTGTCGCCCGTGGAGCGGTTGAAGGCGATCCACTTCCCGTCGGGGGACCAGGCCGGGTAGTAGGCGTTGTAGTCCATGCCGAAGTCGACCACGACCCGGGGCTCGCCGAAGACACCGTCGCCGTAGTGGTCCATCACGGCGACCCGGCTGCCGTCGAAGACCCAGTCGGCGTAGTGGTCGTCGGTCAGCACCAGGGCGACGCTGTCTCCGTCCGGGCTCCAGTCCACGTGGGTTGCGGTGCCGTCCAGCGGCACGTCGTGGAGCTGGGCGCCGGTCACACCGTCGTACAGGGTCAGGACGCCGTTGAAGGTGCCCAGCAGGTAGGTACCATCGGGGGAGAAGGTCTTGAAGTTGGCGCTGACGCCGCCGCCGTGGCCCACCACGTCGCTGAGATCGTCGGTGCGCTTGATGCCCAGTGGGCCGTTGCCGCCGTCGTAGGTGAAGGCGACGAGCGAAGTGCTGGAGATGGCGTGGCAGCCGACGCAGTAGCCGGACTGTGCCGACGTCATGAACTCCGCCGCCGGCTCGCCGTAGGGGATCTCGCGGAGCCCTGCCGCCGAGGTGCTCCAGTAGATGATCGAGCCCCGGGCATCCATCCGGTTGACGGACATCGTGATCGGGTCGGTGATCTCGACCTCGCCGGCGAAGCTGGCGGCGAGGGTGACGTCGACCGTGCCACCGGCGTTGGTGGCGGCGATCTTCTGCCAGGTGGCCTCGTCGGCCTCCCAGTGGGTGCTGGTCGTGGTGACGCTGACGTCGGTGATGCCGGAGGAGAAGGTCAACTGGTAGGCGTCCGCGCCCAGGTCCAACCACTGGAAGCTGATGCTGGGGGTGTTGCGCGGGATGTTGACGCCGTCCTCGGGGTAGACGATGGCGTCTTCGGAGAGCACCTCGGGGGATGGATCGGCGAAGAGGCTCGGATCGGCGTCGTCGACGACGAGCTCGTCGCTGTAGATCACGGTCACCGTGGCGAAGCCCTCGAGGCCCGCCAGCGCGGCGAGGATCCAGGTGGTGCCGCCGTTGGCCGTGCTCGGGGTGAACACACCCTCCGCGGAGATGTCGCCAGCGGAGCGGTTGGAGACCGACCACTCCACCACATCGCTCACGTCCACCACCTCGCCGGTCTCGTAGGTGGCCCAGGCCCCGAGCTCGAGCGGCGTCCCACCGCCGGGACCCGACACCACGAACACGTCCGTCGGCTCCACCTCGATGGTGACCGGCTTGGGGATCTCGTCGGTGGCGAACCCCTGGCTGCAAGCGACCAGGAAGGCGGGAAGAAGTCCCATTTTGCTTGGTGGGGAGGGTGCCGCGCGCATGCTATCATGGTTGACGGCACCTTCGATGGCCTGATGTCGGCCCTCCTCCTGTTTCACATCGTCCTGGCGTCCACGACCGGGTGCACCGAGTACGACTACGGTGAGCTGACCGTCCGAGACGTCTTCCTGGTGCCGACGGTCGAGACCTCGTCCGACATCCTCGTGGTGATCGACGACTCGGCCTCGATGGTCGAGGAACAGGAGCGCATGGCGTCGAATTTCACGGCCTTCACCGAGGTCGTGGCCGGCGCCTACGCCGACTTCCAGCTCGGCGTGGTCACCACCGACGTCGAGGTGGAGGACGCAGGCGTGTTTCGCGGGGGGGTGCTCACGCCGGACACCGAGGACCTGGAGTCCGCCTTCCTGGAGGCCGTGCTGGTGGGCACCGGTGGCTCCCGCTACGAGCAGGGCTACGCCGCTGCGGAGCTGGCCCTGGTCGGCGGCCTGAACCCCGGCTTCCTGCGCACCGACGCCCGGCTGCACGTCATCTTCATGAGCGACGAGGACGACCAGTCGAGCGGGCGGGTCCCGGCCTACCTGGACACGATGCGGACGGCCGCAGAGAAGGGCGGGCTGAGCGTGCACGCCATCGTCGGGGACGAGCCGGCCGGGTGTGCCTCGGGCATCGGCGCGGCCAGTCCCGGCACCCGCTACCTCACCGCGGCGGTCCAGACCGGCGGCTACACCGACTCGATCTGCGCCGACGACTACAGCGAGATCCTCCAGCGGGTCGGCCTCGACGTGGCCGGCATGCAGGACACCTATGCGCTCAACCAGGTGCCCGAGCCGGGCACCATCCGGGTCTGGGTGGATGGCGTGGAGATCGACGAGCGCGAGGTCGACGGCTGGGGCCACCACCCGGGCGACAACGTGATCATCTTCACCGGCTTCGCTGTGCCGCGGGCCGGCATGGAGGTGGTGGCCGAGTACGAGCTGCTGCTGGGGGTCGAGGTGGGGGACAGCGGGTAGACGCGCTCGGCGAGGCCCCCCAGGTCCGTCCGCTCACGTTCCACCCCACTGGATCGATAGGTCAGGTGCCCCCCGTGGGGCCGGGCTGGACCACGGAGTTTCTCCAAGGAGGCCCGGACCATCCGCCGACTGCGGACGGTCGAGTGTTCCGAGGAGGTCTCGCATGTTGCCCATCTAGACCAGAGAAGTCGATGATCACGACGTCTCTGGCGGGAGACGGCGTCCTGAGGAGGAACCTGGCGAGGTCGATGGACGGCCTGAGGCGAGCGTCTGCGCGTCTCGGGAGCGGCCTTCGAATCACCCGGGCGGCCGACGATCCAGCGGGTCTCGCGATCGCTGAGAACCTCGACGCCAGCGTGCGCGGCAAGCGCGCAGCGGTGCGCAACCTCAACGATGCGCTCTCCGCGGCGGCCTTCGCCGACGGTGGTCTGTCCGAGATCGCCGACAAGGTGAAGCGGCTGCGCGAGCTCGCGGTCCAGGCCGCCTCGGAGACCCTCGACGACGACGAGCGGGCCTACGTCGAGCAGGAGTACCAGGGCGTGCTGGTGGAGATCAACCGGATCGCGGTCACCACCTCCTGGGGAGATCAGCCGCTGCTCTCGGAGTTCCCGGTGATGGTCGGCTTCGTCCTGGATCTCTCGGCGTCGATGGCCGGGGAGCTCGACGCGCTCAAGGCGGCGCTGTCCGACTTCCGCGCCACCATCGCCACCGCTGGCCTCGGTGTGGGGCTGGGCATCGCTGGCATGGGGACCGACCTCCTCGACGGGGCCACGATGATGGCCGACATCGGCGTGGCCGACTTCGATCAGCTCGTCGCCGGGGTCGACGTCGTGGGCACAGCCGCGATGGACCCCTGGAGTGCCCTGCTCAACGTCTCCGGGGTCGCCGACCTGCCCGGCTCCGACGATCCCGACGCCTTCAGCTTCAGGGAGGACAGCGAGAAGAAGGTCCTGGTGCTGGTCACCGACACCGGTGTTGAGAGGAACGTGACGGGGTCGTCCGCCAGCGACGTCGGCACGGCCCTCGCCGACGCCGGCATCGAGGTCCACACCATCAACCAGTCGGGCCACGACGGCACGTTCTCCCCTGTCACCTCGGCGACAGGGGGCAGCACCTGGGACATGGGCGGGGGCCAGGGCAGCAACATCGGGGCTTCGCTGGACGCCATCGCCGCCACCCTGAGCGGCGCCGAGCCTCCTCCGGAGCTGCAGATCCAGGCCAATGACCGCAACCGGGACGAGGATCGCCTGCCCTTCGGCCTGGAGGTGGACGCGACCGCCACAGGCCTGGGCATCGCCGACTCCTCGGTCGCGACCGTCGACGAGGCCCGAGAGGCGCTCGACGCCCTCGACGGTGCCCTGACCCAGGTGGGGCGCCTGCGGGCGGGCGTCGGCGCGACGATGAACCGGATCGGCCACGCCCTCGCGGTCCAGGAGCGCACGATCCTGGACCTCGAGTCCGCTCGCTCGCGCATCCTCGATGCCGACATGGCGGTCGAGGCGGCGGCGATGGCCAAGCACCGGATCCTGGCCGACCTCGGGATGTCCGTGCTGGCCCAGTCGCGCAAGCTGGCTCGCGACGCGGTGTTGTCCCTGCTCTGAGGGGCTTCCCTTCGGATCTCTGGGCCCACCCCTCATGTGCCGGACGTGGCGATCCGACCCCAGGGGCGAGTCGCCCCCGGAGATCCCAGACATGCGCACCACCGCCCTCACCGCCCTCGCCGTCCTCGCCACCGCCGCCTGCGCCACCGACGAGGCACCTCACCTCACCCAGGCCCAGCTCGAGGCCCTGCCCGACGCGGTGCAGATGCTCGACGTCACCTCCCTGGTCACGGCCGACTTCGACGGCGTGGCCGTGGCCTCGGTCCGCCGCTGCCCCGAGGGCTTCGAGTTCTCGATGGACGACGACGGCGTCGTGAGCTGCATGACCTACGGCGTCGAGCTCCCCGGGGGCGACTGGGTGGACCCCATCTGCGACCGGATCGACAACGGCTACATCGGCTTCGCCTTCCCGGCGAGTGACTACGACTGCCCCTCGTCGAGCCAGTACGCCCAGATCGACGAAGAGACGGCCGTGTGCCTGTGGTCCGACTTCGAGGTCCCGGAAGACGCGGCGATCGAGGCCCGCTGCCGCGGCTTCGAGCGGGCCGGCGTCATCGGGTACAGCTACTCCCACTGAGACGTCCCGGATAGGAGCCCTGCGTGGCTCCCCGTGTGCTCGTCATCGCCGGCACGGACTCCCGTGCCGGAGCGGGACTCGCAGAGGACCTGCGCACGCTGGTCTCTCACGGCGTCCAGGCCCGGATCGCGGTCACCGCGGTGACGGCCCAGGGCCCTGGTGGCCTGAGTGGGAGCTGGCCGGTGCCTCCCGAGGCCGTGAGGGCACAGATCCAGGCCGCCGGTCCGGTCGAGGCCGTCAAGATCGGCATGCTCGCCACGGCCAGCGTGGTCGAGGCGGTCACGGAGGCCCTGGCGGCGAGCCGGGCTCCGATCGTGCTCGATCCGGTGCTGGAGGCCAGCGCCGGGGGCCGCCTGCTGGACGCGGAGGGGCTGCGTGGTCTCGGTCCGCTGCTGTCCCGGGTCGCCCTCGTCACCCCCAATCTCCCCGAGCTCGAGGTGCTGGGGGGGGAGGCCTGGGCACGTGAGCGGGGCGGACCGGTGCTGATCAAGGGGGGACACGGACCGACCGCCGAGCTGGTGGACCGGCTGGTGGAGGGGGTCCGGGAGCGCCGCTGGGTCCATGAGAGGCGGCCGGGTGAGCACCGTGGGACCGGGTGCCGGCTGGCCACGGCCATCGCCGCCAGGCTGGCGGGAGGCGCTGGCCTGGAGGACAGCGTTGACGGCGCGATCCGCTGGTTGCAGGGAGATCTCAGCGGATGAGGATGGCCGTTGAACGGGTCGCGTCATAGTTGCGGCCGAATGGCCGGTCCCGTCACCTCGTCTGGAGCGCGTGCCATTGCCAACGCCGGAGGACCTTCGATGACCACGCTCATGCTCGCCGCTCTGCTCAGCGCTCCCCCCGCCCAGGCCGATGGCGCCACCACCTACAAGACCTACTGCGTCACCTGCCACGGCGACAGCGGCAAGGGTGACGGCGCGGCCGCCGCGGCCCTCGACCCCAAGCCCGCGGACTTCTCGACGGCGGAGTTCTGGACCTCCCGGAACGACACCGATCTCAAGAAGGTCATCAAGGAGGGTGGCGCGGCCGCGGGCAAGTCGCCGCTCATGCCGCCGTGGGGTGCCAGCCTGTCCGACGCCCAGATCGACGAGGTGCTGGCCTACATCAAGTCGCTCGAGGCCGAGTAGGTCCGGTCCGTCTCCTGCGCTCGCGTGCCATGCTTGCGGCGGAGGCGCGATGGCACGGGACGCCTACCTGCTGGGTCACGGCGAGCTGGAGTGGAGCCGGCTCCGGGACCAGCACGCGCTGTGGCGAGAGGGGCTGTTGGGTGCTCTCCGGCTCGCCGGCCTGGCAGCCGGGGCCCGGGTCCTGGACGTGGGCTGTGGTGCCGGCGACCTGCTGGCGGAGCTGACCACCGAGGTCGGCCCAACGGGGACGGCCCTCGGCCTGGAGCCGGATCCGGCCGCCTGTGCCGAGGCGCGGCATCGAGGCCTGGAGGTGATCTCCGGCACCCTGGAGAGCGTCCGGTTCGAGGTCGCCTTCGACCTCGTGGTGGCCCGCTGGGTCCTGTGGTTCCTGCCCGACGTGGCCGGAGCCGTCGCTCGCATGGCCTCCTGGCTCCGACCGGGAGGGGCCCTGGTCCTCCAGGACTACGTGCACGACGGCCTGCACCTCTACCCGGAGCACCCCGCCGTGCTCCGCGCGATCGAGGCCCACCGGACGCGGATCCGGACCGCCGGGGGAGATCTCTGGGTCGCAGGACGCCTGCCCCAGGTGCTGACCGAGGCGGGGCTGGAGGTCGAGGCCTTCCTCCCGGAGGTCAAGGCCGGTCCCCCGGGGAGCCCGGAGCACGTGTGGGTGGAGCGCTTCCTGAGCGAGCACCTGGACGGGGTGGTGGCCGAGGGCTTCCTGGAGGCCGACGAGGCCGAGGCCTTCCGGCGAGCCTGGCGCGAGGTCGCCGCGACCCCTGGCGCCTGGCTCATCACGCCGCTCCAGATCTCCGTCGTCGGGCGCCGGCCGTGAGCGCTCCCAGCCGCCGCCAGCTCCTCTCGGGCCTGCTCGGCCTGGCGGGCGTCACCGCGCTGTCCGGCTGGAGCCCAGCGGTCCGGGCGCGGGCTCCCCTGGAGGCCACCGAGCTCCTCACGGGCGGCGCTCGCGACGACCAGGACCTCCCGCTGATCGTCGCCATCCACGGCTATGGCGATCGACCCGACCACTTCGCCGGGCTCTTCTCCGGCTTCACGGGGCGGGCCCGCGTGTGGTTGCCCCGGGGCACCGACCCGATCGGGGAGGGCTGGGGTTGGTTCGTGCGCCGCCGGGAGTCCCTGCCGGTGCTCGCGGCGGGGCTCGACGCGGCCACGGACACCGTGGCGGCGGCGCTCCGGGCCCGTCTCGCCCGGGGTGGCTGCCTCGGACCTCCCCTCGTGACCGGCTTCTCCCAGGGCGGCATGCTCTCCTTCTCCCTCGCGCTGAGGCACCCGGACCTCGTCGGCGCGGCCTTTCCCGTGGCGGGCTGGCTCCCGGCGGAGCTCGTGCCTCCCCGGGTCGGCCCGTCCGCGGTGCCGATCGTGGCCCTGCACGGCACCGCCGACACGATCCTCGCCTTCGACGACACCCAGCGCCTGGTGGCCGACCTCGCCGCCCAGGGACACCCGGTCGAGCTGCGGGCCTACGAGGGCGTCGGACACAGCGTGACGGCCACCATGCGGCGGGACCTCCACCGCCTGCTGGCCGATGCCCTGGCACGTCGCGTGGGGCCTGCCGCACATCCGTTGCGCTGACGGGGCGCACGTCTGGAGACGGCAGCTCGTGACGGCCCGGGGCCGAGTCGGCTCTCTTCGTTGTCTCTCGAGTCGAGGAGGACGAGATGAGGATCCTGGTGGTCCTGGGGCTGGCCGGTGTGATCAGCGCCTGTGGCGATGAGTCGGAGACCTGCGTGACCAGTACCTGGCGGTGCGACGGCAGCGTCCTCCAGACCTGCAGCGGGGGGGAGTGGGAGGACGTCGAGGACTGCTCGGAGGCCGGGGCGCTCTGCTCCGCCTCGGAAGAGGAGTGTGTCCTGGTCGACAGCGATCCGGGGCCGATGTAGGCGGCGGGCTCCCCACGCGATCAGGGTAGACCCCAGGAGGTCGGGTCGGCATCCGGGTCCTCACAGCCCGGGCACGCCGAGTCCGCTGAGATCGCCGCCTCCTCGCACCGAGTCGCCCGAGATCGCCGCCTTTTGGGGTGGGGAGGGCCTGGACGCTCGAACGGCTACGTCCAAGTGTGCGAGATCACGTCGCGGCGAGTCCCGACCCGGGGCCAAGCGGCGATGTGAAGGGACTCGGTGGGAACCCCCGCCCTCCCGGGTCTCGCGACAGGGGGGGGGAAGCCGCGTCGGGAGAGGTCCCGACCCGGCCGCAGCGCTGCTTATGATGGGGGCTCCTTCCGCAGGAGGTGCAGAGATGGCGGACCAGCTCACCCACGACGTGCGCCCCCTGGTCCGCGCGCTCGGGCTGCCTCCGACCGAGTGGTGCCGGGCCGACCTGGTCGACTACTGCCTGCGCTCGGGCGTGAGGGTGGTGAACTTCCACTACCCGGGCATCGACGGCAAGCTCAAGGAGCTGCGGCTGCCCGTGAACAGCCGCCGCTACCTGGAGCGCATCCTGGCCGCTGGGGAGCGGGTGGACGGCTCCAGCCTCTACCCAGGCCTGTTCGACCCGGGGGAGAGCGATCTCTACGTGGTGCCGGTCTACCGCTGGGCGTTCATCAACCCCTGGGCGGACGACGAGCTGGACGTGGTCTGCCGCTTCGCCGATGCCGACGGCGGTCCCTGTGCCTCCACGCCGGACAACCTGCTCATGCGCCTGGCGGAGGAGCTGCGATCCCGCACGGGGGCTGCGCTGCATGCCCTGACGGAGCTGGAGTTCTACCTGATCCTGGCCCGCGAGGACGACCGCTTCATGGGTCGGGCCCAGGGCAACTACCACCAGAGCGCGCCCTACCTCCACGGACGGGACCTCGCCGACGAGATCCTGCGGGTCGTGAGCGAGGTGACGGGGGCGGTGAAGTACTGCCACAGCGAGGTCGGCTATGTCGATCGACTGGACTCGCCGGTGCCTGAGCTCGATGGCAAGCGTGTCGAGCAGTACGAGCTGGAGTTCGACCTGCTCCCCATCGAGGACCTCGCCTGCTGGACCACCGTGGCCCGCTGGCTCATCCGGGTGGCGGCCGATCGCCACGGCCAGTCGGTGACCTTCGTGCCCAAGCTCGACGAGGACATCGCCGGGAGCGGGCTCCACGTGCACCTGGCGCTCCACCGGGACGGGCAGAACGCGATGAAGGTCCCAGAGGGCGGCCTGAGCCCCGACGGGGAGCGCCTGGTCGGAGGCCTGCTCGCCCACGCGGCCGCCCTGACGGGCTTCGGGAACTCCGTGGCGGCCAGCTACCTGCGCCTCGTGCCCCACCAGGAGGCCCCGACCCGGATCTGCTGGGGGCACCGAAACCGCTCCAGCCTGGTCCGCGTGCCGCTGGACTTCGAGCTGGCCGAGCGCCTGGACCAGGTCTTCAACCCGGAGGAGCAGGGGGACTACCCCCAGGACCTGGCCCGACCGACGGTGGAGTTCCGCTCTCCCGACGGCAGCGCCTTCACCTACCTGCTGCTCTCGGCGATCACCGCCAGCGTGCTCGACGGCATGGAGCGCGACGACAGCCAGGAGCTGGCCCGGCGCCTGAGGGTCGACGGCAACGTCTTCGCCCAGCCCGAGCTGGCCGCCTCCCTGGAGAGCCTGCCCGCCCACGCCGTCGAGGCGGCCCAGTGCCTCGACGACGCGCGGGCCTTCTTCGAGGGGTATGGCTTCTCGCCGCGCCTGATCGACCTCGTGGTCCGCAGGCTCCGGCGCGAGGACGACGACCAGCTCTCCGAGCGCCTGCGACGGCTGCCGGCGGCCGACCGGCTGCGCCAGACGCGGGCGCGGATGCACAAGGACGCTCACAAGCACTGATCGCTAGAGCCTCTCCCCCGCCAGCACCAGGTACACGGCCCCCGCCTGGCTGCTCCAGCCGTAGGCGCCGACGAGCACGTCGTCCTCGCCCGAACCGTCGACGTCTCCCGGCCCGGCCACGGCGATGCCGGCGTAGTCGCCCTGGCTCTCCCCCAGCAGCCGGGCCGTCGCCGCGGAGAGGTCGACGGTGCCGGACACGGGCCCCGACACCAGGTGGGCGATGCCGGACTGGCTGTCCACGGCGTCGTTGTAGGGTCCGCCGACCAGCAGATCCCCCTTGCCGTCGCCGTCGACGTCGCCGGCGCTCGCCAGGGAGTAGCCGGACTGGTCGCCGGAGACCTCGCCGACGAGCAGGCCGTCGGCGTCGGCCAGGGTCTCGCCGGAGCCGGGCTGGTGGGTGAAGACATAGACCACCCCGCTCTGCCCACCGCCGGCGTCCTGGTAGATGGCGCCGACCTGGAAGTCGTCGCGGCCCTCGCCCACGACGAAAACCGCAGCCCCCCCCGCCCCCCCCGCGCGGTCCAACTAGGCCAACCCCGCGCCCACCCCCAACGCCGGCCGTCGCCGTCGACGTCTCCGGCTGCCGCCACGGCCCACCCGGCGCGGTCGAAGTCGGCCTCGCCGGCGAGCACCGCGTCGGCGTCGCTGGCGTCCACCTGCCCCGAGGGCGGCGAGGTGAACAGGAAGGCAGCCCCCGCGTCGTCGCCGCCGCTGTCCTCCAGGAAGCTGCCGATCAGCAGGTCGTCGCTGCCGTCGCCGTCGACGTCGCCGACCCCGGCCACCGAGTACCCGAAGCGGTCCTGGGAGGCCGTCGTGCCGACGATGCCCGCGGCGTCCGCCAGGTCCATCGTGCCGCCGCTGCTGGCGTCCACCCGGTAGACCCGTCCGCCGGTGCCCGCCAGGGGCGCCCCGACGACCGCGTCGGAGCCGACCAGGGCGACCGTCCAGCCGGCGTAGTCGTTGTTGCCTTCGCCCTCCAGCACCAGGTCACCCATGGAGAGCAACAGGCTGGAGGTGACCGGGCCCCAGAAGAGCGACGCCACCCCGCTGCCTTCGGCCCTGGGCGCCCCGACGAGGATCTCGGCGGTGCCGTCGCCGTCGATGTCGGTGCCGCCGTCGACCGCCCAGCCGGCCTGGTCACCGGTGTCGCCTCCGGTGAGACGCAGCAGGGCCGTCGAGGGCAGGGTGCCCGAGGCCGCCCCGCCGGAGGTCACGTAGACACAGCCGGTCTCGCTGGAGTAGCCGGCCGCTCCGACCAGGACGTCCGGGAGGCCGTCGCCGTCCTGGTCGCCCGCCCCCGCCAGCGCACCGCCGGCGAAGTCGCTGGCGTAGCGACCCTCCCAGCGGGCGTCGGCGTCGCCGAGTCCCACCGTGCCCGAGAGCCCGCACCCGTTGGCGGTGCCGTCGCAGTCGTTGTCCACGCCGTCGCCGCAGACCTCCTCCCGCCCGGGGTGCACGGTGGTGTCGCTGTCGTCGCAGTCCTCGTCGTTGGTGACCGTGTCCGGCGGCTGGTCGCAGGCCGTGGTCGCCGAGTCGGGGTCCCCGTAGCCGTCGTGGTCGAGGTCGCTGTAGAAGACCTCGCTGTCGATGGGGTCCTCGTCGATCTCGTCGTCGCAGTCCTGGTCGATCTTGTCGCAGATCTCCTCGGCGCCCGGGTGGATGGCGGCGTCGCCGTCGTTGCAGTCCCCGTCCTGGGTCACCCAGCCGTCGCCGGGGTGGGAGCAGGAGGTCTCGGTCAGGTACTCGGTGCCCCAGCCGTCCTCGTCCTGGTCGGCGTAGAAGGTCCGCTCGTCGGTGCCGTCCTCGTCGATCTCGCCGTCGCAGTCCTGGTCGGTGTCGTCGCAGACCTCCGGGGCCCCCGGGTGCACCTCGGGATCGAGGTCGTCGCAGTCGCCGCCGGTGGCCACCGTGCCCTCGGGTTGCTCGCAGGCGAGGACCTCCTCACCGCCGTAGCCGTCGCTGTCGCCGTCGACGTACCAGGCCGTGCCGTCGGTGACCGGGTCCTCATCGGTCTCGCCGTTGCAGTTGTCGTCGTCGCCGTCGCAGAGCTCCGGGGCGCCGGGGTGGACCGTCGGGTCCTCGTCGTTGCAGTCCTCGGGCCAGCTGTAGCCGTCGCCGTCGTTGTCGCCGTCGGGGGTGGCCGGGTCGCAGTCGTCGTCGACACCGTTGCCGGGGGTCTCGACCATGCCGGGGCTGACCTCGGGGTCCTCGTCGTCACAGTCTCCGGGGGGCGCGTAGCCGTCGCCGTCGACGTCGGTGGGGCCGTCTACGTTCAGCAGGGCGTCGACGAACGAGCAGCCCAGCACGCTGAGCCAGAGCGCGAGCACGGGCTCAGAGTCCCAGCAGCTCGGTCATCACCTCGACCATCTTGTCCTTCTGGTTCGCCTGGGAGCGCCAGGAGGTGAAGACCACGCGACCCTGCCCGGCGTCGAAGCTGAACGCCAGCGGCGCGTCGAGGATCGAGCTGACCTCCATGCCCTCGCGGTACTTGACGCCGCCGGTCAGGTGAGTGGTGACCCCCTCGCCCACGCCCTCGATCACCGGCCACACGTTGAGGTCGTAGGAGATCTTCAGGGAGGTGAAGCCGAGGGCATCGACGAGGTCCTGGTCGACGACCGTGCCTTCGACGGTCATGGCCTCGCCGACCTGGGCGGCGTCGGCCACGGTGTCGTCGCCGAGCCACTCGACCGCGTCGGGCCAGACACGCTCGACGGTGTCGTAGGACCAGTCCGAAGCCACGATCTGGCCGCCGTCCTCCTCGACATAGGCCTGGATGGCGGCCCGCACCTGGGCCACGGTCGCGCGGTCGTCCTGGGTCTCGGCGTAGATCACGCCGGCCTCGATGTGACCCCCGTCGAAGAACACCATGTCGAAGTCCGCCAGGTGGGCGGCGTCGGTGAGGAAGTCGACGATCTCCGAGCCGGTCAGGCCGTTGACCTGGGTGACGTTGGTGATGCCCAGGGCCTCGAACATCTCGCTGGACTCGTCGTAGTCACCGGTGATGACCGCCACGTTGAGGTCGCCGCCGACGGTGCAGTTGTCCCGCTCGACCAGCTTGTCCTCCGCCTCCTCGACCTGGACGCTGAAGAGGTCCAGCAGGTCCTGGCCGGCCTGGACGGTGACCTCGTAGGTGTTCGGCGCCGGCAGGTCGTCGAGCAGGTAGATGCCTTCGGCGTCGCTCCAGGCCACCCGGGTGTCGGTGATCTCGTCGTCGCTATTGAGCACGTTGGTGTAGACCAGCGCCCCTTCGATCCAGTTTCCGGTCAGCGGGTGGCAGACCCGGCCGGTGATGCTGCCCTGGTTGGCGCCGTAGGCGTCGGGGGTGGCGTGGATCTCGTTCTCCGGCGCACAGGCGAGTAGAGTCAGGGCCGCGAGCATCAGGGTGGGGGTACGCATCAGTAGCTGCTCCCCGGGACGACCACGTAGATGTCCTGGCTGTCCAGGAGCACCACGCCGTCCCCGATGACGTTGAGGGTGAGCTTGTGGATCTGGTCCTCCTCGACCTCGGCGACCGTGCCGCGGAAGAGCAGGGTGAAGTCGACGATCTCGCCGGTGACCGCCCCGGAGAGCGAGTAGGTGGCGGGGTCGATGTCGACCACGAAGCCGTGGTCGTCGCCTTCGATCTCCAGGCTGATCTCGCTGAACCGGACCGAGCTGACCAGGTCCTCGATCGCCCCGACGATGGTGGTGCGGAAGGCGGACGACGAGCTGCTCCAGTCGAAGACCAGGGGGTCGTCCGCGGCGCCGTCGCCGTCGAGGTCGGCCAGGGAGTTGGTGGAGTTGGCCAAGGACGTCATCTGGGTGGCCAGGGTGCGGTTGCTGACGGCGACCCCGATGATGTAGGCGCCGAAGTTGTTGGCGGCCGAGGCGACGTGGTTCGAGCCCGCGTCCTGGAGGCAGCCACCAGGCGCCGGGCTGCCCTTGCTCGGGTCGCGGAGCTCGGCGTCGGTCGCATAGACCAGGACCGGCATCGCGAAGTCCCGGAAGCCGAAGCCGCCCAGGGTCCCGCTGGAGCCCGAGGTGTGGGACTGGCTGCTGGACCCGCCGAAGGCGTCCCCGGCGTGGGAGATGTAGGGCAGCACGTCGGTGGTCGAGTCGTAGTTGCCGTTACAGTTCTGGTCGTAGCCGTCGCCGGTGATGCCCTGATACAGCGCCTCGAGGCTGGACTCCGGCAGGTCGTTGCCGTTGTGCAGGCCGATCCCGCTCAGCGAGCTCTGGACGGCCGTGGTGTTGCCCGTGATCTCCTGGAGCAGGATGAAGGGCCGGTCCTGGCCGGAGCCGGTGCCGCCCGTCTGCCAGTTGTAGTCGTCGAAGGTGGCCACGCCGTACTCGGCGTCGGGCAGGATGGCCGCCACGCTGCTCACGATCGACGCGTACTCGCTCTTCATCGCGTTGATGGTGCCGGACATCGAGCAGGTGGTGTCCAGGAGGAAGGCCACGTCGCCCATCTGGATGTTCAGCTCGAAGGTGAAGGCCTCCTCGATCTCCTCGCGCTCGCCGACCTCGACGTAGACGCCTTCGATGACCGAGCCGCTGTCGGTGGGGTCCGTGCCGGCGGAGATCTCGGCGCCGTCGGTGTAGCCGTCGCCGTCGCTGTCCTCCGAGTAGGGGTCGGTGCCGTAGTTGGCTTCCTGGGAGTCGTCGATGCCGTCGCCGTCGGAGTCGGTGTCGGCGAAGTCGTAGACGCCGTCGCCGTCGGTGTCGCGGGGCTCCTTCTTGGGTCCACCGGACTTGCCCTCGTCGGCATCGGAGAAGCCGTCACCGTCGGAGTCGTCGTCCAGGTAGTCGTAGGTGCCGTCACCGTCGGTGTCGGCCGGCTCGCCGTTGTAGTCGCTGGTGCCGGCCTCGTAGGCATCGCCGATGCCGTCGCCGTCGGAGTCGATGTCCTGGTAGTCGGGGGTGCCGTCGCCGTCGGAGTCCGGGGTGCCGCAGTCCGCGCCGATCTCCCAGTAGTCGGAGATGCCGTCGTCGTCGTCGTCGATGTCGGCGAAGGCGCCGATGCCGTCGCCGTCGTCGTCGGCGCGGCCCTCGTCTGCGTCCGGGATGCAGTTGCCGTCCGCGTCGAGATCGAGGAAGTCCGGCAGGCGGTCGAAGTCGGAGTCGAACGGAAAGGAGTAGGGATCGGCATCGCCGGACTCGATCTGGTCGCTGATGCCGTCGCCGTCGGAGTCCTCGTCGAGGTAGTTCGGGGTGCCGTCCTCGTCGGCGTCGTCGGTCAGGTACGAGGGCTCGCTGTCGACGACGTCACCGGAGTCCGCGGGCTCGGGGGCCTCGGCGCTCGGATCGGCCTCGTGCTGGTCCATGATCGTGTCGCCGTCGGTGTCGACGAAGGTCACGTCGGGCACGACGGTGCCGGTGTCTTCGACGGGATCCTCGGAGCAGGCGCCGGCGAACAGGCAACTGAGGAGCAGCAGGCGGGAGGTGGTCATGATCGACGCCTCGGTGCAGAGGGGCCGAACCTATCTCGGTGGGGGGCGGGTCCGGTGTGGATTCCCCGTCAGGAGGCGGGGATCGCACGCCTCTCCTGTCGTGAGCGCATCGGCCCGGCGCTGGCTGGCCACCGCGGGGAACGATTCGGCCCGGCAGGTGTCGGAAGGGTGAGTCCCTCTTCGTCGGAGCGCCCATGTCCGTCGCCGCTCTCCGGTCGCGTCAGCGCCGCCGCCTCGAGAACCCCACCGCCTCCTCGACCGTGGCTGCGCTGCACTACGACCCGGAGCGGCTGGCCCACCTCGACACCCCGTTCGTGCCCACCGTGCGCCAGGTGATGACCGCCACCAGCGCCTGGATGGTCGGCGTGTTCGCCCTGGTGTACGGGCTGCTGACCTGGGTGGTGTCGGCCACGGGGCTCTACCCCGGTCTCACGGCGGGCTGGCAGGCCGACATCGCGGCCTTCGGAGCCATGCTGGTGCTGGTGCTTGGCCTCGTGGCCGTGCTCCGGCCGCGCATCGAGGTGCCGCGCTTCGCCCCGGTCCAGAGCCGGGATCCGGTCCGCTGGGCCTTCCTCGGTGGCTTCGGGAGCTGGGCGATCGCCCACTCCACGCTGCCGATGCTCTGGCCGCTCCAGGACATGCCCGGCGAGCAGCTCGCGGCGTTCGTGGCCCTGAACGTGGTCGAGCACGCGCTCTTCGGCATGATGCTGGCCAGCTTCATCAAGAGCCGCCGGGCCGCCCTGGCCCTGGGGGCGGGCTTCGCGATGACCTTCCTCACCCTCTGGCTGGTGCTGCGGGTGGTCGTGGGCCTGTAGACCTCCCGCCTGGGGAGCCGGACCGCCACGTCACGGCGTCAGGAGACGCGGTGGTGGCTCGGGGTCTGTCCTCCGTCCTCCCCGTCGCCGGGGTAGGGCCCGCCCGGTGACCAGACCGGACGGGCCCTTGTGGCGGAGGAGGAAGCGGTCGGCGACCGCCTCCCTCAGGAACACTGTGATGGTGCTCCCATCGACACAGAGCAGGAGGGGTTGAAGCGGCGAGTGGGACTTTCTCCCGGGGCCGCCGTGGCCCGATCCCGCGGTTCGGCTCCAGGGGCCGGAAGAGGCCGGTTCCCCCTCGCATTCCAGCTCCCCGACCTCGGCGATCGCCCGGTGATCGGACGGACCTACTCGACCCGGACCTCGACGGCGTCGCAGCTCTCCGGGGGGCAGACCCCCACCGGTGCGGCGGCCAGGTAGAAGGTCCAGGTGCCGGCGGCGTCCAGCAGGAAGGACATCGGCAGGGTGCGGACTTCGGGGCCGGCTTCGGTGCGGGTCACGACCTGGCGTCCCGTGGGACCGTCGACCCACAGGCTGAGCTCGGCCGTCGCGCCAGCGCCGACGCCGAAGAAGACCTGCTGGCCGAGGGGGTAGGCCTGACCTCTGCGGATCCGCGTGGCCCGGCCGCCGTCGTCCACCACCACCCGCAGGTCCACCTCCGGAGCCCCGGCGCCGACACCGCGGGCCGTGGGGCTCTCGGGGCCGGACAGCAGCCCGCCGGCCACGACCGTCAACATCACCGCCGCAGCGAGAGCCCAGCCTCGGTACGACCACAGGGAGGTCTCGACCGGCAGCGCCGGTGGGGCCTCGGGGGGATCCGGGCCGCGCAGCGCACCGAGGATCCGGTCGACGTCGGACAGGTCGTGGTCAGTCATGGGGTCCTCCCAGGTCCGCCCGGACCTGGTGGCGGGCACGGTGCAGCCTCACGCGCACCGTCACCTGGTTCATGCCGAGCATCTCGGCGATCTCCGGGGACGAGAAGCCCTCGATCGTGAGCAACAGGATGCGTCGGTCCTGCTTGGAGAGCTGGCGCAGCGCCCGTGCCGCCAGGTCGCGCAGCTCGTAGGGGTTCCGACCGGTGGCCCAGCGCACGTCTTCGAGGGCCTCGGGGGGCAGGTAGAACAGGTCACCGTCGGCGCGCCGCGCGTCGTGGCCGGCGTTGGCGGCGATCCGGAACAGCCAGGCCCGGAAGGGGCGGGTCTCGTCGTAGGAGTGCCGGTACTTGTAGACCTTGAGCCAGGTCCGCTGGAAGGCGTCCTCGGCGTGCTGGCGGCTTCCGGTGCGGCGGAGCAGGAACTGGAAGATGCGGTGGCGCCAGCGGGCCCAGAGCTCGTCGAAGGCCGCCGGGTCGTCGGCCTTGAGCCGGGCCATGGTGGTCCGGTCCGCGGAGTCCGTCACAGCGACCGCCTGCAGCACATCTCGGAATACCCTCCCCTGGGAGCGAGCGTTTCACAAGGAGAGCGAGATGGAGGATGTGAGGACCCACGTGGGCCTGAGGCGGGTCTCGGAGGTCGTGCCGGCCCGCTGCGGCACGTGGGCGGTGGCCGTGGTCTCGGAGCTCGACGCCGAAGAGGGCGCCTACCGGAGGGCGCTGTGGCGGGTCGACCTGGAGACCCCCGGGGCGCCCGTGCGGCTGACGCGCGGTCCCTCGGAGGCCCACACCCCCCGCTTCCGCTCCGACGGCACCCTGGCCTTCCTCTCCAACCGCCCGCGTGAGAAGGGCGACGACCTGGAGGCCCCGGGCGCGGTCCAGGTGTGGGCCTTTCCCAGCACCGGTGGCGAGCCCGAGCCCCTGACCGACGAGCCCCTGGGCGTGACGGACTTCCGCTTCGCCCGGCAGGCCGAGGTGCTGGTCCTGTGGACGGCCCGGCTGCCGGACGTCGACGAGGACGCCTGGCGAGAGACCGCGGTGAGGCGCGGCAAGCAGGGGCCGAGCGGCCAGCGCTACACCAGCATGCCGGTGCGCTTCTGGGATCACTGGCGGCCCGAGGCTCGACCGGTCCTGGTCGTGCACGACGCGGCGGGGCGGCGGCTGCTCACGCCCGATGCCGTGGCCGAGTACGAGCACGTGGCCTGGGACGTGGCCCCCGACGGGACCTGGGCGGTCCTGACCCACCACGAGGTCGGCCCCGACCGCATCACCGACAGCCGTCTCGACCGGATCGACCTGGCCAGCGGTGAGCGCACCGTCCTGGTGGCCGAGCCGCGGAGTCAGCTCCTCTTCCCCTTCATCTCCCCCGACGCCACGCAGGTCACCTACGCCCGCCACCGCCGCGTCGACGGCCACTACCCCTACTTCGAGGCGGCGGTGGTCGGGGCGGACGGGCAGGGTGCGCGGGTGCTCGCCGAGGACTGGGACCTGGCCGGTCATCCCCACGGCTGGCTCGACGACCACACCACCCTGCTCCTGGTGGCTCAGGACGGCCAGTGCGCGGTCCATGCCCTCGACGTCGAGACCGGGGAGCGGGTGCGCCGCACGCACCAGGCGGCCTGGGCCGGGATCGAGGCGACCCGGGGCGGTCGCATCGTCGGGCTGCGCTCGGATCTGCTGCACCCGCCCGAGGTGCACGTGCTGGAGCCCGACGGCACGGTGCGCTGTCCGGCGACCCTCGCCGGCGAGGGCTCGCTGGCGGACCGGGTCGCCTGGTCCTCGCACCGGACCTGCGTCGACGACGGCTCGGAGGTCCAGTGGTTCCTGGTGCGACCCCGGGGGCGGGACGAGGTGCTGCCGGGGCTGATCTGGGTCCACGGCGGCCCGATCTCCTCCTGGCAGGACACCTGGCACTGGCGCTGGAACTCGGCCCTCTTCGCCCTGGAGGGCTATGCGCTGTGTCTGCCCAACCCGCGGGGCTCCACTGGTTTTGGCCACGACTTCGCGCAGGGCATCTGGAACAACGCCTGGGGCGGGGCCTGCTACCAGGACGTGATGGCGGTCACGGCGGACTTCGTGGCCCGCGACGACGTCGACGCCGACCGCGTGGGCCTGATGGGCGGCTCCTTCGGCGGCTACATGGCCAACCAGGTCGGCGCCACCACCGATCGCTTCCGCTGCCTGGTGAGCCACGCCGGTCTGTTCGACTTCACCGCCTTCTACGGCGCCACCGACTTCCCGGCCTGGTGGGGCTGGCAGCTCGGCTGCGACCCCTACTCGGACCGTGACCGCTTCGAGCGCTGGTCTCCCAGCCGCGGTCTGTCCCGCTGGAAGACGCCGACGCTGGTGGTCCATGGAGAGCGCGACTTCCGGGTGCCGGTCGGGGAGGCCCTGGCGCTCTTCGAGGGTCTCCAGCTCCACGGGGTGGCGTCGGAGCTGCTGATCTACCCCGACGAGGGCCACTGGATCCTCAAGCCCGAGAACATCGTGAGCTGGCACCAGCACATCTTCCGGTTCCTCGCGGACCACCTGCGCCCGGAGACCTCCGATGGACGAGGGTGAGGTCCTCCAGCGCATCCGGCACCACCTCACCGAGGGAGGCCGACTCTACGTGGCACCGTCGATCCCCGAGGCCAAGGAGGCGAAGCAGCGCAGGGCCTATGCCTCGTTGTTGCCGGAGGACGAGCGCATCCTGCTGCTCTACGACGACACGCTCTTCGGTGGTGGGGGCGACGGCTTCGTGGTGACCGCGCGGCGTCTGTGCTGGAAGAACCTCGGCGAGCGCCCCCGCTCCTGTCTCTGGGGGGCCCTGCGCCCGGAGTCCGTGGACCACGAGGGCGCCCACCTCCGCATCGCCGGCGTGGAGGTCTCGGTCACCATGGAGGCCGAGGACCTGCCCGACCTGGTCGCCCTGCTCCAGGCGCTGGCCTCCGGCGACCCGGCCCTCGCGGAGGCGGAGGCCGAGCTCGCCGAGGACGCCCCGTTCAGCGAGCGGGTGCTCCTGGACCTCGCCTCCCGGCACCTGATGGCGCTGGACGACTACTACGTGCGGGGGGTCATCTCGCCCCGCAAGCTCCGTCGCTCCTGCAAGGTCCACGAGGGGCTGGAGCCCGAGCAGGTGCTGGGGCTCTACGACGACACGGTCTTCGGCGCCGGCAACGACGGCTTCGTGATCACCCTCGACGCGCTGCTGTGGCGCAACTTCCTCGAGGAGCCCCACCGGGTGACCTGGTCTTCGCTGGACCCCGCCACCGTGGTGCTCCGGGAGGAGCAGGTCCACCTGGGCGAGGTCCCCATCCAGCTCACGGGCAAGCCGGAGGAGGCCCACAAGGGTCTCGCCCGCTTCCTCCGGGAGGCGGCCGGGCGTTGCCGGGGGAGCTGGGACGAGCCGCGCAGCGAGGTCGTGCAGGCCCGGCGCTGCTCGCTGTGCCAGGGGCTGAACGAGCTGGAGGACCGGGTCTGCCGGAGCTGCGGCGGGGTGCTCTGAGAGGTCGCGCTGGGGGGCACGGAAGCGACCCGGGCCGGCTCCCGCGATAGACGCCGCCCGTCAGGAGGACGCCAGATGAAGCTCACCGGCCGTGTGCTGCACCTCGTCGACCACGCCGAGACCCTGCGCAGCCAGCTCGACGGCAACTCCCCCGAGCTCTCCGGCCTGGACTATGTCTACGGCACCAACACCGACGCGATGATCTCCGGCCAGGCCTGCACCCTGGGCTACACCGGCGAGGTCCTCGGACCCTACTTCCTGGAGGACTTCCAGGAGACCGTGCGCAAGGACGACATCCGGTCCGGTGGGTTCCAGGTGGTCGTCGGCGGCCACGCCTATGGCAGCGGCAGCTCCCGGGAGGTCGCCGTGGTGGCCCACCAGGGCGCGGGCATCGAGCTGGTCGTGGCCGACAGCTTCCAGCGCATCTTCCAGGAGAACATGGTCTATGCGGGCATGCCCTTCACGGCGGACCGCGGCGTGCTGGACCGGCTCGCGAGCGGCGAGGACCTCGACGTGGCCGCCCTCTCGGAGGCCCTGCCGCCCTTCTTCCGCGCCGTGGCCGAAGCGGGCGGGCTGATGTCCTATGGCACCCGCCTGCTCGCGGGCGAGGTGAGCCCCCACTACGCCGTGGACCGTGCCACGCGACCGATGAACTGCGCCGAGAAGATCATCGCCAACCGCGTCTGGCGGGGCGAGGGGGCCGGCCAGGGCGTGGGGCACGTGGCGCCCGGCGAGCAGGTGCTCTGCCGCACCGGCTTCCGCGGCATGCACGAGTACACGGCCGGCATGGTGGTGGCGCTCTACCAGGAGGAGTGGGGGGAGGCCCCGATGTTCCGGCCGGAGCAGGTGGCGGCCTTCGAGGACCACTTCGTCCTGATCTCCCACGAGGCGGTGCCCCAGTTCGCCAAGGACGCCCGCCTCGCTCCGGCGATGCGCCTGACCGAGGAGATGGTCGCCGCCTGCGAGTCCAACGGCATCCGCCTCCACGGGCCGGGTCGGGCCCACCCGCCGGGGGTCTGCCACCGGATCGTCGTGGAGGACTACGCCTCGCCGGGCGACGTGGTCGTGCTCACCGACTCCCACACCCCCACGGCCGGCGTGCTCAACGCCTTCGCCTTCGGCGTGGGCAGCACGGCGATGGCCTTCGCCCTGCGCACGGGGCTGATCCCGGTGACGGTGCCCAAGGTCGTGCGCGTCGAGGTCCACGGCGGCGCCGACGGCGTGCTGTCGGCCAAGGACCTGATCCTCCACCTCATCGGCGACCCCTACTTCCGCGAGGAGCACTGGCGCTCCTCTGCCACCGACACCTGCGTGGTCGAGTTCGGCGGCCCGGGCCTGGCCCAGTGGACCGTCGACGAGCTCTCCGTGCTCACCAACATGACGGTCGAAGGGGGGCTCATGACGGGGGTGGTCGAGCCCTGCCAGCCGATCCTGGACTTCCTGCGGGAGCGGCGCGGCGTCGACGCGACGGCGGACCTGGTCCACGCCGACCCCGGCTGTGGCTACGAGCGGGTCCTGCACGTCGAGCTGTCCGAGGTGCCGCTGACGGTCGCCACGCCGGGGGACAGCCGCAACCGGGCCCCGCTGACGGCTCACGGGGAGGTGTCGATCGACAACGTGGTCATCGCCTCCTGCACCGGGGGGTCGCTGGCCGACCTGCGGGCGGCGGCGGAGGTGCTGCGCGGCCGCGCCGTGGCGGAGGGCGTCCGGGTGACGGTCACGCCGTCCAGCGCCGACGTCGCGGCGGCCGCCGAGGCCGAGGGGCTCCTGGAGCTCTTCCGGGGGCTCGGGGTGGTGGTCTCGCCGCCGGGCTGCGGCTCCTGCATCGGCAACGGTCCCGGCATCCCGCTGCCCGGCGAGACGACCGCCAGCACGACGAACCGGAACTTCGCCCGGCGCATGGGCGCCCCCGGGCCGGTCTACCTGGTGAGCCCGGCGGGCGCCGCGGCTGCGGCGGTGACGGGCCGACTCTTCGATCCGCGGCGTCTCCCGTCGCCAACGGGGTAGTGGAGACGCGCGGGAGGTCTCCATGAGGATCGGCATCATCGGGGCGGGCGTGGTGGGCTGCTCGGCGGCCCTGGCGCTGGCTCGGGAGGGCCACGAGGTCCGGGTCGTCGACAAGAACCGGGAGGTCGGGCACGGCTCGACCGCCCAGTCGTGCGGCATCGTGCGCCGCTTCTACAGCCAGCCGGGCATGGTCGCCCTGGCCCACGAGGCGGCCTCGATCTGGGCGGACTGGGGGGCGTGGCTGGGCCCGATCGACGATGGCCTGGCCGTCTTCCACCGGCCGGGCATGCTCTTCATCCCGCCGGCGATCGACGACGGCCTGCACGGCATCGTGGCGTCGATGAACCGGGTGGGCATCCGTGCGGAGGTCCTCGACGCCGCCCAGGTGGCCGAGCGCTTCCCGTTCCTCGACACCGCCTCCCACCACCCGGCGCGGCCCGTGTCCGACCCTGCCTTCTTCGAGGACAGCGGCGCCACCATCGCCGGGGCCGTCTTCGAGGAGGGGGCCGGCTACGTGGTCTCCCCGGACCTGGCGACCCACAACCTGCGGCTGGCGGCCGAGCGGGAGGGGGCCGGCTTCCTGCTGGGGCGGGAGGTCGTGGGGATCGCCGGCCGGGCGGGCGGTGGCTTCGCGCTGCGGCTCGGCGAGGGCACCGCGCTGGAGGTCGACGCGGTCGTCAACGTCGCCGGGCCCCACTCGGCTCTCGTCAACCGCCTCGCCGGCGTGGAGCTGGAGCTGGAGACCCGGGCCCTGCGGCGCGAGGTCCACGTGGTCACCAACCCCGTCTACGACCCCGGCGAGCCGAAGCTGCCGGTGGTCGGGGACATGGACAGCGGCGTCTACTTCCGGCCCGAGGCCGCCCGTCGGGACATCGTGGTGGGGTCGGCCGATCCGGCCTGCGACGCCCTGGACTGGGTCGAGGACCCCGATCACTACCGGGAGGGTGTGAGCGACCTCTACGGCGAGCGCCAGTGCCTGCGGCTGATGAAGCGCCTCCCGGGGGTCCGCCTGGGATCCCTGAAGGGCATCTCGGCGCTCTACGACGTGACCGTGCGCGACTGGTACCCGGTGGTCGACCGCACGAGGGTGCCCGGCTTCTTCGTGGCCGTCGGCACCAGCGGGTCCTCCTTCAAGACGGCGCCGGTCCTGGGCCGGCTCGTGGCGGCCCAGGTCCGGGCCTGGGAGCAGGGCCGCGACACCGACACCGAGCCGCTCCAGCTCGAGCTGCCTCGCACCGGGCAGGTGGTCGACACCCGGTTCCTGGGCCGGCTGCGGGGGGGCATCGACAGCACGGGGACCGTGATCGGCTAGGCCCCGTCGCTGCGTGCGCGGACCAGCGCGATCTTGCCCGTCCAGGTCTGGCCGACCCAGGCGCCGGCCTCCAGCTCCACGTCCCAGGAGGTCTCGCCGACGGTCACGGTGGCCGGGCCGTCGTGCCAGACGTCGAGGACCGTCGTGCCCGAGGGGCCGGCCACCGCCCCGTGGGTCGGCAGCCCGGCGGCCTCGACCCAGGCCACCTGGCCCTCTCGGAGTCCGATCACCTGGACCCGGGCAGGGGCCCGCCGCCGGGCGCTGCGGGTCTTGCCGCCCTGCTCCTCGAGCATCGCGCCGAGGGTGGCGCTCAGGGTCCCCCAGTGCCCTTCGTCCCGCACCTGGGCCGGTCCGGGGACGACGCCGCCGCTCGACCCCAGGCGGAACGCGGCCTCCAGGGCCCTGGGCACCCCCGCGTCGGTGGCGCCGGGCGCGTAGCCCATCTCGACGATCCACCAGGGCTCGTCCGGGAAGTCCGTGATCACCCGTTCGCCGGGCATCACGGCGACCGGCACGCCGGGCAGGTCGCGGCCCACGAGCAGGCGCCCCGCGGGGTCCTTGGCGAAGGCCTGTCCCAGGACCCCCCCGGCCGCCGCGTCGCCTTCGGCGACCCAGAGCACGACGGAGGGGTGCCGTGCTGCGGCCCGGAGGAAGCGGCGGTTCTGCTCCCAGAGCTCCTCGCGCAGGTCCCAGACCTCCCTGGACGTGAGCTGTGCCCGGCCGTCGCAGCGCGGCGTGACCACCAGCGGCAGGCCCAGCTCGTCGGCGAGGTCGTAGAAGCGCCGGTCATAGGGCTCGCCGTGCAGCTCCAGGGCGTTGGCGGCGTCGCCGACGGCGGCGAGCTGGGGGCCCAGGTCGGCGAGGTAGTCCGCCCGCACGGCGAGCAGCGGCCACTCCTCGCCGTCGAGGGTCAGGCCGTCCTCGTCGAGCCCGACCTCGCGCAGCCCCGTGCGCACCGAGGCCACCTCCAGCACCTCGCCGTCGGGCCCGGACAGCGTCGCCACGAGCCAGAACAGCTCCCTCTGGCCCGGGCCGACGGGGGACCACCGCTTGCCGGGCCACCGCCTGGGCGCCGTGAGCACCAGGCCCCCTTCGACGTCGGCCGTGCCGAAGTCGGCGAGCTGTCTCCCGTCGAGCATCGCTCGGAGCTGCACTCGGGTGCCGGGAGTGGCGGCGGGAGTGGCGACGGAGGCCTGGGCGCCGTCTTCGGTGAAGGAGACCATCGGCGTGTCCAGGGCCAGCTCGGGCTGGAGGCGCAGGACGGGGGGGCGCCGCAGCCGAAACGAGCGCTCTCCGAGGGCGGTGAGGGCGCGGTTCTCCTCGGCGGGGGAGGGCACCGTCACCACGAGGTGGTTGTCCCCCGCCCGGAGCAGGGGCCCCACCGGGAGCTCCAGCGGCCCGATGCCGCCGAACACGGGGTCCAGCGCGGTCCCGTTCAGCTCGACCTGGGCGCGGTAGTTGAGGCCCTCCAGGACGAGGACGGCTCCTGGGGCCAGGCGACTCTCGGGCAGGGACCAGTCCGCCGTCCAGGTCACGGGGACCTGCCTGGCGCCTTCGGTCCGGCTCGCCAGCTTCCGCCAGGTCCCGCGGAGGTCCACCGTCGCGTGCACGACGTGGTGAGGCGGGTCCGGGGCGTCGACCCCACCACACGCGGCGAGCACGGTCAGCCACAGGACAGGCATGGTGGCAGTGTAGCGGTGTGCCGGCAATGAGAGGGTGCCGGGGTCCACTCGTCAGTTCCGGGCGTTTGGAGCGGCGTCCCACCCCCCGAGCATGTCGTGCCAGCGGCGGGAGATGAGGAGGTCCATCAGCTCCGAGGGCTCGCCGCGCCGCCGCCTCTCCCGCTCGGCCCGGAGCCGGTCGAGGGCGGCGCGGACGCCGGGACCGAAGAGCCCTCGCAGCAGGTCCTCGGGAAGTCGGGTCCCCTCCAGGTCGACCGTGCCGTCCGCGGCCAGGGGTGCCGGCAGCATCGGCGGCACGTAGTAGACGTTGGGCTCGGTCCCGAAGTCCGCGTGCAGCGGCAGGGCCACCGCCCACTCCCGGACCAGGCGGTGGACCTGGCTGGCCGGGTCGTCGAGGTCGCCGAAGTGGCGCGCTCGGCCCGGGCACTGCCGCACGCAGGCCGGCGCGACCCCCCGCTCGATCCGGGGGAAGCAGCCGATGCACTTCTTGGAGCCGACGGCCACGGTGTCGAAGTAGATGCGCTTGTAGGGGCAGGCCCGGGCGCAGAGCTGCATGCCCTGGCACTTGTCTTCCTGGAGCACCACGGTGCCGTCGTCCTGCTGCACGATGGCCTGGACCGGGCAGGACTCGACGCAGGCCGGGCGGCTGCAGTGGTTGCAGAGCCGCGGCAGGTAGAAGGCGTAGGCGTTGGGGAAGGTGCCACCGCCGCGGTCCTCCTCCCAGTTCGGGCCCCAGGTCGGGGTCTCCCCGAGGGGGCGTAGGGGGCGCTGGCCGGGGCCCCCGGCGCGCTCCAGGGCCTCCCAGTCATAGTCCCAGGCCAGGCCGAAGGCCTCCGCGCTCGGCAGCTCGCCGAGCACCAGCTCACCGTCGACGAAGCCGCCCCCCATGGTCTGCCAGCCCCGCGGTGTGCCCTCACCGGGCAGGGTGTTGACGATGTTCCACCACATCTGCGCGGTGCCTTCGCGGTCGGTCCACAGGCGCTTGCAGGCCACCGTACAGGTCTGGCAGCCGATGCACTTGTTGAGATCGATGACCTGGGCCAGCCGGCTCATGTCGCCTCCTCCAGGCGTCGGATCTCGACCCGGGTGTCGCGGTCGCTCTGGCCGGGCTGGCGCAGGCCGGTGACGGGCTTCATGTAGGGGTGGTCCCCGACCAGCTCCAGGGGCTTGAGCGGAGTGCCCTGGACGTTGCGGTAGCCCATGCCCCCCTCGAACTGCTGGTTCTCCCAGCCGTGGTACATCACGGCCTGGCCGGGCATGACCGTCGGGGTGGGGCGGGCCCGCGTCACGAAGCGCCCCAGGTCGTTGGAGACCTCCACCCGGTCGTGGTCGGAGATGCCGCGGGCGCGGGCGTCCTCGTCGGACATCCAGAGGCAGGGCTCGCCGCGCTGGAGGCGCAGCATCGTGGGGTCGGTGCGCCAGGTGGCGTGGATGCTCCAGCGTGCGTGGCCGCCGGTGAGCACGATCGGGTGGTCGCCGCCGACCTTGGGTGGCGGCTTGTGGGTCGGGAGCTGCTCGCCCAGCTCCAGGTACCAGGGGTGGTCGATGTAGAACTGGATGCGCCCGCTCAGCGTGGCCCAGGGGGTCTTGTGCTCGGTGTGCCAGGTGTGGGGTGAGATGGTCTCCCCGGGGCGGATGTCGCAGGCATTGCCCCAGTTGGTGACCGTGTTGCCGAGGCTGGTGAAGCCCGTGTAGCCCTGCTCCTTGAGCTTCTCCCAGCGCTTCGTGTCCAGGTTCGTGCTGTCCCGCACCACCCGCCGCGAGAGCTCCTCGCCCTGGCTCGCCCCGAGCCGACCGCGGTCCGTCAGGTCGTCGTGGATCGTCTCCAGGCTGCGCGTCGAGCCGTGGCGGGTCACGTAGTAGCGCCGGTCGAGGACCTGGCAGCGCTCCTGGAGCTTCTCCGCGAGCCGGCACACCACCTCCCACTCGTCGAGGGACTCGCCCACCGAGGGCACCGCCCTGCAGGTCGTGTGGAAGAAGGGGGCCAGGGTGGTGGTGTTCATCGCCGGCGTGGTGACCTTCTCGTAGGTCCCCGACACCGGCAGCACGTAGTCGGCGTGCACGGCGGTGCTGCTCATGCGCAGCTCGGAGACCACCACCAGGTCGAGCTTGGGCCAGAGCACCTCCAGGAGCTTGTGGGCGCCGCGGACCCGCCGCAGGGGGTTGCCGGCCCAGACCAAGAGCGCACGCGGGTCCTTGTCCGGAGCCGGCTCCAGCACCTGCCAGCGCTTGTCGAGCGCCTCGTCCAGGTACTCGCTCACCTCCCGGGGCAGGGTCGGGTCCCACTCCCGGGTGCGCCCGGCGAGCTCCATCAGCCCCCCGTGCACCGCCCAGAAGAGCGTGGAGTTCACCATCATGCGCGAGGACAGGTAGACGTCCTGGGCCAGGACGGTGATCGCCTCCTTGCGACTCATGCCGCGCACGCGGTTCCAGTCGTACTTGAGGCCCCACCTCAGGCCCATGCGCCACTTCAGGTCCTGGTACTTCTGGAAGTCCGAGAAGCGGTCGTCGATGCCGTCGGCGAGCAGGAAGGACCCGGCCACGTAGCCGGCGCCCTTGGTGCCCAGGTGTCCGGCGAGCACGAAGGCCAGGATCTGGGCCCGCAGGGTCAGGTCGCCGTTGTAGTACTTGGACAGCCCGCTGGTGCAGGTATTGGTGGCGGCCTCTGCCCCGGCCAGCATGCGGGCCAGGCGGCGGATGGTGTCCGGGGCCACGCCGCAGTGCTCCGAGGCCCGCTCGGGGGTCCACTGCTGGAGCGACTCCACCAGCAGCTCGAAGGCTGGCTTGACCCTCAGCCGGCGACCCTTGTCGCCGAGGACCGACCAGCTCCCTTCGAGGGCTGGCACCACTCGTCCCAGGTCCAGGGAGAAGCGGTCCACCTCCTGGAGCCGGTCCCGGGTGCTGTCCCAGTGGTAGAGCGTGGACATCGCCCCGCCGGTCACGTCGTCCTTGCGCAGCAGCCGTCCCGTCTCCTCGACGACCAGCAGCGAGAGATCGGTCTGCTCGCGCACCAGGTCGGCGTCGTAGAGCCCCTCTTCGATCATCACCTGGCACATCGACAGGGCCAGGGCGGCGTCGGTGCCCGGCTTGACCGGGATCCACTCGTCGGCGTGCATCGCCGAGGCGTTCAGGTCGGGGCTGATCGCCACGATGCGGGTGCCGTTGTAGCGGGCTTCGGTGAGGAAGTGGAAGTTGGGGATCTGGGTGAAGGCCGGGTTGCCGCCCCAGATGAGGACCAGGTCGGAGTGGAAGTAGTCGTCGCCGGACCGGTCTCCGGCGACCTCGCCATAGGTCACCGCGGCGCCCTGCTGGTCGTCGCCGAGCTCGCAGTTGATGTCCAGATAGACGCCATCGAGGGCGTCCCAGAGCTTGGAGATGCTCATCCAGGCGAGCTGGCTGACGATGTTGCCGCCGGGGTCGAGCACGATCGACTCGCTGCCGTGGCTGGCCAGGGTCTCGATGAGCTGGTCGGCGATCTCGGTCAGGGCCTGGTCCCAGCTCACCTCCAGCCAGGCGCCGGAGCCCCGGGGACCGGCCCGCTTCAGGGGCCGGGTGACCCGCGGCGGGCTGTACATCAGGGAGCTGTAGCAGCAGCCCTTCTGGCAGCCGCGGGGGTTGTGGTCGGGCACCGTGGGGTTCGTCTGGGGGTAGTCGCCCACCTGCTCCTCCCGCACCACGCGGCCGTCGCGGGTGTAGACGTAGAAGCAGCAGTTCTGCTGGTACCAGCAGTTGAGGTTGTGGGTGCCGCGGTGCACGTCGTCCCAGCGCCAGAGGTCGCGGTAGGCCTCCCGGAAGGGGCTGTCCCCGCCTGGGGGTGCGGGGGCCATCGCCCGCGGGTCGGATCGTGCGGTCGCCGCAGGGGAGGGCAGGGTGGTGGCGGCGACCGTGAGCGGGACCCCGGCGAGGAGCTGCCTGCGGGTGGGGTCGTCGGGCACGCGGGGGGCTCCCGGGGGGGGACGTCGCTCCTGTCACACGGCTGAAACATCCTGTAAACAGCCGTTCGCAGCACATCTCTCACCGAGATCCTATCTGGACCCCGCCACGGAGGTTCTCATGACCACCCACGTCCTTCCCCTGACGTTCGCCGCCACCCTGCTGCTCGCCGCCTGCACCCCGCCGGTCGACATGAGCGACACCATCGACGGGGCTCGGTCATCGTCTCGGCCAGCCGAGATTGCATAGAGAGGTCGGTGGCAT